>JAFMKU010000003.1:13730-73985 GCA_017852795.1 Candidatus Neomicrothrix sp.
TCCGAACATGGTTCGGGAGTGTCGCGCGGTGCGGGAGTCGGTCGGCTTGTTTGACCAAACCTCGTTCGCCAAGTTCACCGTCGAAGGCCCCGACGCCCTTGCGGTACTGGACCACCTGTCGGTGGCAACGATCGACGCACCGATCGGCAAAGGGGTGTACACCCAGTGGTGCAACGAGCGGGGTGGTATCGAAGCCGACCTGACCGTGACCCGGCTTGACCAGGACCGGTTCTTCGTGGTGACTTCGGCCGCGTCAGAAACCCGAGATTGGGCGCGTCTGCGGCGGGCCAGCAAGGGTCGAAACGTGTCGATCGCCAACGTGACCCACGATCAAGTGATGTTGGGGCTGATGGGGCCTCAGGCCCGGGCGGTGCTGGCCCAAGTCACCTCCGAGGACGTATCCGACGAGGCGTTTCCGTTCGGTTGGAGTCGCAGTATCGACCTTGCCGGGCAGGAAGTGTTGGCGTTGCGGATGAGCTACGTCGGCGAATTGGGCTGGGAGCTGTACATGGACAACGAGGCCGCTCCCGCGGTCTACGACGCGCTGCTCGACGCCGGTTCGGCTTACGGGTTGGTGCACGCCGGCTACCACGCCATGAACTCGCTGCGGTTGGAAGCCGGGATGCGTCACTGGGGGCACGACATCACCGACGAGGACACCCCGCTGGAGGCAGGGTTGAGCTTCGCAGTGGACTGGGACAAAGGCGACTTCATTGGCCGAGACGCGCTGTTGGCTCAACGCGATCAGCCGCGGAGCAAACGGCTGATCCAGGTGAAAATTGAGGACCCGGAATTGCTCAGTTACCACGACGAACCGCTGTATCGGGACGGTTCGGTGGTGGGCCGGATTTCGTCGTCGATGTGGAGCGCAACCCAGAACCGTTGTTGCGCCATGGCCTATGTGGTGCATCCGGACGGCGAGACGGTGTCTTCAGAGTGGTTGGCTG
Source organism: Candidatus Neomicrothrix sp. (assembly GCA_017852795.1). Taxonomy (GTDB): domain Bacteria; phylum Actinomycetota; class Acidimicrobiia; order Acidimicrobiales; family Aldehydirespiratoraceae; genus UBA11606. The sequence continues at coordinate 14,678 of JAFMKU010000003.1, forward strand.
GCGCCGGCTGGGAGACCGACATCGGGGGACGACGGGTGCCGATATCGGTGTCGCTTCGCCCCTGGTACCGGGCCGGCGCTTAGCCCAACCGGGTACCGATGGCCTGACCGGCAGCGATCAACTTTCGGGCGATTTCTTCGGGAGCTCGCGAACCGGGGAACCGGTAGGACGGGCCGTAGGCGTTGAGGGCACCGCGCACCGTCCCGGCCGCGTCGGTGATCGGGGTGCCAACCCCGTTGACGTCGTCGCTGAACTCTTGATGGGTCCAGACCACCTGGGTGCGGTTGACCTCATCGATCTTGGCCCGTAACCCGGTCAGGGTGGTGACGGTGGCGGCGGTAAAAGCCTGGGGCCGGGTTGCTGCGTAGCGGGAAATGTCGGCTGGCGACCAGGTCGACATCAATACCAGACCCCCAGCGGAGGCGTGGTAGGGGAGACGTTCCCCGGTCCAGTCCTGAACCATGACCGACGATTCGGCCACTGCGGTGTCGAGGTAGAGCGTGTGGTCATCGTCGGCCACGGTGAGCGAAACGTTCTCGTGCAATGCTCCGGCGAGTTCCACCAGGTGCGGTCGAGCGATCTCACGAAGGGAGCTGATCGGTGGGGTTTCTTGCGTCAGCGAGGCGAGTCCTGGACCGATGGCGTAGCGGCCGTTGATCGACTGAACTGCACCTTGATCTTCTAGCGCTGCGAGTAAGCGAAGAAGGGAAGGTTTTGGAAGGCTGGTGCGACGGGCGAGGTCGGCGAGCGTGGTGGTACCGGGTTGGCGGGCCAACGCTCGCAGGACAGAAAAGATTCGATCGACTGCCTGCATCGCAGTAGAATAGCCAGAGTAAACGGAACGTTCCACTCAGCGGAACATTGGTTTGGGAGTTGGGCCCGTTCGGCCGCTCCAATCGAGATCGTCCGGCAAACCCGGGCAAGGGGGATCATGCGAGACGAGACACGTTGCGTCATCATCGGCGGGGGCGCAATGGGCGTAGGGCTGCTGTATTACCTCGCCCACGAAGGGTGGACCGACACCGTGCTCGTCGAAAAAGGTGAACTCACCTCGGGTTCGACGTGGCACGCAGCAGGCCTCGTTCCCAACTTCATCGGCGATCTCAACATGGCCAAGGTCCATCAGGAAGCGGTGGCGCTCTACCCCAAGATCGAAGAAGAAACCGGGCTCTCGGCTGGCTGGCACGGCTGCGGAGCGATCCGGTTCGCGATCACCGACGAAGAGGTGCTCTGGCACCGCAAGGTCCACGCCCAACTCAACCAGTTGGGGATCGAAAGCCACATCATCTCGCCCCAAGAAATCAAAGAACTCAACCCGCTGTTCGAAAACATTGACGATGTTCAGACCGGCTTCTACACCCCTAACGATGGTTGGACCGACCCGACCGGTTGTACCAACGCCATGGCTAAAGGAGCGCGCCAGCTCGGCGCCGAGATCGTCCGCAACAACCGCGTGACCGACATGCGTCAACTCCCGGACGGCCGTTGGGAGGTCATCACCGAACAGGGCAAGATCGTCTCTGAGCATGTGGTGAACGCAGCCGGACACTACGCACCGCAGCTCGGCGCGATGGTTGGACTCGACGTACCGATCGTGTCGATGATCCACCAATACATCATCACCGAACCGTTGCCGGCCATGCAGGACCTCGGGTTCGAACCGCCCGTCACCCGAGATCCCCGCTCGTCGTCGTATTACCGGCGGGAGATCGATGGTCTGCTGATCGGACCCTATGAGATGAGCGGTGCCCAGACGTACGGCGTCGACGGGGTCGACTGGAACCTTGACTTCTATTTGACCCCTCCCGACCTTGACCTCATCGCCGATTGCCTCAACGATGCGCTGGATCGGGTCCCGGCCTGGGCCGATGCTGGTATCAAAAAGGTGGTTTCCGGGCCGATTACCCACACCCCCGACTCGGGCTACCTGATGGGTCCCGCCCCCGGCCTCCGCAACTACTGGCACTGCAACGGCGCCTCGATCGGGATCACGCAGGGCCCAGGGGCTGGCAAATATCTGGCCCAGTGGATGGTTCACGGCCAGACCGAGATCAACGTGCGCGGTATGGACCCTCGCCGGTTTGGTGACCACACCGGCCCCAGAAGCGAGTTCGCTATCGAAAAGGCCATCGAGGAATACCACCTCATGTATCAGGCCCGACCCCCGGGGCTGAACTATCCGGCGGCCCGTAAGCAAAAAGTCAACCCGATCTATGACGACCTTGATGCCCTTGGTGCCCAGTGGCAGGAAGTGTACGGATGGGAACGGCCCCAGTATTTCGGTGAGCCCGAAGTTCATACCTTTAAACGGTCGAACGCTTTCGACGCGGTAGCCGCCGAGGTGCACGGAACCCGGCAGCGGGTCGGGGTCGCCGACCTCACGGCGTTTGCCAAGTTTGAGGTCAGCGGTGCTGACGCCGCGGCGTTGCTGGCGAGGCTCAGTGCCAACCGCCTTCCGGGCCGCGACGGAGGTATCCGTCTGGTCCACATGCTCACCGAGCAGGGCGGCATCGAATGCGAGATGACCATCACCCGCCTTGGGTCGGATCACTTCTATCTCAACTCGGCAATCATGGGTACCACCCACGATCTTGACTGGTTGACTTGGCACATCGCCGAAGGTGAAGACGTCACGGTTCGCAACGTCACCGACGAGTTGGCGATCCTCGCGGTGACCGGGCCAAAGTCTCGGGATCTGCTGGCCCGGTTGACCGATCATGACCTCGGCAACGAGGCGTTCCCTTGGCTTACCGCCCAGACGCTCAACGTGGCCGGAGTTCCCTGTCGAGCGTTGCGGGTCAGCTACGTCGGTGAACTCGGCTGGGAGCTGCACCTTTCAATGGAGCAGATGGCCACCGTGTATCAGGCGATCGTGGCCGCCGGCGAACCTCACGGGCTCGTGCATTTCGGCGCCTACGCCATGAACGTGATGCGTATCGAGAAGGGGTACAAGGCTTGGGGTAGCGAACTGACCACCGAGATCACCCCGGTTGAGGCTCGGCTGGAACGCTTCGTGAACTTCGAGGGGACGTTCCTGGGTGGTCAAGCCTGTCGTGATCGTCGAGATCAGGACGATCCGTTGTCCATGGTGTTGGTGTACGTCGAACTCGACGAAGGTGACTGCGACCTTCTCGGCAACGAACCAGCCTATGGCGTTGATGGTTCGGTCATGGGGATCGCCACCAGCGGCGCGTTTGGTCACACCGTCGGGCGCAGCCTCGGGTTTGTCTACGTAGCCCCCGAATACGAAGCCCCCGGAACAACCTTCGAGCTGGACCTGCTCGGGGTTCGGCGCACCGCCACGGTGCTCGCCGAACCGGCTTACGATCCTTCCAACCACGCCCTCCGGGCCTGAACGAACCATAAGGAAACTGCGATGGCAGAAACGAACGGATCGGCGTCGACTCGCCGATCAGGGGGCCGGGCCGGACGGATCGCGTCCCGTCAGGCGCCGCTGGAGCAAGACGTGCGACCGGTGCGACCGGGCCTGTCCGGAGGCCTGTTTCGGCCGTTGACCGAAGCACAGATGCAGGACGTTTACGAGACCGCGTTGGTGCTTCTCGAAGACATTGGGATGGGATCACCGATCCCAGAGTTTGTTCAGGTCGTCAGCGATGCCGGAGGTTTCGTCGATGAACACGGGCGTCTGCGATACCCCCGGGCCCTTGTCGAACAGGCCATCGTCACCGCCAACAAGGAATGGATCTGGCACGGCTTCAACGACGACCAGTCGATCACCATCGGTGGCGATCGGGTGCATTTCGGAACGGCGGGTGCGGCGGTGCTGATGCACGACTATCCGACCAACACCTTCCGCAACAGCACCTCCCAGGACGTCTACGACTGTTCTCGACTGGTGGACAAACTCGACAATATTCATTTCTTTGTTCGCACGGTCGTTGCTCGTGAATGCGAAACGCCCCGTGAACTCGACCTCAACACTGCGTTCGCGGCCATGGCTGGGACCACCAAACCCATCGGAACGTCCTGGTTCGAGCGGGCCAACGTTTACGAAACCGTCGAGATGTTCGATATGGCGCTCGGGGCTCAAGGAGCGTTCCGCAAACGCCCCTTCGTGGTTGCGAACAACACCTTCGTGGTGCCGCCGTTGCGGTTCGCTGAAGAATCGGCGGCGTGCATGGTGGCCCAGGTCGAAACGGGAATGCCGATCAACTTGTTGTCCGCCGGTCAAGCGGGGGCCACCTCTCCCGCGGCGCTAGCCGGTTCGCTGGCTCAGGCCCTCGCCGAATGCCTTGCCGCGTTGACGTCGGTCAACCTGATGAGTCCCGGGCATCCGTGTGTGATGGGTCTCTGGCCGTTCGTGTCGGACCTTCGTACGGGGGCCATGAGCGGTGGTTCGGGTGAGGAAGGGATCCTCAATGCCGCCGCCGCACAGATCACCAACTGGCTGGGGCTTCCCTCCGGTGTGGCAGCCGGAATGACCGACTCGAAGGTTCCCGATAATCAGGCCGGCTACGAGAAAGGCTTGAACGTGGCGCTCGCCGGTCATGCCGGAGCCAACATCGTCTACGAATCGGCCGGGATGCTGGGTTCGTTGCTGGCGTGTTCGTTGGAGGCGTTGGTGATTGACAACGACATGCTCGGGTCGATCAACCGAACCGTTCGCGGGATCGAAGTCAGCGAGGAGTCGTTGTCGTTGGAGGTGATCCGCCAGGTCGTTCACGGACCCGGTCATTTCCTAGGTTCGCCTCAGACTCTGGCCTTGATGCAGAAGGAATATCTGTATCCCGAGATTGGTGATCGTGACACCCCCGACAACTGGCTCGACGCGGGTGGTAAAGACGCCTTGCAGGTCGCCCACGAGTACGCCCGCGAGATTCTGGCCAACCATCACCCTGATCATCTCGAACCCTCACGGGAGCAAGCCATCCGCGAACGGTTCCCACTCGTTCTCCACACCGGTGCGCGCTAACCGATTGGGCTAGAGTCGGCAGCGTTGTCGAGAGCATCGGTTTCGATGCCGTTCGGGGAGGAACCGTGAAAGTCGTAGTCGATTTCGATCTCTGTGAAAGCAATGCCATCTGCATGCAGATCGCTCCGGACGTATTCGAAGTACGTGATGACGACTTCCTGTACGTCCTCAACGAGAACCCTGACGAAGGGGATCGGGCCCGTATGGAGGAGTGCGTGCAGCGCTGCCCCAAGCAGGCCATCACCATCGAAGACTGAGTAGCGGCTCGTGGCCCGACAATCGGTCCATATTGTTGGCGCGTCGCTGGCCGGGTTGCGGGCTGCGGAGACGTTGCGGCGTAGCGGATTCGAAGGTCCAGTAGTGCTGATCGGCGACGAACCCCACCGGCCCTACGACCGACCGCCGCTGTCGAAACAGTTTCTGGCCGGAGACTGGGAACGAGACCGTCTGGCGTTGAGCCCCGAAGACCGGTTCTCGGCGTTAGAACTCGAGGTACGTCTCGGAGTGCAGGCCAGTGGGTTTGACCTCCAAACCCGCACGTTACGCACCAGTGCCGGTGACGAGACGGTAGACGGGTTGCTCATCGCTACCGGCGCTCGCTGTCGGAGCCTTCCCGGAAGCGAACACATGGCGGGTGTTCACGTCCTTCGCAGCCTCGACGATGCCGAAACGTTGCGAGCCGAGTTGGCCGCCGGGCCCCGCCGGGTGGTGGTGGTTGGGGCGGGCTTTATCGGTGCGGAAGTCGCGGCGACGTGCCGCGGCCGCGGCATTGAGGTGTCGATGATCGAAGCGTTGTCGGCACCGCTGGCCCGAGTGCTCGGCGAGGAGATGGGGGCCGTGTCAGCCGAGGTCCACCGGGAACAGGGTGTCGATCTTCGCTGCGGGGTCGGGGTCGACGGGCTTGACGCCGACTCGAACGGTCGGGTGTGTGCGGTGCGACTCAGCGACGGGTCCACCATTGACGCCGATGTTGTGGTGGTCGGTATTGGGGTTGTTCCCAACACCGAATGGCTGGTCGGGTCGGGGTTGGAACTTGACGATGGGGTGGTCTGTGATTCGACCCTTTCGGCGGGGCCAGGTGTGGTTGCCGCAGGAGATGTCGCCCGTTGGCCCAACCAACGTTTCGGCGAGACGATGCGAGTTGAGCACTGGGATAATGCGGTGGAACAGGGGGTGTACGCGGCGCGACGGCTGCTGGCTGATGACGACGCCGAACTGGAACCGTTCAGCCCGGTGCCCTGGTTCTGGTCGGACCAGTATCAGATCAAAATCCAGATGGCGGGCCGGATTCGGGCCGATGACCAGATGGAGATCGTGACCGGAAGCGTTGAGGAACGCCGGTTTGCTGCGTTGTACGGGCGAGCCGGCCGTCTGGTGGGGGTGTTGGGGTTCAACCGACCCCGCCACGTCATGCACTACAAGACGCTGATCCACGATGGAGCCTCGTTCGATGAGGCTCTCGCTGCGTCGCTCTGAAGGGGCGGCGGGCGGTATTTGTTGATGTGCCGCTAGCCTTTGATGGTCCCGTGACGCGGGAACCGCTGCCTCTGTCGCATTGCGCAGTCGGCGGCCGGGTACGAAACCCAACGAAAGAACGACACAATCATGGCTGTAAATCTGCGAGCGAAGTCCGAAACCATCTCTGAGATGGCGAAAGCCTTCGGACTGGCCGAGAACGATACGGGCTCACCAGAGATTCAGGTTGCACTGCTCAGCGAGCGGATCAACCACCTCACCGAGCATCTCAAAGACCATAAGAAGGACCATCACAGCCGTCGCGGCCTTCTGATGCTGGTCGGTCGCCGTCGCCGACTCCTTGACTACATCAAGGACAACGACGTCGAACGGTATCGCGAGGTCATCGCTCACCTCGGTCTGCGTCGCTGACACAATCTTGGGCGGTGCCTTGGCACCGCCCTTCGGCAATCTGCGGGGACTCGCCTCGCACACGCCCGACACATCCCAGGCTGGAAGGTCCAGCAAAGCAGGGATTTCATGGCTTGTTGGTACGAGTCGTAACGAACCGAATCACCAATTTCGGAGCGTTACGACTGGGAACTGGCAGTCGTGAAGTCCAGAGAGTTGAAAATCATGACTGAACATTCTTCAGTAACTGGCGCGTTCACACGAGGTGAAGGCAAAGACGCCACGTTCACGGTGGGACAGTTTGCTCCGCTGGCGGGCGGTTCGATCACCGCTCGTATGGGCGACACGGTCGTTTTGGTCACCGCAGTAGGTGCCAAAGAACCCCGTGACGGTGCCGACTTCTTCCCGTTGACCGTTGACATCGAAGAGCGCATGTACGCGGCGGGCAAGATCCCTGGATCGTTCTTCCGTCGCGAAGCACGCGCCGGCGAGCAGGCCATCTTGACTTGCCGTCTGATCGACCGGCCCCTGCGCCCCGCCTTCCCTGACGGGTTCCGCAACGAGGTCCACGTCGTGGGAACGGTGCTCGGCGCTGACCAGTCCAACCCGTACGACATCTTGGCCCTCAACGCAGCCTCGCTGGCGTTGTGCCTCTCACCGGTACCGTTCGAAGGCCCGGTCGGTGGCGTTCGCATGAGCTGGTCACCCGAAGGTGAATGGATCCCGTTCCCGACCTACGAAGAATCCGAAAACTCGGCCTTCGAAATGGTGGTCGCCGGTCGACTCGCGGGTGACGATGTTGCGGTGATGATGGTGGAGGCGGGCGGAACCGCCAACACCTGGGACCTGTACCAAAGCGGCACCCCGAAAGTTGACGAGGACGTGCTGGCCGGCGGGCTCGAAGCCTGCAAGGTTTGGATCCGCGAAATGATCGAACTGCAGCAGTCCTGCATCGATCAGATCGGCGCCGCCGAAAAGATGAGCGCACCGCTCGCCGTGGATTACCCGCCGGAAATTCTGGCTGCGGTCGAAGCAGCCGGCACCGACCGGATCGCCGCTACTCAGCAGATCGCCGATAAGGCCGAACGTCAAGACGCCGAAGCTGCGGTTGCCGCTGAACTCGTTGCCGAACTCTCCGCACAGTTTGCCGATGAACCCATGGCAAGCAAGTTCATCAAGGCCGCGATTCGTTCGGTCACCAAGCAGGTGGTCCGTAAGCGGATCGTTGAGGAAGGCATCCGCATCGACGGTCGGAAGACCAACGAACTTCGCAAGGTCACCAGCGAAGTTGGAGTGATCCCCACCTCGCACGGGTCTGGTGTGTTCCAGCGCGGTGAAACCCAGGTGTTGAACATCACCACTTTGGGTATGGGACGTAGCGACATGATGATCGACGATCTTTCGCCGACCGACAAGAAGCGTTACTTCCACCACTACAACTTCCCGCCGTTCTCCACCGGTGAGACCGGCTTCATGCGGGGACCGAAGCGTCGTGAGATTGGTCACGGGGCGTTGGCCGAGCGTGCGGTGTTCCCGGTGGTTCCCCGGTTCGAAGACTGGCCGTACACGGTTCGTACCGTGTCGGAGGTGATGGCGTCGAACGGTTCGTCGTCGATGGCTTCGGTCTGTGGTTCGACGCTGTCGCTGATGGATGCCGGTGTGCCGATCAAAGCCCCGGTGGCTGGTATCGCCATGGGTCTGGTCCACGCTGAAGGCGAGTACGTGACCCTGACCGACATTCTCGGCGCCGAAGATGCGTTTGGCGATATGGACTTCAAGGTGGCGGGAACCACCGACTTCGTGACGGCACTTCAGCTCGACACCAAGATCGCCGGTATCCCCGCCAACGTTCTGGCCGGAGCGCTGGCGCAGGCCCGAGAAGCTCGACTCGACATTCTCGACATCATGGCTGAAGCCATTGCCGAGCCCCGAGAAGATGTCCGCGAGACGGCACCCAAGGTGATCTCGTTCGAGATCCCGATCGACAAGATCGGTGAAGTCATCGGCCCGAAGGGCAAGGTCATCAACACCATCCAGGCCGAGACCGGCGCCGACATCTCAGTCGACGACGACGGCATGGTTGGCGTGGTTTCGATTGCCAGCACCGATCGCAACGCGGTCGCTGAAGCCGAGCGGCAGATCGGGTTGATCCTCGATCCGCCGACCGCGGAAGTCGGCGCCGAATACACCGGTCGGGTGGTGAACATCACCAAGTTCGGTGCGTTCGTCAACATCCTTCCTGGTCGTGACGGTCTGCTGCACATCTCCAAGATCGGTGGCAACAAGCGCATCGACCGAGTGGAAGACGTCCTCGAACTTGGCCAGGAAGTTCAGGTTGTGGTCGAAGACGTTGACCCGAACGGCAAGATTTCACTCAAGCCGGTAGGGGACGGACCCGAAGCGACCGGTGGCGATGCTCCGGCGGCTGGCGCGAACGATCGTCCAGCTTCGGACAGTCGTCCCGCCGCACCCGCCGACTCGACCGATGACGATGCCGAAGTGGTTTCCTTTGAGGCCGCGTTCGATGCCGATCTGGCTGAAGAGTTTGGTGACCTCGGTCCCGACGCTCCCCGTCGCTCCGGCGGCGGTGGCGGCGGACGCGGTCGCGGAGGTCGCGGACGCCGGTGAGCTCCGTAGCTCCCGGTCCGCTGGCTCAACCGTCAGCGGACCGCGAAGAGGCGGTCAGGATTAGCCGACTCGGTGACGGCCTTCGGGTCGTCACCGAAACCCTGCCCCGGTCGCGTTCGGTCGCGATCGGGGTGTGGGTTGGCGTCGGTAACCGTGACGAACCGACCGAGATCGCCGGCGTGTCGCATTTTCTCGAACACCTGCTGTTCAAAGGTTCGCCCAACTTTTCGGCTCGGGACATTGCCGAGTCGATCGACGCGGTAGGTGGTGACCTCAACGCCTTCACCACCAAGGAATACACCGCGTTTCATGCCCGGGTTCCGGAATGGGAACTGGCTCGTGGACTCGACATCCTCCTTGATGTCGTCACCGCTCCGGCGTTCAGCGACGAAGAACTCGATGCCGAACGACAGGTCATTCTTGAAGAGTTGGCCTGGAGCATCGACACTCCCGATGATGTGGTGCATGGCGCCCTGCTTGAGAACCTGTTCCCTGATCACCCGCTTGGTTGGGAAGTGTTGGGATCGGCAGAAACGGTGCGTTCGATCACCGCCGATCAGATCCGCTCGTTCCACGATCAGTGGTACCGCCGACCCAACATGGTGGTTTGCGTGTGCGGACCGGTCGATCACGACCAGGTAGTGGCCCGGGTCGATCATGCGCTGCGGGACCGTGGCGCCGGTCAGCCCCCAACTCGGCTGGCCCCGAAACCGTCCAGCGCGGCGCTGATCGAAACCCACCGTTTGATCGAACAAGCCCATTACGCCAAAGGATGGCGGGCCCCGGGACTGCACAGCGATGACCGGTACGCACTCGCGGTAGCCACCCAGCTACTTGGTGGCGGATGGTCGAGCCGGCTGTTCCAGGAAGTACGCGAACGGCGCGGGCTTAGCTACAGCGTCTACGCCTCGATCGGGTCGTTTGTGGATTCAGGCACCCTGTCGGTGTACGCCGCGACCACTCCGGAACGTCGACGCGAACTCGAGATGGTGATCGACGAACAACTCGAAGATTTGGCCCTGAACGGACCGGGGGAACGTGAACTGGAAATCGCCCGCGGTGGTTTCGAGGGTTCGATCGTGCTGGGTCTTGAAGACACTGGAAGTCGGATGTCGCGGCTGGCGACCAACGTGCTGTTTCGGGATCGGGTGGTCGGCGTTGACGAATACCTCGATGCGGTGCGCCAAGTTGATGCCGCCGACGTGCAACGGGTGCTCAACGATGTGATGGCCTCAGACGCCACGATCAGTGTGGTTGGGCCGTCCTAGCCGTACCGGTTCGCTTCAGGTGTGCCGAAGCTCAGGCGCCGGGTGTGAACACCATCAGGTACAACATCACCACGAAGAACACGGTGAGGAGCATTCCGCCAAGCTGAAGCTTCGATTCGGCGGCGGGGTCACCGGTTTGCGCAGCAGCGATCGCTCGTTCGCTGGGCCGGATCAAGGCGTGTAGGACTCCGTTCATGGCGATCCAGAGCAGAAACGCTGCGGCCAGCCAAGGATCGGACATCGAATAGACCTTGTCGCTCAGCCCAGCCACCCCAAAGCCCAGCAGGCCGCTGATCACCAGCGCGTTCCCGTAGATCCGCATCGAGTAGCGAGACATCAGTCCAAACATGGCGGGCCGATCGGTCCATCCGGCCGTGCGGGAGTTGCGGGCCAGCACGGCCAGCGTGAACAACGGCGACATGGCTACGAAGGCGGTCAAGACGTGAAGAAACAAAATGATGTTGTACGGAGTGTCTCCGATAGCTGCGAGCATGAGCAGGAACCTAGTTCACTGGTCGTGAGATGTCGCGTTTGAGCGCCTAGCCTGCAACCATGATTCGCGTTGGAGTGGTCGGTGCTGCCGGTCGAATGGGTCAACAAGTGTGCCGAACGGTGGAAGCCGACCCGGCACTCGAACTGGTTGCGGCGCTTGATGAAGGCGACGACCTGACGGCACTCGTCGAAGCCCAAGCCGAGGTAGCGGTCGATTTCACCGTGGTCGACGCGGCTCGCCAGACGCTGATGTTTCTGGCCCAACACGGGATTCATGCGGTGGTAGGAACCACCGGTTTTGACGACCGCGACCTTGACCGGTTCCGCCAGGCGTTCACCTCCTCAAACGCGTTGATCGCCCCCAACTTTGCCATCGGGGCGGTCTTGATGATCCGGATGGCCGAACTTGCGGCACCGCATTTTGAGACCGCGGAGATCATCGAGTTTCATCATCCGGGCAAGGTCGACGCCCCCTCGGGAACGGCAACCCACACCGCGGAACGCATGGCCGCAGCTTCCTCGGAGTGGACCCCGGACCCGACCGTTCACGAGGTGCTTCCCGGTGCCCGCGGTGGTGTCGGTCCTGGCACGATTCGGGTCCACGCCGTTCGGATGGCCGGAGTGGTCGCCAATCAGGAAATCATCTTGGGCACCACCGGCCAAACGTTGACCATTCGCCACGACACCGTCGATCGTTCCTCGTTTATGCCGGGGGTTGTGGTGGGGATCAAACAGGTCCAACAGGTTGCGGGTGTCACCGTCGGGCTCGACGCCTACCTCGGTCTCTGAACGACGATGCGAGCCTTGCTGTCACCGCGATGGCTGCTTTCTCACCTGTTCGCGTTGTTTATGACCGTGACGATGATCGGGCTTGGCTTCTGGCAGCTCAACCGGCTTGATCACCGGCGGGCGCTCAACGCCGACATTCAGGCGGCATCACAGGCCGCCCCGTTGACCATCGAAGAGCTCCTCGACGACCTCGCCGCCGGTCAGGAGGTTCTGGATCAGCGTGCGGTCACTGTCAGCGGCCAGTACCGCCAAGATTTGGTGTTCCTCGTCGCCAACCGAACCTTCGACACTCGCCCGGGAAACTGGTTAGCCATGCCGGTGGAGTTGGCCGACGGCCGCCTGGTGGTCGTTGCCCGCGGCTGGGTGCCGCGCCCGTGGGTGGCCGAAACCGATCCGAGCTCAACCCCAACCCCAGACACCCAAGTTGAGGTTCAGGGCCGAGTTTTCGCCAGCGTTGACGGGGGCCGAATCGGAACCAGCAACAACACCTTCGCCGAGGTCAGTCGACTCGACTTGCCGGTGGTTTCCGAACTTCTCGGAACTTCGCTGGCGCCGCTGTGGGTGCAACTCGAAACGCAGATCCCCACCTCGGGAGAACTGCCGATACCGGTACCTCCGCCGTCGCTCAACGACGGCCCGCACCTGTCGTATGCCTTCCAGTGGTTTTTCTTTGCGACCGGCACGGTCGTGGTCTACGGGTTGATTCTGCGCCGTCGAATCCGGGAAGTTCCGGCCGTCCCCTCCGACCAACCGGTCGATGATCGTGACCCGTTGCGGCTGCTGCTCGCAGTTCGGTTACGGAGCCGAGGAACTCGTGACGCGGTGCTCGAAACGGCAACCCAGCTCGGGAGTGGGCCAGCTATCGGCGCGCTGCTCGACGACAGTCAGCAGCAAGGTTGGGTGTCGGTTCGTGGTGAGCAACCCCGGTATTCGTTGACGGTCGCGGGCGACGCGGCGCTCACCGAAGCGCTCAGCCGCGACCTGGACCCCGACGAACGCGACAAGATTGCCCAGATCTACGCGGCCTTCGAGTCACCCAACCGGGCCTTTCTCGCCCACTGTGCGCGCTGGGGGCCAGAAACCAGCGACGCTCAGGGACAACGGCGAGCTGAGCTCGACGCGTTGCTGGCCGAACTCCGGCCGCTCCTTGGCGACCTCACCACCTGGCGGCCTCGGTTCGGGAGCTATCAGCAGCGGTTCGATGCCGCGCTGGGAGAAGCGGCCACCGACCCGGCCTGGATCGAATCACCGCGTTTGGACTCAATCCACACCGTATGGTTCGAGTTGCATGAGCATCTGCTGGCCACGCTGGGACGGCAGCGGGCCACCGAGCGCTAGGCCACGGTTGGTTCTAGGCGGTCGCTGCCTGCAAGACTCAGGCCATGATCGAGCTTTCGCAGTCCGTCCGTCTTGAACGTTCCGGCGACGTCGCCGTGCTGGTGGTTGACAGTCCGCCAGTCAACGCGCTCAGCTGGCATGTCCGGCAAGGGATCCATGACGGGATGGTGCAGGCCCGTGAGAGCGATGCCACCGCGGTGGTGTTGATCTGCGCCGGTCGCACGTTCATTGCCGGTGCCGACATTAGCGAGTTCGGTGGCAACGCTCCGGCGGCGGCATCGCTGCCGGAACTGCAAGCGCTCATGGAAGACTCGACCATTCCGGTGGTCGCCGCGGTGCACGGCACGGCGCTGGGCGGCGGTCTCGAAGTTGCGTTGTGTGCTCATTTCCGGGTTGGTTTGGCCAGCTCTCGTTACGGGCTGCCTGAAGTCAACCTCGGCCTGCTTCCCGGCGCAGGTGGTACCCAGCGACTCCCGAGGTTGGTTGGGGTTCCCAAAGCGTTGGATCTCGTGACGAGCGGACGCCACATGAGTGCTGCGGAAGCTTTCGAGGAAGGCCTGATCGACGAACTCGTTGACGGCGACTGGGATGCGCTGCGGTCGGCGGCGGTGGCGTTCGCGCAACGGGTGGTGGCCGACGGCGGTGAACTGATCCGAGTTGCCGACCGTAACCAACGGGTGCTGGCCGACCGCGGAAACGACGCGGTTTTCGCCGAGTATCGAGCGATCGTGAACCGCAAAGCTCGAGGGTTTCTTGCCCCGGAGTACAACATTCGCTGTGTTGAAGCGGCAGCCAACCTTGACTTCGCCGACGGCGCAGCGCTGGAACAGAAACTGTTCTTCGAGTTGTTGACCGGACCTCAGTCGGCTGCGCAACGGTACGGCTTCTTCGCGGAACGGGCAGCTAACAAGATCCCGGGGCTTTCGCCCGAGACCAAACCCCTCGCCATTGGTCAGGCCGGGGTGCTTGGTGCCGGCACCATGGGCGGCGGGATCGCCATGAACTTCGCGAACGCCGGGATCCCGGTGACGATCGTCGAACGCGACGCTGAAGCGCTGGAGCGGGGTCTGGCCGTGGTCCGCAAAAACTATGAACGGTCCGCGTCACGAGGTTCGATCACCGCCGAAACCGTTGAGCAGCGGATGGGTCTGATTACCGGCTCGGTTGACAAAGCCGATTTTGCGTCGTGTGACATCGTGATCGAAGCGGTCTTTGAAGACATGGAGCTGAAGAAAGCGATCTTTGCCGAGCTGGACGGCATCTGTAGCCCCCATGCGATCCTGGCTTCCAACACGTCAGCGTTGGACATCAACGAGATCGCGTCGGTCACCAGCCGTCCCGAACAAGTGCTGGGAATGCATTTCTTTTCGCCGGCCAACGTGATGAAGCTGCTGGAGGTGGTGCGCGGCGTTCACTCCTCCGACGAGGTACTGGCCACCGCAATGGCGCTCGGCAAACAGATCGGCAAAGTGGCGGTGATGGTGGGGGTCTGCAACGGGTTTGTTGGCAACCGGATGTTGTTCATGCGAGGCGCGGAAGCGGAACGAATGCTGCTCGAAGGCGCAACGCCCGCCCAGATCGATTCGGTGCTCTACGAGTTCGGGTTCCCGATGGGTCCGTTCTCGATGAGTGATCTCGCGGGTCTCGACATTGGTTGGAAAGAAGCGACTTCGTCGTCGTCGACCATTCGTGAAGTGCTTTGTGAAAGCGGCCGACGCGGGCAAAAGAACGGTCGAGGGTATTACCTCTATGACCCGGAGACTCGGGCCGCCACCCCCGACCCCGAAGTTGAGGAACTCATTGCTGAGTTCGCAGCGGGTCAGGGGATCAAACCTCGGGAAGTGTCTGATCAAGAGATTCTGGAACGTCTGCTGTACCCGATGATCAACGAAGGAGCCAAGATCCTCGATGAAGGGATCGCCATCCGCGGTTCGGACATCGATGTGGTCTGGGTCAACGGTTACGGCTGGCCCCTGTATCAAGGTGGACCGATGTACTGGGCCGACTCGGTCGGGTTGTCAGAGATCGTCGAACGGATCCGGCACTACGGCGCAACGCTGGGTGGTCGGCACTGGGAACTCTCGCCGCTGCTGGAACGTTTGGCCTCCGAAGACGGCAAACTCCAGAGTCACCAAAGCCAGTCCTAAACCCGAACCGGTTGAGACAACGACCAGGCTTCGAAGTATCTGTTCGTGGATTGGATCGCCTGCGGGTCTGGACCGTGGCACCATTAGAGACATGACGAGCGCTACTCCCACTTTCGGACGGGTTTTGACCGCCATGGTCACCCCGTTCAAGCCTGACGGTTCTCTGGATCTCGACGGTGCGCAGGCGTTGGCTCGTTGGCTCACCACCGAAGGTGGCAACGATGGCCTGGTGATTGCGGGCACGACCGGGGAAAGCCCGACCTTGACCCACAGCGAACAGATCGATCTGATCGCGGCGGTGGCCGAAGCGATCGACGGTCCGGTTGTGGCCGGGGCCGGTAGCAACGACACCCGGGCCGCGGTCGAACTCACCCAGCGGGCGAGCGAAGCAGGTGCTGCTGGGATCCTGCATGTCGCCGGGTATTACAACCGGCCATCGCAAGCTGGTCTGGCCGACCATTTCCGGGCCTGCGCGTCGGTGACCGACAAACCGGTGATCCTCTACGACATTCCGGGTCGCACCGGTCGAAAAATCGCCTCGGAGACGATGCTCGAACTTTTCGAGACGGTCGACAACATCATTGGGGTCAAAGACGCGGCAGGGAATCCGGGTGAAACAGCCCGGCTGCTGTCGTTGGCGCCTCCCGACACCGAGGTGTACAGCGGTGACGACGGTTTGACGCTTCCTTTGCTGGCGGTGGGAGCAGTGGGCACGATTGGGGTAGCCACCCACTGGGTGGGTTGCGAAACCCGCGCCATGATGGAGGCGTTCTTTGGTGGTGACGTGGCGGCGGCAACCGAACTCAACCGGTCGATGATGCCAAGCTACGCGTTCGAAACCGGAGACGAAGCCCCCAACCCGATCCCCACCAAAGCCATGCTGCGGGTGCTGGGCCTGCCCGGCGGCCCGACCCGACCTCCGATGGGACCGGAACCGGACTGGGTCGAGATCGAGGCCAAGGCCGTGCTGGCCGGCCTTGGGCGAAGCTGAGTGGTGCATGGCTGAACCGGTAACGGTGACGTTTCTTGGCGGGCTCGGTCAGATCGGCCGAAACTGCGCAGCGATCGAAACGCAGGGCCGAATCGTGGTGCTTGACTGCGGACAGATGTTTGGCGGTGACGACCTCCCGGGGGTAGACGCGGTCCTGCCCGACCTCAGCTACCTGTTCGACAACGCCGACCGAATCGACGCCTGCATCGCGACGCACGCCCACGAGGACCACATCGGAGCGTTGCCGTATCTGCTGTCGCACGTTGCCATGCCGGTCTACGGTTCACCGTTCACGTTAGGTCTCGTCGACCACAAACTCGCCGAACGAGGTTTGCGCAAACAAGCAGACCTTCGTCCGGTCCATGACGGTGACCGGATGATGGTGGGCCCGCTTGACTGCGAGTTCCTGCCGGTAACCCATTCGATCCCGTCAGGAAACATCACGGCGATCCACAGCTCGCAGGGGCTCATTTTGCACTCCAGTGATTTCAAGCTGGACCTGACCCCGGTTGATGGACGCCGCACCGACCTTTCCCGTATCGGCTCGTTGGCTCACGACCCGGGTATCCGGCTGCTGCTAGCCGACTCGACCAACGCCGACAGTCCGGGAGCGTCAGTTTCGGAACGAGAAGTGGGACGCACCCTCGGATCTTTGGTCCGCGATCAGCAAGGGCGACGGGTGATCGTGGCGGCGTTCGCCAGCCATGTCCACCGTTTGCAGCAGCTGGCCGACATCGCGGTGGAAACCGGACGGGTTCTGGTCACGGTAGGTCTCTCGATGCGCCGCAACGTGAAACTGGCTCGCGACCTCGGGATCCTCAAGGTTGCCGACTACGCAGTGCGTGACATTGACGACATCGACGAACTCGAACCCGAACGGACTCTGGTGGTCTGCACCGGGTCGCAAGGCGAGTTCCGGGCGGCGCTCACCCAGATGGCGTTAGGCACCAGCCGCTGGCTCAAACTCGACGCCAACGACACGGTGATCTTCAGTTCTCATCCGATCCCCGGTAACGAGGCTGCGGTCGCCACGGTCCGTAACGGATTGGCCCGCCACGGGGTTCGGGTGTTTCACTCGGGCACGGTCAACGTCCACACGTCGGGTCATGGGAAACGTCAGGAACTCCAGACCCTGCATTCGGTGGCTCGTCCCGAATGGTTTGTTCCGGTGCACGGCGAATACGCCCACCTGGTCGCCCATCAGGAGTTGGCGTTGGCGATGGGGATGGAACCGGAGCGGGTGGTGCTCTGTGAGGACGGCGACCAGATACGGCTCAGCGACGACGGGATCGAACATCTCGGTTCGGTCGGGGGTGGCCATCTTTACGTCGACGGGACGGTCGGCGATCTTGGCGGCACGGTTTTGTCTGAGCGCCGGATCCTCGGTGACGACGGTTTCGTGACCGTGGTGGTGCACGTTGACTCCGAACAAGGGGAGATCCTGGCTGGCCCGGACGTGATCTCTCGGGGCTGGGTGGAGCACCCGGCGTTGGCTGATCATGAAGAAGCGGTAGCGGACGCGGTAGAAAAACAGCTCCGCAACGCGCTGCGCGACCCGGACCATGATCTGGATCGTCTCACCCAAATCGTACGCCGAGCGGCCGGGCAGACGGTCAACGATCGGACCCGCCGACGGCCGATGATTGTGCCGGTCGTTCGCGAAGGATAAGCACCTCACGGGGTCGCTACCTCAGCGCACCGGCGCTGGTAGCGTCGTAACCACTGTGGCCACGAAAAGCACCAAACGTTCCCCGTCACGAGGATCGTCGTCAACGTCGCGGTCATCAGCGCGGGGATCCAAGTCATCGAAATCCACGCGTTCGTCCTCTCAACGCGGGCAATCAACGTCGAGAACTGCCGTTGAATCGGTGCTCAAAGGCCACCGCAGCGACCTCATCGGGGTGGCGATCATTCTGCTGGGTGTCCTCGCTGCGATAGCGATCTGGGTCGGTGGCGTTGGTCAGGTCGGTGCCCTCATCGACGATTCCATGGCGGTGGTACTGGGGATGAGCCGCCTCGTTGTCCCGTTGTTGCTGCTGGGAGTCGGTCTGGCGCTGGTGCGGGGTGGGGCCCCCGATGAGGCTGGTGAACGAATCGTCCGGGCCACGGTAGGTGGCCTGTTGGTTCTGGTGTCGATCACCGGTTTGTTCCACGTGTTCCGGGGTCGCCCCGGGATCGAGGACCCGGTCGAGTTGTTGGGTGACGCCGGTGGGGTGTTGGGGATGGGGATCGGTGGACCGCTGCATGCGGTGGCCGACACGGCCGGCGCGACCCTGATCTTGTTGGCGCTCGGCATGTGCGGAGCGGTTATTGCCACCAACCTGTCGGTGCGCGAATTGGGCCAGTTGCTGATGCGGGGGGTTCGCCCACTGGCCGGACTGATTTCTCAGGCCACCGGTCGACTGTTTAGCGACCTGGAAAGTTCTGGCGATCCGAAACCGGTCGCGGCCGAACCGGCCCCGCCGACCGAACCAGAGCCAGCACCGGCCCCGGTTCCCGAACCAGAGCCGGAAGCAACACCGGCAGTGGCAGCGAAACCCAAGAAAGAAAAACGGGTGGCTGAACCGACACCGCCCGCGACCCCGCAGGTGGTTGGTGACTGGCAGCTTCCGCCCATGTCGCTGCTGTCTCGCTCCGAAGCTCGAGCAGTTGACCGCAACGCGGTAGCGCAACGGGGTGTGATGCTCCAAGAAACTCTCGAACAGTTCGGTGTGCCAACCACACTGCTGGAGCCGATCGTCGGTCCGACCGTCACCCGCTACGTGCTCGAACTTGGCGAAGGGGTCAAAGTTTCGAAACTTGAGAGCCTGCGCAAAGACATCGCCTATGCCATGGCATCCCCCGATGTTCGCCTGCTGGCCCCGATCCCGGGGCGTCGGGCTATTGGTGTGGAGGTGCCCAACGCCGACCGTCAAGTCGTGGCGCTGGGCGACATTCTGGCGTCGTCCGAGGCTCGCAAAGCCACCCATCCGTTGGAGGTGGCTATCGGGCGGGACATCAACGGCCGCAACACGCTGATCAACCTGGCCACCATGCCTCACCTGTTGATCGCCGGAGCGACCGGTGCCGGCAAGTCGTCGTGTCTCAACTCGCTGCTGACGTCGATCCTGATGCGAACCACCCCCGAACAGGTCCGCATGATCCTGATCGACCCGAAACGGGTGGAGATGGGCCAATATGACCGGGCACCGCACCTGCTGACGGCCCCGGTCACCGATCCGCGGCAGGCCGCCAATGCGCTGGCTTGGGCGGTTCGGGAAATGGAACGCCGTTACGACCTGCTCCACAAGGTCGGCTTCCGAGACATCACCGGGTACAACAACGCGGTTGATGCCGGCAGTATCGAAGTTGGTCGGGGCGAGGTTGACGAACACGGCGAGCCACTGACCTACAAGCGGCTTCCGTTCGTGCTGGTGGTGGTTGACGAACTCGCGGACCTGATGATGGTCGCGGCACGCGACGTGGAAGAGTCGATCGCCCGAATCGCTCAGATGGCTCGGGCGGTTGGGATCCACCTGGTGATCGCCACTCAGCGACCCTCAGTGAACGTCATTACCGGTGTGATCAAAGCCAACGTGCCGGCCCGCTTGGCCTTCGCCGTGTCGAGCCTTACCGACTCTCGAGTGATCCTTGACCAGCCGGGAGCGGAGCGACTGGTTGGCAAAGGCGACCTGTTGATGCTCGGCCCTTCCTCATCGGCACCGCATCGCATTCAGGGATGCTGGGTGGAAGAGTCCGAGGTGCGGGCCATTGTCAAACATTGGAAAGACCAAGCCCCTGAATACGACGAGGACCAGTCGGTGGCGGTCAGCGATCCTTCCGGGGGTGGGTCCCGCCCCAGTGGCTCACCGATCCCACCTTCGGGCGGGATTTCGGACAGCCCGCCGAGCATGGACGCCATCACCGCGCCGCCGGTCGGAGGCGCCGAGGACGGCGACGAGCTGCTAGCTCAAGCCATGGAGCTGGTCGTCGAAACCCAGCTCGGTTCGACCTCGATGCTGCAACGCAAGCTGCGGGTGGGTTTCGCCCGAGCCGGTCGGATCATGGATCTGCTCGAAGAAGCCGGGGTGGTCGGCCCGTCAACCGGCTCCAAAGCGCGTGACGTGTTGATTAGCCCCGAGGAGCTTGCGGCTCGTCGGGGCGAGAACTGATCGGATCGTCTCGTGGTCCTTGGGCTGGTCTTTGTTTCGATTGGGTTGGTGCTGTTGACGCTCAGCGCCGATCGTTTCGTGGCCGCCGCCGCTCGGCTAGCTTTTCACTATCAGGTTTCTCCCGTAGTGGTCGGCGCGGTGCTGATCGGGTTTGGCACGTCGGCACCAGAGATGGTGGTTTCTGGTATTGCCGCGGCGGGAGGCGATCTCGATATTGGGGTGGGCAACGTCATCGGCTCGAACGTCGCCAACGTTTCGCTGGTGCTCGCCGCAGCCGCGGTGATCCGGGTGGTTCCGGTCGAATCGGTGACGATCCGCCGAGAAGTGCCGATCTCGGTCGCGAGTTGTCTGGTGTTCGCGTTGCTGGTTCAAGGTGAGATCTCCCGGGTCGATGGGCTGATCCTGGCCGCCCTGATCGGGATCTTCCTGGTCGGTGTGCTTCGCACGGGATCGGCAGAAGATCTGACCTTCGTCGACGATGTCGCGTCGATCGTTGAAGGCCCAGCGGTGTCGATCAGGGCGGAGGCGTGGCGCACAGCGGGAGGTTTGCTTGGGGTTGTGCTCTCGGCTTGGCTGGTCGTGGACGGGGCGTCACGGTTGGCCGAAGCTTTCGGGCTGTCCGGCGGGTTTGTCGGGTTCACCCTGGTGGCCCTGGGTACGTCGGCGCCCGAGTTGGTGACGTCGGTGCAAGCGGCCCGCCAAGGAGAAACCGAACTGCTGGTCGGAAACCTGCTGGGTTCCAACATCTTCAACAGCCTCGCCGTTGGTGGGGTGATCGGATTGGTAGGTCCCGGCCCGGTGCTCAACACCGAGATGGCCGAAACCGGTTCGATACTGATGATGGTGATCGTGGCGACCAGTGCACTGTTCATGGTGTTTGGTCGTTCCGTAGGCCGCAGCAAGGCGTTCATCCTGTTTTTCATGTGGGTGATCGCGGTGGTCCTTCTCTCCTAAGGCCAACGTGACGGTGGCGACGCCCTAGGCTGTGGTCCTCATGCCTGACCGTCCCGCCACGTACTACGTCGAGACTCTTGGTTGTCCCAAGAATCAGGTCGACTCGGACAAGCTCGAAGGGACGCTGGTTGCCGATGGACTCCATGCGGTCGGTGATGCTTCGGCCGCTGATCTGCTGGTGGTCAACACCTGCGCGTTTGTCGAAGAAGCCCGCCAGGAATCGATCGACACCATTCTTACCCTTTCCGAACAGCGACGGCCGGGAGCGCGTTTGGTGGTCACCGGTTGTCTCGCCGAACGGTACGGCCAGGAACTCGCAGCCGAGCTGCCCGAAGTGGACACGGTCGCTCCGTTCGGTGCGTCGGTGCTGGCCGGACTCGATCCGGCGAGCAACGGTTCGACGGTTCCGGTTGCGCTCGGAGCGACCCGGCGACGCCCAGATTTCGACCTGTTGAACCTGCCCCGGCCTGCGTCGCCTCGCCCCTGGGCGTACGTCAAGATCGCCGAAGGATGCGACCGGGCGTGCGGCTTCTGCGCCATCCCGAGTTTCCGGGGGCCGCAGCGCAGCCGTTCCATTGAGCAAATTCTTGGCGAAGTCGAGCAGTTGGCGGTTCGCGAAGTGGTGCTCGTCGCTCAAGACCTCGCGGCGTACGGTCGTGATCAGGGGGTGGGGGAGCGACAGATCGTGCCGCTGATCGAACAGGTTTCTGCGGTCGTTGATCGAGTACGGCTGCTGTACCTGTACCCGTCGGATCTCAACGAGGCACTGATCGACGCGGTGCTGGCCAGCGGAACCCCCTATTTCGACTTGAGCCTTCAGCACGTCTCTGCACCACTGCTTCGACGAATGCGCCGCTGGGGGGATGGGGAACGGTTCCTTGATCGGATCGTTGCCATTCGCGAACGGTCACCCGAGGCCGCGTTCCGATCCAACTTCATTGTCGGCTACCCGGGCGAAACCGAATCTGACCATGATGCGCTGCTCGACTTCGTCGACGCGGCCCAGCTCGACTGGTGCGGTTTCTTCGCCTACTCACCCGAGGCCGGCACCCACGCGGTGACCCTCGACGGTGAAGTTCCGGCTGGGTTGCGTGACGAACGACTGGCTGAGCTTCGTGAACGCCAAGATCAGATCACCGAGACAAAACGTGACCTTCTGGTCGGTCAACGAGTCGAAGTACTCGTGGATGAACCAGGAGTGGGTCGAAGCCATCGCGAGGCACCAGAAATCGATGGTGTCATGCTGGTCCCCGACCATCTCGCGGTCGGCGAGTTTCACCAGCTGACGGTGACCGCCGCCGTTGGCGCCGACGTGGAGGCCTCATGAGCGAAACCAGTTCGTTGCCGCCAGAACCCGCATCGATCACCCATCCAGCGAACCTACTGACCCTCGCCCGCCTCGTGTTCTCACCGTTGTTGTTTTGGCTGGTGCTTGATGCCGAATTGGACAAGGGCGCTTCGTGGGGAGCGTTTGGTTTGGGGTTTGCGCTGGCTGGCACCGATTTCTTCGACGGCAAAGTGGCTCGCCGAGCCAACGTGGTGAGCCGCAGCGGAGCGTTCCTTGACCCGCTAGCCGACAAAGTCGTGGTGATCGGATCGGCGTGCTGTCTGGTTGCAGTTGATCGCTACCACTGGATCCCGGTGCTGATCATCGCGGTGCGCGAGATCGGGATCACGCTCTGGCGGGCCCGCTGGGCCCGAGATGGCCTAGCGCTACCGGCCCGACGTTCGGCCAAATACAAGACGTTTGTGCAGGGCGCGGCGCTGATCATCGCGGTGACCCCAGGATTGTCAGACCATGCCGTAGTGGTCGACGCTGCACTGTGGTTGGCGGTGGCTTGGACAGTGTTCACTGGTGCCCAATACGTGTTGGACGGGCAGAATGCTCTGAGTCGCACGGGCGACAACACCGACGGCTGACCCGGTCGGGCACCGCACGCGACCATCGAGAATCGGGAGACTGGCGTGAACTGCGAAGTAGTGGCGATCGGCACGGAACTGTTGCTGGGCCAAATTGTTGACACCAACTCGTCGTGGATCGGCGAACAACTGGCGATGGCAGGAATCAACTCCCATCACCAAACCAAAGTGGGAGACAACCACGGCCGCATGGTGGCGGTGCTGCGAGAAGCTTTGGACCGCAGCGACGCCGTGATCTGCTGCGGAGGGCTCGGCCCAACTCAAGACGACATCACCCGGGGGGCGATCGCCGAAGTCATGGGAGTGGAGCTGGTCCGCGACGAAGCGATCGTGGAACGCATCCGGGCCATGTTCGGTAGCCGGGGCCGTGACATGCCCGACAACAACCTGCTGCAAGCCGACGTGCCGAAGGGGGCCACCATCAACCCGGCGATGCCCGGAACGGCACCCGGTCTGATCTGTCCGTTGACCGGTGACGATCAAGGCAAAGTCATCTACGCCGTCCCGGGGGTTCCCTGGGAGATGCAGCAGATGATGATCGAAGGCATCCTTCCCGACCTCCAACGACGCAGCGGTTTTCGCGGGGCGATCCGCAGCCGCACCCTGCGGACGTGGGGGACCTCAGAGTCAGGCTTGGCCGAACTACTCGACGAGGAGATCCGCCGACTCGACGAGACTGGTGAAGCCACCATTGCCTTTCTGGCCAGCGGATGGGAAGGGCTAAAGGTCCGGCTCACCGCCAAAGCCGCCGACGCTCCGAGCGCCGAACAGGTACTGGATCGCCACGAGGCGATCGTGCGGGGTGTGGTTGGTGACGAGATCATCTTTGGCATCGACGGCGACACCATGGAGTCGGTGGTGCTGGGGATGCTCCGCCAGCGGGGATGGACGCTTTCGGTTGCCGAATCGCTCACCGGTGGCCTGATCGGCAGCCGCCTGACCGCAATCGCCGGATGCAGCGACGTGTTCCGAGGTGGGGTTACCCCCTATGACCGGGCTTTGAAACGTTCACTGCTGGGATGCCCTGACGTGGACGCGGTGAGCGAAGAGATGGCCTTGGCGATGGCCCAACGGGTGTGCGAGGTGTTGGGCACAGACGCCAGCGTCGCCGTCACCGGGGTTGCCGGCCCCGATCCTCTCGAAGGGCACGCCCCGGGAGACGTCTGGATCGCGACCTGCATCAACGGTGTCGCCTCGGCCCAGTTCCTCAAACTGCCGTTCGGTCGCGAACAGGTTCGTCAGTTCACCTGCATCCAGTCGCTGAACATACTGCGGCTCCAATTACGCGACCTTGGTTGAGCCTGAGCGAATCTGCACATCGCAAAGACGTCGTGGGTGCGCCATGATGGGGGGAACTACGACAGGGAGTCCATTCATGAAGTTCGGGATTGCGTTTGCCAACACCGGTCCGTTTGCCAGCGGTGAAGGAGCTCGGGAACTTGGACGGCTCGCTGAGCAAGCAGGTTTCGATTCGGTCTGGACCGTTGAGCACGTCGTCTACCCCGAGGGCTACCAGTCGACCTATCCGTACGCTCCTGACGGCAAGATGCCAGGAACCGGCAGCAACCCCATTCCCGACCCGATGGTCTGGCTGGCTTTTGTTGGTGCGGTGACCAGCGAATTGACGTTGGCGACCGGGATCAGCTTGCTGCCGGAACGCCACCCGATTCCCTATGCCAAAGAAGTAGCCACCCTCGATGCGATGACCGGTGGGCGTGCTCACCTCGGTATCGGGATCGGTTGGCTTCGTGAAGAGTTCGATGCGCTGGGGATTCCGTGGGAACGGCGCGCCGCTCGGACCGAAGAATACATGGCGGTGATGCGGGCGCTGTGGGCCGAGGACAACGTCACCTTCTACGGTGAGTTTGTGTCGTTCTCGTCGATGACCAGCAACCCCAAACCGGTTTCCGGTTCGGTGCCGATCACCATCGGAGGCCATAGCCGGGCTGCTGCTGAGCGCGCCGGACGGGTTGGTGATGGGTTTTTCCCGGCCAAAGGTGACATGGCCGAGCTGGTCGACATTGCTCGTACCACCGCGGCGGATCATGGACGTGACCCGTCGGCGCTGGACATCACCGGGGTGCACGCCGGCATTTTCGGCGAAGACCCGGCGGCTGCGGTTGAACAAGCCGCGGCTTGGGGGTTGGACCGGTTGGCGATCCCCTCGTTCTTGTTCTTCGCCGATCCGGCTACCACCATCCCGGCGATGGGTGAAAACCTCGTCGCTCGTTTCAGCGACTAACCATCGGGAACCTGGCTTGGGCGGCGGTGTCAGCCGTTCAACGGTGTCGAATGGTCCCAGTCGGCCAGCAGTGAACGGATCGCGGTGATGAGAATCAGCGGCACGTCGAGCATCGGATGGTGCCCTGCGGTTGGCAATTCGATCACCGGAGCCAACCGCCCGAGCTGTTCGTACATGTAGGCGCCGATGTCTGGGGTCATGAGGCCGTGTTCGCAACGCAACAACGCGACCCGGCAACGAATCTGAGAAAGGTACGTGCTCGGTTCGGCCCGGCGCGGCACGAAAATCGACGGATCAAACTTCCATTCCCAGCGGCCGTCGTCGCGTTGACGAAGCGAGTTACGGGCGACATGTTCGATCACGTACGGCAGGTACACCGCCTGGGGAGGGATGGTTCGGAAATTGCCGATCGGAACCGCCGGGTCGTCATAGATTCTGACCCGATTGAAATCGTCGGTTCGGCGGGCATGATCGACTTCGGGATCGACCTCCACCACCGGAGAATCGATAATTACCGCCCCCGCGAATGCGTCGGGGTGACGGCCCGCCGCCGCGATGGTCACGAAACCACCCATCGAATGGCCAACCAGCACCGGGGCTGAAGCAAACCCGGCGTCGTTGCTGACCGCCTGCACTTCGTCGGTCCAGAGATCCAGCGTGTAATGCTCACGGCGGTCCGAGTCGCCATGGCCGCTCAGGTCGAGCGCTACGACCCGATAGTTGGGGACAAAGGCGGGAGCGACGTGGGCCCACCAGTGGGCGTGGGCCCCGCCACCGTGGATACAGATCAGACCGGGCCGACCTCGTTCACCCCAGGCCAAGTAGTGGATGCTTGTTCCAGCAACCGTGACCCGGTGAGACTCCGGTTCTGTCGCCAGCGCGTTGGTGAACCAGTCGGGGACAGAATCGTTCATGACCCAGTGTGCCGCGAGATGCCGGCCCCGTTCCAACCGGGTACCGGGGGAGCTAGCGGCGACTACGGGGACCGATCTGTCGAATCGAGGTCGCCACCGGTCGGTCACCGAGGATTCGATGGCAGCTCAACATGGTGGTCAAGGCCAACGCCGAACAGAAACCGAAAGCCACCGACCGGTTGATCACGTCCGAGATCGCGCCGATCAGCGGACCGCCGATACCAAACGCCAGGTCGAAGAACATTGACAGGGTGCTGATGGCATGGCTTCGTTCGGCGTCGGGGGCCTGGTCAACGACCAGCGCAAACAAGGCAGGGAACAAAAACGACTGGGCGACTGCGAGCACGGCGGCGCCGATATAGACCCCCGCTGGCTGATCCCAGACGGCTAACACGGCAAGACCAATGAACCCGGCCCCGAGCGAAATCCGGCTGGTGGTGACCGGACCGAACCGGTCGGGGAGTTTGGCTGCGACCACCCGCAAAAAGATGACGACCACCGCGAACACCGTGAACACGGTTCCGGTGTTGTCGATCCCAACCGACCGGGCGTGGAGGGCAACGAACGCAAGGAAACCGCTGTACCCCAACAGTCCAAGGAACAGCACCAGCCCGGGCCGGAGTGCGCTGCGGTGCAGCAGGTGACGGGTTTCGGGTCGAGGTGGGGCCACCTCGGGTCGTCCAGGTGCGAACATTCCGCTGAACGCCGCAGCGATCGCCAACAACCCGGCCACCAGCCAGGCGGTTGAGGTGCTGGTGGCACCCGCCAACCATTCACCGAACGGGGGGCCGAGAAACAGCGATGAATAGATGGCCAACGAAAAGTAGCTGGCTGCTTCACCCCGTCGTTCGTCGCTGGCTAGGTCTTGAGCGGCGCTGGCCGCACCGACAAACACCGCGGCCTCACCGAGACCGGCGAGGGCACGAAAGCTGACCACCATCGGAATGCTGGTGGCAAACGCGGTGAGCACGGTGGCGAGCCCGGCGGTGGTGGCCCCCACTGCGATCAGGCGCCGACGACCTTGACGGTCACCCAACGGGCCGATCAACGGCCGCACGCAGGCGGCCGCTAACCCGAACGAACTCACCGCGATCCCGACCTGCGTGTTGGTGCCGCCGAGTTCGCCTTCCACAAAGAGCGGAAGCACCGACAGGGTCATGTTGAGCCCGAGGAAGTACAGGGTTACTCCGAGGCACAGCGAAACGAACCGGGGTGTGAGCAGGGCAGGGGTGGTGTTCACCAACAGGACTCGATTTGGGTCGGGGACATCGTCCACGGGGACCGGCTGATCAGACTCGGATCGAAGGTTTCAAGCAAATCGGCCGGGCGAACCTCGCGATCAGGTGGTTGCAGCCCGAGGCTTGCCGCCAGCACCGACACCACCCGTTCGGGACGGTCACCGAGTGCGATTCGGTCCTCCAGCGTGACCGCACCGTCGCGTTTAGCGAGTCGTTCACCGGTCGGTGAAAGCACCAACGGGACGTGAGCCCAGATCGGTTCGGGATATCCGAGAAGCTGTTGAAGGTAAGCCTGACGGGGGGTGGTTGAGAGCAGATCGTCGCCACGCACCACTTCCTCGATGCCCTGCGCGGCGTCGTCAACGACGACGGCGAGGTTGTAGGCCGGGGTGCCGTCGGCCCGTTCGAGGACGAGATCGTCGATCGTTTCCCGGTGAGGTCCGGTGAGACGATCAACGATTTCGAACGACTCACCGCCGGTTGCGAGGCGAACCGCAGCGGGTCGACCAGAGGCCTGCTGTTTCTGGCGGTCCTCGTCGGTAAGCAAACGGCAGGTACCGGGGTAATGCCCGGTGGGGTGGTGGGGGGCCTGCGCTGCTTCGCGAATCTCACGGCGGGTACACCAGCAGAGATAGCTCAAGTCGCGTGCTCGAAGTTCTTGGACGACAGTGCGGTAGCGGTCGAGGTGTTCGGATTGCCGCATCGGTTCGCCGTCCCAGTCAAGACCGAACAGTTCCAGCTCCCGCAGTTGGCGGGTTTCGTGGTCGCGGCTGGTCACGATCGGATCCAGATCTTCAAAGCGGAGAACGAACTCGCTTCCGGCGGCACGGGCGAACAGCCAGGCCGCCAACGCGGTGCGGAGGTTGCCGAGATGAAGGGGCCCCGTCGGGCTGGGGGCGAAGCGTCCACGGCTCACGAACTGATCCTTTCACGATGCCGGGTTCGGGTGGCTGAGGGTGCCGGGGCCGGGTTGTCGGGTGGGCGGTGTGGTGACCCCCCGGGTTGACGTGGCAGACTCGTGCCATGCAGTTGCGCGGGCACGACGATAATCACATGGTTCACCATCATCGAGACGTTCAGGGCGGCAACGCCAGAGCTGCGGTATTTGGCATCAGCGATGGACTGGTGAGCAACGTCGCCCTCATCTTGGGGATCGCCGGGGCGTCACCGGATGCGTCGCTGGTTCGCCTCACCGGGATCTCTGGCCTCTTGGCCGGGGCGATCTCGATGGCGGCAGGCGAGTGGGTGAGCGTACGGGCCCAAAACGAGTTGATCGAACGCGAGTTGGAGATCGAACGACGGTCACTTCGCGACAACCCAGAAGCAGAAACGAAAGAACTTGCTGCGATCTACCGCAATCGAGGGTTGGACGCCGAACAAGCTGAGCAGGTAGCGGCCGGGGTGATGTCAGACCCGGAGGTTGCGCTCGATGTTCACGCCCGCGAAGAACTCGGGATCAACCCGGGTGGGGTTGGTTCACCGATCCAAGCCGCGTTGGCTTCGTTCTTTGCCTTTGCGCTGGGTGCCGTAGTTCCGTTGTTGCCCTGGTTCTTTGCCAGTGGCAACACTGCGGTTTTGTCCTCCATCGTGATCGGGGGCACCGCGGCGGCGGCTGTTGGGGTGCTGGTTGGGGTCTTTACCGAACGAAGCCGAGTGGCAACCGCAGCCCGCCAAGTGCTGGTTGCCGCGTTCGCGTGTGGCGCCACGTATCTGATCGGCAGCCTCGTCGGGGTGTCGGTCGCCTAAGCCGCGACCGCTCGCACCAGCGGCGCCGGGTTGCCCTAGGCGTTGGTGATGGCAGTGGCGACGGCACGGACCGCGTCAGCCACCGATTCGGGATGTGAGCGCATAACGAAATGGCGGGCCCCGTCCACTGTGGTTCGGGTGGCGTGAGGAAGTTTGCGTTCGAGATAGTCGTTGGCTCCGAGGAAGGCACGGTCGTCGGAGCCGATCACTAACGCCAGCGGAAGGGTGAGTTCGCTGAGCCGATCCATCACCATCGAGTCGTGATGAAACGCGATCGTGGCTGCGGTTTCGCTCACCGAATACGACGGGGCGTTGGCTGCGACCCGGTCGTTCCAGTCGGCCATGGCATCAGGGTCACGAAATCCGGGGCCGGTAGCCACCAGAACCAGCCCGTCGATGGCGTGGTCGCCGGTGCGGGTCAGCGCGTGTGCCATCCCCAGGTAGCCACCAAGGCTGTGACCAACCCAGATCACGGGTCGGGTGGGTTGCGTTGACCGCATGTCCTTGATGACCTCGTCGATCGCGGCGAGGACCGGTTCTCGCTGGTAGTCGTCGGGGTGTTCCCAAACCGGGCTCTGGCCGTGGCCGGGAAGGTCAACCGCCACGCAGTGGCGCTGCTCGGCGACCAACCCGACCGCCGAATCCCAGAGTTGAAGGTCCGAATCGACGCCATGGACCCAGAGCACGGCGGTGTCGTCGGCGGGTTGCGACGGGCTGTGGGTGGCGGTGTGAAGGGTGGCGGTCATGATTCTGGTCACCTGACGTAGCGAGCAAAGACAACAGTGTGTCCGCTAAGGGTAGGCGATCTGAAGTGGCTGGTTGAACGGTTCTCAGCGCCCTTGGAAGCGAGGTGCGCGTTTCTCGCTGAAGGCCTGAACCCCTTCGCGGAAATCGTCACTGTCGTAACAGTCGGCGGCAAGGTTTTGCGCCTGCTGCAACCGGGCCTCGGCGTCGGGGTCGCCGGTTGCGTGGCTGACGATGGCGTCAATGCTGGCTTTGGCGGCCCGTAACGTTCGGGGGGCTTTAGTGGCGATTCGCTGAACCAGCGCCGTTACATGGTCGTCGAGATCACCGGCATCCACTACCTGTTCCACCAGCCCAAGGTCGAGGGCTTGGTGAGCGCTGAGCACCTCGGCGGTGAACAACAGGCGTTTAGCGGTTCCCGGACCGACCAATGCCGCGAGCCGGCGGGTCGCTTCGAGCGGATAGGCGATCCCAAGGTTGGCCGGTGGTACGGCAAAGCTGGCGTCAGCGGCAGCCACCCGCAGATCGGCATGGAGCGCCAGGGCGATCCCTCCACCGCGGCAGGGGCCATGAATCAAAGCAATTACGGGAACCGGGATTTCGGCTAACGCAGTCCAGGCCTGATGCTCGGCCTGGTCGTAGGTGACCGCAGCGCCACCCATGCGCCGAGAACGAAACTCGCTGATGTCGCTGCCGGCGCAGAACGCCTGATCTCCGGCGCCTCGGAGCACCACGCAGCGGAGATCCTCGGCGACGGACAGTTCGGCACAGGCATCGGGGACGGCTTGGTACATCGCTGCGGTCATGGCGTTGCGACGGTCCGGGTTGTTGATGGTGATGGTGGCGAACGATCCGAATGGTTCGCCATCGATGACCACCGGTTCGATCACGGTTTCAAGATGGGGCACGGGGCAAGTCTGGCAGCTGGAACCGGTTCCGGTTGGCTAACGTCAAGCGAATGACCACCGTGTTCGACTCTCCAGACGCTCTGCTGACTGCGGTCGGCCAAGACCTCGGCCATTCCGAATGGGTTGCCATCGACCAGCAACGAATCGATGGGTTCGCTGACTCCACCGGCGATCATCAGTGGATCCACGTTGATCCGGTACGCGCCGCGGACGGCCCGTTCGGAGCGACGATCGCGCACGGCTATTTGACGCTGGCCCTCACCAACTACTTCCTGCCCGAAATCGTGCAGGTCGACAATGTGTCGATGGGGGTGAACTATGGCGTCAACAAGGCCCGGTTCCCGCAGCCCGTCACGGTCGGTTCGCGGGTTCGTGGTTCGGCGGTGCTGACCTCAGCCGAGGAAATTTCCGGTGGGGTACAGGCCGTGATCACGATCACCGTAGAAATCGAGGGTGCGCAGAAACCGGCGTGTGTGGTGGAGTCGGTCAGCCGCTTCCTGCGCTGACCCGACGGCGATGACCTGCGACCAATCCGCCTAGGATAGATACGTGGCTAAACGTAAAAAGCGGCAGCGAACGGTGGGGCCTTCCCTGCCACCGGTTCGAGCGGGACTGATCAGTCCGACCCGCCGAGTTCCCGCCGACATCGCCCGGCCTCCGTACGCCGAAACCGGGGATCCGGGCCCTTCGGTGGCGCCGTTGGTGCAGACCCCGGAGAATCTGGCGGCGATGCGCCGCACCGGTGCCGCTGCCGCCGAAATTCTGCTGCGGGTCGCGGAACTGGTTCGACCGGGGGTAACCACCGACGAACTCGATCGGTTCGTTCACGAGGCGTCAGTTGACGCCGGTGGGTATCCCAGCCCGCTCAACTATCGGGGATACCCGAAATCGGTATGCACCTCGGTCAACGAAGTGATCTGTCACGGAATCCCCGACTCGCGCCCGTTGGCCGATGGCGACATCATCAACATTGACGTCACGCTGTACCGAGAAGGTGTCCACGGTGACACTTCGGCAACGTTTTTTGTGGGTGACGTAGATGAGGCGTCGCGTCAGCTTGTGAAAGAAACAGCCCGGGCCCTGCAACTTGGCATCGACGCGGTGCGTCCCGACGGGCTGGTCAACGAGATCGGGCAGGCGATTGAACGCCACGCCCGCCGCTTCTCGCTAGGCGTGGTTCGCGACTTCATCGGCCATGGGGTCGGAACCGAATTTCATTCAAACCTGCAAATCCCGCACTACTACGAGCGACGGTTGACATCTCGACTGGAACGCAACACGACGTTCACCATCGAACCGATGCTGACCTTGGGAGAACCCGACGCGTTGATGTGGGACGATGACTGGACAGCGGTCACGCTTGACGGGACCCGCACCGCCCAGTTTGAGCACACACTGGTGGTAGCTGAGAGCGGCGCGGAGCGTTTGACGGTCACCCCGGCCGGAGCCTGCGCGCACGACCTGATGCTCGACCCGGCGGGTTGACCCTGCCGGTGGCGTGACCCTGCCGGTGGCGTGAACTTGCCGGTGCTACCCGGTGAAGGTCAACGCAGGCTGGCTTGACCGGGCCGGGGCAGCTCCACCCAGATTTGGCCCGGGATCACTTTCATCGGGCTGCCGTCACTGGCGAAATAGCTGGTGGTCTCCGACGCCGAACCTCGACTCCAAGTGCCTTCGCTGACCTGACCATTGGTAAAGATCCAGGCCGTTCCCTGACCAATCGTGACCGCTTCGGGTGAACGCGAATCGGCTTCGGAGGTGGTGTAGTTGATGAACTGCACGATCACCGTTGCCGGAGCGATGCGCGTTCCGCTGGCGTCCTTGGTCGCCGAACGGTCCTGGCTACGCTCCCAACCGGACCCGTTCCACTGGTAGCTCACGCTGGTTTGTCCGTACCGAACATCGACCCCTGCGCTGTCGCTGACCGTTCCCGGCGCCGGCTCGGTCGCTGAACGGAACCCGATGATCGGGCTCGGGGTGCCGGTCGCGTACCCGCCGGTTTGTGCCACCGACCAGAGGTTTCCGGGGTTGGTGTAGAGATTGTGGGGCGCGGCTCGAGAAGTTCGGAAGTAGAGGTTTCCGTGGCTGGCCGCACCGATGTCCACCAGCGAAGATTCTGCCAGCAGGCGGCGAGCGGTCCGGTTACCGCCAGAGTTGGCAAACAGCGGTGAGCTGAGTTGGGCCAGCAGGTCAAAGTCGCTGGTCCGCATCGACCGCACCGGGCCAACTTCGCTGGGGGTCTGCGAATGGAACACGGCCGCGAGGCGGGTCAGCCCACCTTCGACTTCCTCGACAAAGACAAGGTCGGCCAGTGCGATACCTGACTGCGGGCGGGCGGGTCCTACGTTGTCGATCTTGACCGCCAGCGCCGGTCGGTTGACGAGCTGCTCCACCCGAACACCGGTCAGCACGGCCGTGGTCTGCAACGACTTGAGGTAGGTGATGCGGCTGGAAGCCGTGGCGATTTCGTCGGCGATGTCGGCTCGACGCGCCTCAAACTCGTTGAGTTGCTCGTTTGCCTCGACTTGCAGCAGCTCCACCGCGGTCAACGCGCCGCGGGCTTGGCGGAGCTCATCGCTTATCCCTCGCAGGAGTTCTTCGATCAGTTCAAGCCGGCTCTGGGCGTCTTCGATCGCCGCCGTGTAAAGCTCTCGGGCTCGAGCTCCTTCGTCTGATCCTTGGAGCGCCAGGACTTCGTCGATGAGCGCCGACTGACGAGGGTCGCCGTTGGTGAACCCGATGATCGCGATCTGTATCCGGGTTGTCGCTGGTTCGCGCCAGGCATGCGCGGTGGATTCGTAGTTGTCGGCGACCAGTTCGATCCGAGCCGACGACACCTGCTTGCGCAGCGCCAGATCGGAGATCTCAGAGCGGCTAGCCGCGATTTGCGAATCGAGGACGGCGAGCTGATCGTTGAGCTCACTGCGGCGGGCTTCGAGGTCGGCCAATTCCCGGTCGGCTTGAGCGGGGGCGGGAGACGCAGTGGCGAGCAGCGTGACCACAACCGCAGAGGTGAGCAGCAGGCCTGTCCGTCGAGCGGACCGCAGAAACCTCATCTCGTCAGCTTCCTCATGGCAGAACCGTCCAGCCTTCCTATCCGCACCGACCGGTACGTCACGTTAGGTACTGGTGCCACGCTAGTCGGGTGGGACCGTCCCGTCGGGTCGTTTCGGTGGTGGTTTCGGTAGCGAACTTCTCGCCGGGTCGCGGCGGGTCGCGAGTAGGGTCCTTGAGTGGCGTTTCAGGTGACCGAAATCGTGTTTGATCGCGACGATGCCGCCGAGGTGGTGGCGGCGATGCAGAACCTTCACGAGCGCGGCGATGGTCTGGGGTGGGTCAACCTTCAACCCTGCCTATCGGCCGATCAATTCGGGCGGGTTCCGGAGCGGAGCGGACTCGCGGGCTGGTTCAGTGGTCGAGGTCCGGCGTTGCCGCTCGCCACTTGGACGCCCCCGACGGTTGGTGCTCGCCCGGTGC
This sequence comes from Candidatus Neomicrothrix sp., assembly GCA_017852795.1. Lineage (GTDB taxonomy): Bacteria > Actinomycetota > Acidimicrobiia > Acidimicrobiales > Aldehydirespiratoraceae > UBA11606. The sequence continues at coordinate 49,424 of JAFMKU010000003.1, forward strand.
CGGCTCAACTCGGGTTGGCCCACGGGACCGGATCCAACGGGTTGGACCGGCTCGAAACACAAGGGGTCACGCGGCCCTCTGGTTGGGTGAAACGTCAAGACCACGCCAAGCACGGGATTGTGATGGCGTTGCCGGACAACGTCGACCTGCTTGACGTGGTGGGCTGGATGGTTGCCGCAGTGACCGGTCTCTGCCAGGTGGTGGAACCGGGTTCGCTCTGGCAGGCCATGGTCCACCAACCGGCTAACTAGCGTTCGTCGTCGTCAGGTTCGTCGTCAGGTTCGTCGGTGTCCACTGGTTCGTCGCCTGGGGCGCCGGTGCTGGTCGAGTCCAGTGTCCGCAGCAGCCATCCCTGTTCGCGACGGATCCGAATCGGTCGAAAGCGGCCCCGGTTCTTGTCACTCAACGAATCCAGCAGAATCCAGAGCCCGATCACGATCCCCCACACCACCGCAAACGAAAACACCGCACGTTCGTTGGCCAACTGATCGGCGACAAACTCTCGAATCACGCGTTCCGGTCAAGCTCGATGATGGCGTCGACGACCGCGTCGATCACCTCTTGTTCGTTGGCGTCGCGGAGCACAAGGGCGTTGGCCGTTGACGTTTCATGTCCATCGCGTCCGCCGATACGTTCATCCACCACTGTCATCCCCCGCGTGTGGGTACCGGCCAACTCTACTACGACCCGATGGTGGGTACCGGAGAACAGTTCAGGAGCGACCGCAGCGATCACCGCGGAGGCGTCATGGATTGGTGCACCGTCGGTGCCCCGGATCGAACCGGCCCGTTCAAGCGCGTAGTCGAGCAGGTCGGCGGCCAGCGTGGCTGCCGTGCCGCCCGCGTCGCGCAACCGGTTGCGATCGTTGGTTCGCATCAGCACCCGGTGGGTGACATCGAGCCCCACCATGGTGACCATCGGGAAATCTTCAAACACGATGGCGGCTGCTTCGGGATCGGCCCAGACATTGAACTCGGCGGTTGCGGTCACGTTGCCGACGTGGGCACCACCGCCCATGATCGTGAACCCTCCGAGCCGGTCAGGCAACGTCGGATCCTGCCGGAGAGCCAACGCGATGTTGGTGAGCGGTCCGACCGCGATCAGGTGGAGGTCGTCGACGGTTCGAGCCATGTCCAAGATGAACCCCACGGCATCGTCAGAGGCGACGCTTCCGGTGACCTCCGGGATGGTGACGTTTCCCAAACCGGTAGGTCCATGCACATACGAGGCGTCCATGACCGGAGCGATTAGCGGGCGGGCCGCTCCCCGGTGCACCGGAATGTCCTGACCGGTGGCCTGCGCAATGGCGAGGGCGTTGTGGGTGGTGTGCTCGATCCCGATGTTGCCGTTGACGGTGGTGATGCCGATCAGGTTGCCGAGTTGGGCGGCAGCGAGAAGCGCAATGGCGTCGTCAAGGCCGGGATCGCAGTCGATGAGCAGAGTCGGGAGGGTCATAGCCAGAGGTTACGCCCCGCCGCGTGGCCCGTCGATTGCCAGGCGTTAGTCCAGCCGGGACGCTACTTCGGCGGGGGTGGGTAGCGAAGGCTGGGCCCCGGCGGACAAGGTGGTCGCAGCCCCAACCCGAACCGCCCAACGCGCGGAATCGACCAGGTTCAACCCTCGGACGATCCCATCGGCGAGCGCCCCGCAGAACGAGTCGCCGGCCGCGGTGGTGTCAACCGGGGTGACGACCGGTGACGGCACATGCGTTGCGTCACCGTTTTCGATTACCAACGCGCCTTGGGCACCGAGCGTGACAACTACCGCCGAGCAGGGGAGTTGATGGGCGAGTGTCGCGGCACGGTCGAGATCCACCGGACCGTCGTATCCGGCCAACGTCGCCAGCTCCGTCTGGTTCGGGACTAAAACATCAACGGCAGCCAGCAGCGCAGCGGGGAGTGGTTCGAGGGGAGCCGGCGCCGGATTCAAAATGACGGTTCCCCCGGCCAGTGACGCCGCAGCCATCACCGCCTCGGTGGGAACTTCGAGTTGCAGCAGCGTGACCGTGGCTGAGGCCAGTACCGCAGCCGCAGCCTGCACGTCCTGACCGGTTACCCGAGCGTTTGCGCCGGGGCTCACCACGATGGCGTTGTCACCATCGGCGGCTACTGCAATGAGTGCGACACCGTTGGCAACGCCGGCGGTGGTCAACAGATGCTCGGTGTCCACCCCGTCTTGTTCGAGGGCCTGGCGCAACAACTGTCCGCCTTCGTCGTCACCCAACCGGCCGATCATCGCCACCGTGCAGCCGAGCCGAGCCGCGGCTACCGCCTGGTTGGCGCCTTTCCCGCCCGGGATCCGTCGCAGATCACCACCCATGACGGTTTCTCCCACCAACGGGATGGTTGTGACATCAACGACAAGGTCCAGGTTGGCGCTGCCGACCACGGCGACCTGAACCGCGGCGACGGTGCTCAACGAACGATTCCGTCCTCGATCTGGTGCAGTCGCTTCACTGCGCCGATCAAGATTTTGCGGGCGAGTTTCGGGCTGCGGTCAAGCAGCGAGGTGAACTCACGTCGGTTCAGCGCCTCAATCACCATCGGGGTTTCGGCGGTAACGGTCGCCGTCCGGGGCACCCCAGCGATCACAGCCAACTCGCCGAAAAAGTCACCGGGCCCGAGGTTGGCGACGAGTCGACCGTTTCGCCGCACCGAAGCCCGCCCTTCCACAACGATCATAAATTCGCGACCGACCTGCCCCTGAACGGTCAATTCTTTTCCGGCCGGCACGTTCAGTCGGGTCAGGAAACGGCTGACCTCCTTGAGTTCTTTGGCGCTGAGTTCAGAAAACAACTCGATCTGGCCGAGAGAAACGCTGGGTTCAGTCATGGCAACTCCTTAGGTAGACAGGTGACAGAAGGTTAAAAAACAGCAACCGGGCTGACCGGCGATCCGCAGCCACCGACGAACGGTTCGGGGTTCGCGGCAAGAAAGAACTCGTAGCGGGACTCTTCAGCGCACACCGTTGAGAGCGCTTCGAGATCCCAGTTCTGACCTTGAGTGAGGCCCATGTCCACGACGTGGATGCAGTGCACGGCCAGCATGTTCTCCGGGTCCGGTCCAGGAAACAGTTCGAAGATGTAGTTGTCGGTGGCCACAGCCGCCACGTTGTTGCGGTGGAACCAGCGGGCCGCTTCGATGCCGGGGCCGGGCGAGGCAGCGTCTCCAGTAGGGCCCATCACGTACTGGAGGCCCCCACCGGAACGAAACGAACGCATCCGGCCGGTGCGGATCAACACGATGTCGCCGCTGCGGATGTCTACGCCAGCCCATTCGGCGGTGGCGTCGAGCACGTCGCTGGTGATCTCCCAAGCCCCTTCGAGCTCGTCAACCCCGTTGGCTGCGGCGACGTCGAGCAACACCCCGCGACCGACCAGTGTGCGGACGTGTTCGATCCCTAGCACGGTTGCTCCGTCGCGGGCGGTGATCGACGAGGTCGGAACACCGTTGTAGAGCTGATGCCCGTAGCTGACATGGGAAAGGCCATCCCAATGAGTGGCCGCTTGGAGACCCATCACCACATGGTCGTCGCTGAAATGCGGAACCATGGCGTCGTTGTTGGGGTCACCCAGATCCGGGTTGTCGATGTAGTTCATCGACCGGATTGGATTGATCCGGCCCGGGATCTGGCCGATCTGCACGCCGTTTGGGGCGAGTTCTAGAGCGCAACTCACTCGACGACCAGAAACGATGGTTGCCGCCCCGCCGGCGACCGCTTCGTCGGTCAGCAGGTTGAGGGTGCCGAGACGGTCGTCGTCACCCCATCGACCCCAGTTACGGACCTCGGAAGCGACCTCATGGAAATACTGGTTGAAAGACATCGGACGTAGGTTTTCAGTACCGGGCGTCAATGTCCACAAGACCCGCCAACTCTTTTCCTTCTCGCCAGCGCAGGTAGTTGGCCCGGAAGGTTTCGATCATCGCCGGGTAGGCCTGCGGCCCGACCCAGGAAGTGTGCGGGGACAAAAAAACGTTTGGGTGGTCGTACATCCAATGCCCGGCCGGAAGCGGTTCAGGAGTGCACACATCGAGCGAGGCGCGCGCCACGGTGCCGTCCAAAGCCTGTCGTAACGCATCCTGATCAACCAACGACCCGCGGGCGATGTTGACGAAATGCACTCCGGGTTTCATCAGCGCAAACATGGCCTGGTCGAACATGCCTTCGGTTTCGGGAGTGGCCGGTGCGGCAACCACCACATGGTCGGCGTCTCCGATCACCGATGCCAGGTCACGAACCACGGTCATGTCGGCCAACGGTGCTTCGGTCCCGGTCCGGCGCACACCAATCACCCGCATCCCCAAGGTCAGCGACAGCCGGGCGACTTCGGTGCCGATTCCGCCCATCCCGACAATCACCACGGTGGCGCCACGAAGGCTGCCCACCCGCGGGTCGGCGGCGTTCCAGTTCGCTGGTGGTTCGGAAAGCATGACCTGCGGGAACCCTTTGGCAAACGCCAGCATCTGGGCGAAAACCCATTCACCGATCATGTCGCCACTGACCCCGCGTGAGCAGGTCAGGGTTTGCCCACTCAACGCTTCGAACGGGAACGCATCGACTCCGGTGCCGATGGTGTGAACCCAGCGGGCCCCGCGAGCCAGCAACTCAGAGAGGTTGGGGCCCCCGTCGGTACGGGTGAGCACCACGTCACCGCGCACATCGTCGGCGATGGCTCCCTGGCGAGGACAGTCAAGAATCTCGATCCCGGGCCAGTCCTGCATCGAGGGGGGCAACGGAAATCCTGAATGGTTGACGACGACAGTCTTTGCTTCTTGATCGACCATGGGTCGAGACGCTAGCCGTTTCAATCGGTGAGTCGATTGGCAATCTCGCTGATGGTCGTCAACACTCCCTTCATGGCGACCGAACCATCCCAACTCTCAAACTCGCAGCGGGCTCGTCGCATCCGGATCGTCGAAACGGCGATGCGGTTGGCTGGCGAAGGCGGTTACGACGCAGTTCAGATGCGTACCGTGGCCGAACAGTCGGGGGTGGCGCTAGGGACGATCTATCGGTACTTCGCGGGTAAAGACGAAGTGCTGTTAGCTGGACTGGTCGGCTGGTTGCGCCTGAGCCAGCAGCGGCTCAGCACCGACCCGTTGCCGGGAGGAGATCCGGCCGAACGACTCGCGGTGTTGCTGGAGCGCTCGGCGACGACCGCGGTGCAGCGACCTCGGTTGATGGGGGCGTTGGTCACGGCGCTGGGAACCACGTCGCCGTTGGCGGTGGACCCCAAACGGCTGGTGGAACAAGAACTACGGGAAATCATCACGACCGCTCTCGGCGTTGACAGCGGAGTTGACAGCGAAGGCATCGCCCGAGTGTTAGGTCACGTCTGGTTGTCGTCGCTGACTCGTTGGGTGAGCGGGATGGCCCCGGCCGAAAGCGTTGGTGCCGAACTCCAACACGCAGCGAAGATGATGGTCAGCGCGATGGTGCGAGCCTGAGCGGGTACTTGGCCGCGCGCCAAGCAGGTGTCGTCCGGCTACAGTCCGATCAGATCAAGGAGAGGTTCAATGACCGGGTATCTCGAAGGTAAAAACATCGCCATCACCGGCGCCGGATCGGGGATCGGGAAAGCCATCGCTTTGGCCTGCGCCCGTGAAGGTGCCAACATCGTCGTCGCCGATTACGGCGTGGCGATGGATGGAAGCGACCCGACCAGCGAGGTCGCCGACGCGGTCGTCGCTGAGATCACCGCTGAGGGCGGTTCGGCGCTGGCCATCGCCGGTGATATCTCACAGTTCGACGTGGGCGAACAGGTGGTCGCCGCGGCCTGTGACACCTGGGGTTCGATCGACGGCGTGGTCTGCCCGGCTGGTGTGCTTAGGGAACGCATGCTGTTCAACATGAGCGAAGACGAATGGGACCATGTCATTGCGGTGCATCTCAAAGGTCATTTCAATGTGTACCGGGCCGCGTTCGCCAGGATGCGCAAGCAGGAAACCGGTGGTTCGCTGATCGGGTTTACCTCGGGCGCGTTCACGGCTTCCACCGCTCAAGCCAACTATTCGGCAGCCAAGGGAGGCATCGTCAGCCTCACCCGGTCGGCGGCGTTGACCGCCGCAGCCATCCGACTCCGGGGCGGTCCCGCCATCAACGCCAACTGCATCGCGCCAGTGGCCCGCACCCGCATGAGCGAAAACGTGCCGTTCGAGATTGAGACCGGTGACCCCGAAGACATCGCCCCAATGGCGATCTACCTGATGAGCGACGCCGGTCGGGATGTCAACGCCCAGATCTACACGGTGGTCGGACGGCGAATCTCGGTCTGGAACCAGCCGGTTGAGGTGCGCACCATGATGGCCGACGGTGATCGTTGGACCCCAGAACAGATTGCTGCCGAGCTTCCCTCCAGTGTCGGTCAAGAACCGAACCCGTTCATTGCTGATCTTGAGCGACGGATGGCGGAGATGGCCGAAGGCAAGGACGAAAACTGATGACCCCAACCCCGCCTCCCGGTCGGGCCCTTTTGGAGGGAAAGCGGGTGGTGGTCACCGCAGCAGCCGGTACCGGGATTGGTTCCTCGGTCGCGGAGCGGTCCCTGTTAGAGGGGGCCACGGTGCTGATTTCAGACATTCATGATCGCCGCCTCGCTGAAACAGCAGACCGGTTGGCCGAGTCGACCGGTCGCCGTCCCGCCACCGCAGTGTGCAACGTCACCGTCGAAGACGACGTGCAGGCGCTGGTGGCCAGCGCCGTTGAACAGCTCGGCGGTATCGACGTCATGGTCAACAATGCCGGTCTCGGTGGGGCGACCAAACTGGTGGACATGACCGACGAACAGTGGTCGTCGGTGCTTGGCGTAACCCTCGACGGCACCATGCGCTGCACCCGAGCGGTCCTGCGCCACATGATCGACACCGGCACCGCCGGCACGATCGTGAACAACGCTTCGGTGGTGGGCTGGCGAGCGCAAGCTGAGCAATGCCACTATGCCGCGGCCAAAGCCGGGGTGATGGCGCTGACCCGCTGTTCGGCGATTGAAGCGGCCGAGTATGGGATTCGGGTCAACGCGGTTGCTCCAAGCATCGCCATGCATCCCTTCCTCGCCAAGGTGAGCGACCCGCAGTTCCTTGATGGACTGGCTGCTCAGGAGGCGTTTGGCCGAGCCGCGGAACCGTGGGAAGTCGCGAACGTGATCGTCTTTCTCGCCAGCGACCTTTCGAGTTACATGACCGGAGAGGTGCTATCGGTCAGTTCGCAGCACCCTTAGGCCATCCGATTCGGCGAAATCCGGCAGAACCGGCCATGATGTCGAAATCGCCGGAATCGTTTCCGTTTACCGTGCGAGCCTGCTAGACCATGTGGCGCGAGTCACATCGCAAACCAATGCTTGAGCCAGTGGGCCCGAGCTTCCATATCCCTGGGGGAAATATGTCATATCGAATGTCTCGAAAGGCCTTGGCGAAGCTGCTGGCATCGCTCTTGGCCTTCACGCTGATCGCCGCGGCCTGCGGCGGTGGTGATAGCGACACGGCGGTCGATGAACCGACCGACAGCGTCGCCGAAGGTGACGGCGATGCGGTTGTTCCGACCGTGAGCCTTGCCGAGGAAGAAGAGGTTGAGGAAACCCCGGTTGTCGGCGGCACCCTGCGAGTCGCGACCGAAGCTGACGGCGACGGCCTCAATCCGGTGTCGAACAACTTCGCGGTATCGGCCTACCTGATGGCGAACCCGATCTTCGACCCGCTGTTCGCCTACGACGAGAACGGTGAATGGATTCCCTACCTCGCCGAGTCGGCAACACCGGTTGAAGGCACCAACTCTTGGCAGATCAAGCTCCGCGAAGGCGTCCTGTTCCATGACGGTTCCACCATGGATGCCGACGACGTCATCGCCGCTTTCGAAGGCACGCTGGCCGATCCGCTGATTTCGTTGGCGGTTGCCCCGTCGTATCCGGCCGAGAACCGGATCGAAAAGATCGACGATCTGACCGTTCAGTACAACCTGATCCGTCAGAGCGCGCACTTCCCGGTCAACCTGACCAGCCAGCTCGGCATGATCCCGTCCGCGGAGTTCATCGCGGCGGCGGCTGCCGACCCGGCGCTCAATCAGGCTCCCATCGGTCAGGGACCGTTCAAGCTTGCGAGTCGTACTCAGGACGACAAGACGCTGGTTGAACGTTTCGACGACTACTGGCAGGGCACCGACATGATCTACCTCGATGCCATTGAGTTCTCTGTGGTCACCGACACGGCGCTGGCCGCTGAGCGGGTCAACGCCGGCGACCTCGACCTGGTCATCACCTCGAACCCTGACGCCATCTTGACGCTGCGCAGCGCCGAGAACGTCAACACCATCGAGAACCTGCTTTCGGGTGAGAACGACATCATGATGAACACTCGTGCCGCGCCGTTCGACGACATTCGTGCCCGTCAAGCGCTGACCTACGCCACCGACCGTGATGCGTACGCCAGCCTGATCGCGCAGGGAACCTCGCCGCTGGCCGACTCGATGTTCCACCCCGACCTCATCTGGAACAACCCCGATGTCGTCCAGGAATCGAACCAGCCCGAAAAGGCCGGCCCGTTGGTCGAGGCTTACTGTGCCGACTTCCCCGAAAACTGCACCGATGGCAAGATCGACATGGAGCTGCAGTACTCGGGTCCGTCGGTCGTTCAGACCCGTATCGCCGACCTGCTCACCCAGAACTGGGAAGACTTCTTCAATGTGACCGAGCAGGAACTGCTCCAGGACTCGCACATTCTTGAAGTTGCGATCGGTCAGTACGACGTTGTGACTTGGCGTCAGTTCGGTGCGGTCGACCCCGACAACGAAGTTGTCTGGCTCGAATGTGCCACCGCAGAAGGCGCCATCGCCCTCAACTGGGTGCGAGTCTGTGACGAAGATCGCGACGCGCTGCTTTACGCTCAGCGAGCCACGACCGATCTGGACGAGCGGGTTGCCGCATGGCGAGAAATTCAGGCCAGCATCAACGCCACCTACTCGTACATCTTCACCACCCACGCCAACTGGACCGTCGGTTATGGACCTCAGGTCCGCAACGTCTGTGGCCAGCAGGGACCGGCCGGTGAAACGTTGTTCTGCAACAACCAAGGCCGTCAGTACTTCCACAACATCTGGTTGTCTGAAGGCTGAGCTCGTAACTGAGCTTCACCACAATCCATTCTGAGTAAAAAGTCACCGTCAGTTGAACAGGTTTCTGGAGTAGACCACCAATGGCAAAGTTCCTATTGCGTCGTGTGGTCCAGCTGGTAGCTGTTCTTCTGGCGGTGACTTTTCTCGCCTTCTCCGCCCTCAACTTCCTCGGTGACCCGTTGGTCAACGTGGTAGGGCCGTTGGCCGCGATACCGGACTGTGATCTGGTCGAGGCCGGGCTTCGTGAGGACACGTTTAGTACCGCGGGAAACATCGGCGACTGCGAAGTGGTCAGCCGAGCCCGCGCCCAGTACAACCTCGACAAATCAGTTCCGGAACGCTACGTCCGGTGGGTCGGCGATCTGCTGACCGGAGATTTAGGAAGTTCGTTCCAGACCGGGTTGCCGGTGAGCGAGATCGTTCGCGAAAAGATGCCCAAGTCGCTGCTGCTGATGGTGATGGCCGAAATCGTGGCGCTGGCCATCGCAATCCCGGTCGGGGTTCTGGCCGCGTACCGGGCGGGCCGCCGACTAGACCGGGTGACCTCGGTGGGGTCGTTTGGGCTGCTTTCGGTACCGAACTTCGCGTTGGGTGTCATCTTGTTGCAGGTGTTTGCCCTCCGCAATCGCCTCTTACCGGCGTCGTTTGATGACAGCACGCTCTGGACCCGACTGCATTCGTTGCTGCTGCCATCGATCGTGCTTGGACTCGGAATCGCCGCCTCCTACCAGCGACTGCTTCGCACCGACCTGCTGACCACGCTGCAGGAAGATTTCGTCAACATGGCCCGAGCCAAAGGCATGCCAGACCGTCACGTCATGGTCCGCCACGCCCTCCGGCCATCACTGTTTTCCTTGATCACGCTGTTCGGGTTGAACACCGGAGCGTTGATCGGCGGTTCGCTCGTCGTGGAGCGGATCTTCAGCATTCCCGGGATTGGCTCAGAGATCGTCACCGCGGTGATCCGCGACGACTTCCCGGTGGTGCTGGGAGCGGTTGTCGTGATCGCCACCGGCTTCGTGGTGATCAACTTCCTCGTTGACCTGCTCTATACCTGGCTCGATCCAAGGGTGCGTGTTTCGTGACCGCCATGATTGCTTCGGTTCCTGAACCCAACGCGGCGATTGATGGCGCGGTCGAAAAGAAACTCGGCTGGGCCTTCTGGCTTTCGGTGGCGTGGATCGGCGGGTTGGCGCTGGCCGCTGTCGCCGCCCCGTGGCTGCCGATCAAAGACCCCGATGTGCTGGGAGCAGCTCCTCGAGCTGGCCTGTTCAGCGACAACCTGCTCGGCACCGACGCGCTGGGGCGTGACGTGCTGGCCCGAACGGTTTGGGGGGCTCGTATCTCGTTGGGGGTTGGCTCGGTCGGGATCATCCTAGGCCTCACGGTTGGCGGGACGCTTGGCATCATCTCCGGGTATTTCCGCGGGGTCGTTGACCAACTCATCAGTTTCGTGTTCTTCAGCTTGTTGTCGTTCCCGAGTTTGGTGTTGGCCCTGCTGATCACCGCAACCCTGAGCCGTAGCTTCTGGACCGTGGCGATGACCCTCGGCATTCTCGGCATTGCGCCGATTGGCCGACTTGCTCGGGCCACCACCATCCAGTTTGCGGAGCGGGAATTCGTGCAAGCTTCCCGGGTCCTTGGGGCTAAGAACGGGCGAATCATCGTCCGCGAGCTGCTACCGAACGTGCTGATCCCGATGGGGGCCCTGACCCTGCTGGGTATGGGTATCTCGATCGTTGCCGAAGGGTCGTTGGCCTTCTTGGGCCTGTCGGTTGAAGGAGACGCCATTTCCTGGGGCAAGTCGATCGTTGACGGTTCGCAGGTGCGTGACCTCACCGAAAACGCCCACGTGGCGTTGGTACCGATCGTGGCCATGTTCCTGACGGTGCTGGCCCTCAACTTTGCCGGCGACCGACTCCGGGAATACACCGATGTCAAGGAGACCGCGTTCTGATGAGCAACGCGCAGCTTTCAGTACGCGACCTTGAGGTTCGCTTTCCCACTTCCCGTGGTGTCGTAGAGGCGGTCAACGGGGTCAGCTTCGATCTCGAACGCGGGCAGATGCTGGGGATCGTTGGTGAATCCGGATCCGGCAAGTCGGTGACCGCCAAGACCTTGATGAATTTGTTGCCGCGCACCGCGGAGATTTCCGGCGACATCCATTTCGACGGTGAAGATGTGCGGGCCATTGCCAGCGGTCACCGGAAGCATTTCTGGGGCGTCAAGATGACGATGGTGTTCCAGGATCCGATGACTTCGCTTAACCCGGTCAAACGGTGCGGTGAACAGATTTCCGAAACCCTGCGCTACCACCTTGGGATGAGTCGAGAAGCCGCGCTCAAGCGTTCGATTGACTTGCTGGAGCAGGTGGGAATCCCCGAACCGGCTCGACGAGTCAAGCAGTACCCGCACGAGCTTTCCGGTGGTCTTCGTCAGCGGGTAGTGATCGCGATGGCCTTGGCCTGCGAACCGGAACTGCTGATCGCCGATGAACCAACCACTGCGGTGGACGTGACCGTCCAGAAACGTCTCCTGGATTTGCTCGACGAACTACGCCGAGACCGTGGGATGTCCATGATCCTCATCACCCATGACCTCGGGGTGGCGCGTGGACGCTGCGATGAAGTGGCGGTGATGTACGCCGGAAGGTTGGTCGAACGGGCCGAAACCGAAGTGTTGTTCTCCGATGCGAGACATCCGTACACCACGGCGCTGCTGCGTACCATCCCGCGGATCGACCAACCCAGCCACACCCGGTTGGTGCCGATCGAGGGACGGCCACCTGAACTGGTCAACCCGCCCGACCAGTGTTCGTTCGCGCCAAGGTGCCGTCACGCCCAAGCCGACTGTCTTGAAGGTGTGCCGACCTTGACCAATCTGGACGGAAACCGTGAGTTTGCCTGCCGGTACCCGGCCAACACCGAAGCCGGTCGCACCTCATTTTTTGCTAACGAAGCGGCGGGCCAGACCGTGACTGGCCTCACCATTGCTCAACCGTCGGAGGTTAACTAATGGCCGGTTCTGGTCACGCCTCGCTGCGCAACTCCGAGAACGTTCTGCTTTCGGTCCGAGACCTCGTCGTCGAGTTCCCGATTTCCCGTAAAGAACGTGTCCATGCGGTGAGTGGCGTGTCTTTCGATGTCGCCGAAGGCGAAACGTTAGGCATCGTCGGCGAATCGGGCTGCGGCAAGTCGACAGTGGCCCGAGCCATCGTGCAACTCAACAAGATCACCTCCGGGGTCGTTGAGTACGCCGGCACGGACTTGGCCCAGCTCGAAGGTGAGGACCTTCGTCGGGTCCGCCCCGAACTACAGATGATCTTTCAGGATCCGATCTCTTCGCTGAACCCTCGACGGCGCATCCGTGACGTCATCACCGAAGGGCTTTCCATCTGGAACGAAGGAACCGGGTCCTGGACCCAGGAACGCATCGACGAGTTGATGAACGCGGTGGGTATCGACCCGAAGTTCGGTGATCGTCGCCCCCACCAGTTCTCCGGTGGACAATGCCAGCGGATCGGGATTGCTCGAGCCCTAGCTCTCGACCCGAAAGTTCTGATCTGTGACGAACCCGTTTCGGCGCTGGATGTTTCGGTGCAGGCCCAGGTGCTCAACATCATCGAAGACATGAAGGTCCGCTACGGCCTGACCATCTTGTTTATCAGCCATGATCTGTCGGTCGTCAAGAACGTTTCCGACCGGATCATCGTCATGTATCTCGGCAAAATCTGTGAGATCGGCGATGCCGAAACGATCTACGGAAGCCCCCGCCATCCCTACACCCGGGCGCTTCTGGCGTCGATCCCGGAACCAGCGCCCACCGTCGACCCGAGCGAAGGCAACATCATCGGGGAGCTTCCCTCACCGATCCACCCGCCTCAGGGATGTCGCTTCAACACCCGCTGCCCGCACGCGACCGAGATCTGTTTCAGCGTGGAACCGACGGTGAACGCCGTTGACGGCAACGACCATTTCGTGGCCTGTCACCACCCGGTCGAGGTCGGCGTCTCCCTGCCGGCCTAATCGCAGCGAGCGCTTCGGGTTGATCACGGCCCAGCGCTACGGGTTAGCGCGGCGCTCCGGCGCTTTGGGCTAGCGGTACACCCAGACCGATTTGGACGACAGCGACGAACTCTCAGCGACCGCCAACTCCACCCGGTCCTCGTCGTGGAGTTTGCGAAGATGAGCCAGAACCGACCGGGCGGCCGGCTTATGGAGTTCTTTGCGTACATCGGCGTAGAGCACCGACACGATGTCTCTGGCCGATTTGGGTCCTGAACGAAGCTGGTCCACGATGCCCTGCTCCCGCTGCAACCGATGGTCGTACAAGGCCCGCAGGAAAGGTTGTGGATCGTTGACCGGTCCACCGTGGGTCGGGTACAGGCGGGTGTCCTGCGGGCGGTCAAGCAGGACCTGCAACGAGTTCAGGTAGGCGGCGACATCCCCATCGGGGGGTGGAATGATGGTGGTTGACCAGCCCATGACGTGATCGCCGGAAAGCACCGCGTGTTCTTCGGCGAGTGCGAAGCAGAGATGGTTGCTGATGTGGCCCGGAGTGTGCAACGCCTCCAGCGTGTAACCGGGGCCTTCGACCACGTCGCCATGGGCCAGTTTGGCATCGGGAACGAAGTCAACATCAGGACGATGCTTTTCGATGAAGTCGGGGTCGAGTTCTGGGGGGAGGGGAGCGTCGGGATCGGTCGGTTCGTCGTCCTCGTCGTCTTCGTCGTCGCGATCGTCGTGTTCGTCCACCGCGTGATGAGGGTGGGGGCCGAAGCCGAGCACCGGCGCTCCGGTCGCGGCCTGCAACGCGGCAGCAGCCGGGGAATGATCACCGTGGGTGTGGGTGACAAGAATGTGGCGGATCGTTTCACCGTCAAGAGCTCGAAGGATCGCTTCCACGTGGGCGTCGTCGCGAGGACCAGGGTCAATCACCGCAACGTCGCCGTGACCCACGACGTAGGTGCCGGTGCCGTGAAAGGTGAAGTTTGACGGGTTGTTGCAGACCAGACGCCGGAGCAATCCCGACACCTGAACCATCTCGCCGTAGGCAGGTTCGAAATCAAAAACGAACGCGGGGGAAGCCATCTCAGGACTCTTTCGGGGGTGGAGGGCTGGTTGGTCGGGCGTTCTGCATGGCGTGGCGGATTCGCCAGGCCACAAACGACACGCCCCCCAACATCACGAACAACGTCAAGATCTGGGCGTAACCGCCACGGTCACCCGGATTCTGAGGTGCGGGACCCGCCGCTGGCGATCCGATGATGCGACCAGCTTCGTCGATGTAGTCGGGGTCGGTGACCTGAGCCGCCCAGGTGACGACGTCGTGGAGCATTGCCAGCCCCGGGGTCACGACTGGTTGACCTCACCGGTTGCCACCCGCAGGTAGGAAGGGCCTTCGCCGCCACCGTCGACCGGTACGACGCAACCGGTCATCCAGCGGGCCAGCGGGGAGGCACAGAACAGCACCACGTCGGCGACGTCTTGAGGGTCGCCCATGCGTTTGGCGGCCAGAAGATCACCGACCGCGTCGATTCCGGATTGGTCGCCGTAGAACAATCGGGTGTCTTCGGTGACGATCATCCCGACCACCGGGGCCAGAACCCGGATCTTCGGGCCCCATTCGTGAGCCAAGGTGGCGGTCATGTTGATCAAGCCCGCTTTGGAAGCCCCGTACGCGACACCCATCGGGTTGGGCCGCTGACCCGAAACCGAGGCGATGTTGATAATCACCCCTCCGTCAGTTTGGGCCCACATGGTGTCGTGGACCGCTTGGCTGAACAGCAATGGCGCCATCAGGTTCAAGGCAATCACCCGCTCGTTGAAACGAGGTGACGCGGTGGCGCTCGCCGCCGGGGGTGAACCTCCGGCGTTGTTCACGAGAATGTCGATCCGTCCGGTAGCGGCCACCGCGGTTTCGACAACCGCCGCGACCTGTTCGGCGTCGCGCACATCGGCGGCCACAAACTGGGCCTGGCGATCCCCCAGCGCGACCGGTTGCTCGGGTTGGTTGCGGGCGCAGACGATCACGTCGGCGCCATGAGCCAAAAACGTTCGAGCGATCACCAGACCAAGGCCTTTCGTGCCACCGGTGACGATCGCGGTTCGGCCGCTGAAATCAAGTGGTTCGCTCAAGATTGCCCCTCGCAGTGCTCGCCAATGCTGGTAATCGCAGCGCGGAACTGGTCACTGGTCAAGGCGGTGGCTCGTGGATCGTTGGTCGGCAAAGTTCCGAGGTCGTATTCGAATTCAACGACCAATTCAGAAAAACCGGTGTAGGCGTCGGCCAGCAGTTGGCTCGACGCAACCAGTTCGCTCGGGGCCCGTTCCACATTGGCTTCCAGCAACGCGACGGTCTGGTTGAGCGCCGCCGCGAACTCGTCAGATTCTTCACCGATGTTCAGAGCCAGCATGGTGCGAGCCAGCGTGTCGAACGCATCGTTGATCTGGCTGGTGGCATCACAAAAACTGGTGACCGACGCAGCGACCTCGCCCGCTTCGCTGGTGGTGCTGCTGGTGGCGATGTCGGCGGCATCGTTGGTGCCCGCGCAGCCGGACACGGCGAAAACGGTCAGGGCCAGTACAGCAAACAGTCGATGCATCACCGCCGAGGCTATCTTGCAGGCTGTCCGTCTCGCATCGTGACGGGCCCTGCCGGTACGGTCTCGGCATACCTGACGTGCCGTCAGGCGTTGTCGGACCTGCCAAGGGGACGGCAGATTTGCCGTCAGAGGTAGAAGGAGCAGCTGTGGCCGATAAACGGATGACCGAAGATGAGGTCGTCGGAGAGCTTGAGAGCGGGATGACGATCGGTATCGGCGGCTGGGGTTCACGCCGCAAACCAATGTCGTTGGTCCGGGCGATCCTTCGTAGCGACCTCACCGATCTGCACATCGTGAGTTACGGAGGTCCCGACGTCGGGATCCTCACCGCGGCCGGGAAGTGCCGAAAGGTGACGTACGGTTTCGTGTCGCTCGACTCGATCGCGCTTGAACCGCATTTTCGTTCGGCTCGACAAAGCGGTTCGCTACCGGACTTTTTGGAACTCGACGAAGGCGCGTTCTATCTCGGGCTGATGGCTGCCGCGCATCGGGTTCCGTTTTATCCGACTCGGGCTGGGCTCGGTTCGGCGATGATGACCGAAAACCCGGATCTCAAGACGGTCACGTCGCCGTACGGCGACGGTGAAGAACTGGTAGCGATCCCGGCGTTCGAAATGGATGCGGTGCTGATCCATATGAACCGGGCTGACCAACGCGGCAACGGTCAGTTTCTCGGCCCGGACCTGTATTTCGATGACCTGTTCGCGATGGCAGGCAAAAAGACGTACCTGTCGGCGGAACGGATCGTGGCGACCGAAGATTTCCTAGCCGAAGGACCGGTCCATACGCTGCGCATTCCGCGGATCCACGTGGATGGGGTCATCGAAGCACCGTTGGGAGCCCATTTCACCGAATGCCCGCCGGATTATGGGCGTGACGAAGCGTTCCAACGCGAATACGCGGCGACCGCTCGAGACGAAGACCTCTGGAAACAGTTCCGAACCGACTGGCTCGACCTCGAATCCCATGAGGCGTACCAGGCCAAGCTCAGCGAAAGGGGACAATGGTGAGCGAAGCAACCATTGACGAGATCTGTGTCGTGGCGCTCGCAGAAGCGTTCCGAGACGACGGCGAAGTGCTGTGTAACCCGATGGGGCCCGTACCGGTTCTGGCCGGACGACTCGCCCGAGCCACCTTCGCCCCGGACCTGATGTTGACCGACACCATCGCCTATGCCGTGCAAGGAAACCTGCCGCTCGGCGCGGATGGGGCCGACGCGGTCGTTGAGTCTTACATGCCGTTCCGGTCGATCTTCGATCAGGTCTGGTCCGGGAAACGCCATGTGGTGATGGGGGCCAGTCAGATCGACCAGTACGGCAACCAGAACTTTGCTGCGATCGGACCGTACCGTCAGCCCAAAGCGCAACTGTTGGGGATGCGAGGCGCACCCGGGAACCTCATCAACCATGCCACCAGTTACTGGATCCCCAACCAGGCTCGAACTTTTGTCGAACAGGTCGATGTGGTCAGCGGGCCGGGGTACAACCGGGTGGCTGCGCTGCATCCGGACAGTGGACGGTTCCATGAGATCCGGCGGATCGTCACCGACCTTGGGGCCTACGATTTTGAGTCAGCCGACCGCACCATGCGGGTCCGGTCGCTTCACCCCGGAGTGACCCTCGAACAAGCCCAAGCCGCTTCGGCTTTTCCGTTGACCGTTACCGACGATCCTGAGGTAAGCAGAATGCCTACCGACGAAGAGCTGGCGCTGATCCGTGACGTGTTCGACCCCAACGGGGTGCGCAAAGGGGAGTTCGCCTAATGGACCTAGATCTTTCCCAGCGCCACGTGGCGTTTCGCGACGAGCTACGCACCTGGCTTGCGGAGAACAACCCGGACGAGGCGCTGCCGTCGATGGACACCGCCGAAGGATTTGAACTGCACCGGGAATGGGAAAAGAAACTGTTCGCGGCTGGTTGGTCGGTGCCCGGCTGGCCCGAGGCCTACGGCGGTCGAGACTGCGACCTGATCGAATGGTTGATTTACGAAGAGGAGTATTGGCTTTCCGGTGCCCCCAACCGGGTGAGCGCCAACGGTGTCAGCCTGCTGGCCCCCACCATCTTCAACTTTGGCACCCAGGAGCAGCAGGACCATTTCCTGCCTCGGATGGCGTCCGGTGAACACATCTGGGCCCAAGGATGGAGCGAACCGGAAGCAGGATCGGACCTCGCGGGTCTGAAAACCAAAGCGATCCTCGACGGCGACCATTACGTTCTCAACGGCCAAAAAACCTGGTGCACCCGAGGGGCGTATGCCGACTGGATTTTCTGCATCGTGCGCACCGATCCGGAAGCGGAACGCCATCGTGGCCTGACCTATCTGCTGGTCCCGACCGACGCTGAAGGCATGGAGCGTCGGCCGATCAGCCGGCTCGACGGCGACCCAGCGTTCGCCGAAGTGTTCTTCGATGACTGTCGAGTGTCGGCTGACAACGTGCTCGGTGAACCCGGGCAGGGATGGGCGGTGGCGATGGCCACCGCTGGAAGCGAACGAGGTCTGAACCTGCGGAGCCCCGGCCGGTTCCTGGCCGCCGCGCAACGGTTGACGGAGCTAGCCCGCGAAGTCAAAGCGGCCAGCGGGCTCGACCAGCGTCGATGTGACGAGGTAGTGGACGCCTGGGTGCGAGCTCAGGCGTATCGCTGGCAGACGTACCTGACCGCAGCTTCGCTCATGGACGGTGCCGAAATGGGTTCCGAAGCGAGCCTGATGAAAGTCTTCTGGTCTGAAATGGACGTGGAGATCCACGCCACCGCGTTGCGGCTTCTCGGCGACCGAGGTGAGCTGATGGATGATCCGACGAGTTGGCTCGACGGATACATCTTTTCGCTTTCTGGTCCGATCTACGCCGGGACCAATGAGATCCAACGGAACATCATCGCTGAGCGGGTGCTCGGCCTTCCCAGGAAGTAGACGGCATGCGCTTCGCTTTCACTCAAGAACAGGACATGTTCCGAGACGCGGTCCGGGATCTGCTGGCCGACCTCTGCCCACCGGAAGCGGTGCGGGCGAGTTGGGAAAATGCGGACGGTCGGGTGCCAGGTCTCTGGTCGGCGCTCGGCGAGATGGGAGTGCTCGCCGCCATGGTTCCTGAAGCCGACGGCGGTCTGGGCATGACCGACGTGGATGTCGTGCGACTGTTAGAAGAAGCCGGGTACGCCGGGGTCCCTGAGCCGCTGATGGAACACGCCACTGTCGCAGTTCCGGCCTTAGCGCAGGCTGGTTCTCCGTTGCTGGCTGCGGCGATCGCTGGCGAATCCACGGTCACCATCCATTTGGGGATCGGTGGTCGGTTCGTTCTGGCCGGAGGGCAAGCCGACGCCATTGTGGCCGAACGCAACGGCGGTCTGGTGGTGCTCGACGGAGCGAAGATGCACGGGGTGGAATCGGTCGATCAGTCGCGCCGGCTGTTTGAGATTGACGAAGCAGGCCTCGAACAGCCGCTGGTTGGCGCCGATCTGGAACTGGCCTCGGATCGGGCGGTGCTCGGAACCGCAGCCCAGTGCATCGGTGTGGCTCGACGGCTCCTGGATGCCACCGTGGACTACGTCGGCCAACGCCAACAGTTTGGTTCCCCGGTTGGCGTCAATCAGTCGATCAAACACCATCTCGCCAACGTGCGCATGGGGATCGAGTTCGCAGCACCGCTGGTGTACCGGGCTGCCTATTCGCTGGCCCGACCCGATCAGCACGACGCCAGCACCCGACGACGAGACGTTTCGATGGCCAAAATGCAAGCCTCCGATGCGGTCGATCGGGCCTGTCGAGCCGCGCTGCAATGTCATGGCGCCATCGGGTACACGTTCGAATACGACCTGCAACTCTGGTTGAAACGAGGTTGGGCTCTGTCCGCGGCGTACGGCGATGCAGGCCATCACCGCACCGAGGTCGGGGCCGCGCTCGGCCTGTGCTGAACCCACGGGTGCGCAAAGCGATGAGGTTGGGTTGATGGTTGACGATCACGAACTCAGCGAGGCGATCCGTGGGCTCGGGCGCAGCCTCTGTGACCACGATGCCAGCCCGACCTCGCGAGCAGAAGCGATCCAACTGTTGCGGCAGGCCAACCAACTGTTAGCGAGCGGCGAAACCCGCGAGCCGGTCTGGTCCAACCTGTCCGCTTGGTCAGGAACACTCAACCCGGTGGCGCTGCCGTTGACGTTTGAGTATGGACAACGACAAGGGCAGCGCTGCATCGTCGGGCGGGTCCGCATCGACCGTTTCCGTGAAGGACCCGCCGGGTCGGTGCACGGTGGCGTCGTGGCGGGACTGTTCGACGAGATGATGGGTGCCGCCCTGCGACTGTCCGAACGGCCAGCAGCGGTCACCGGTCGGTTGACGGTGCGCTACCGGCGACCGACCCCGCTCGATGAGGATCTGGTGTTTCGTAGTTGGATCAGTGAGGACCGGCCGTTGCGGATGCGGATCGAATCGGAATGCCTGCTGGCCAACACGCTCGATGATGACCGCCCGGTCCGTACCGCCGAAGCGGATGGTTTGTTCCTGAGGCGTCGATGAACGAACGACCGCGGATCACCATGGTCTGTACCGGAAACGCGGCCCGTTCGGTGATGGCCGCGGCGCTGCTGCGCGACCGGCTCGGTGAGCACAGCCCCGTGGAGGTGGCCAGTGCCGGCACGCTGGTGCTCCCGGACCAGCCGATGAGTTCACGAACCCGGGCGGCGCTGGCCCGCCACAACCTCAGCCACCCCGACCACCGGTCCCGGCAATTGGACCTGGCCGAGGTCCGTCGAAGTTCGTTGCTGTTGACCATGGAACCGTCGCACCATCAATGGATGCGACGGCGGCTCCCTGAAGCGTTGCCGATCGCCGGTTCGTTACGTCGGGTGGTTCGCGATCTAGCCAACTACGACGGGGATCTAGACCAGCGGGTCGCGGCGCTGGGGCTCGCCGACCATGTCATGGAGCCTTGGGAGGAAATCATCGACCCGGGAGCGGGCCAGCAGGAGGCGTTCGATCGCTGTATTGATGAATTGGCTGCGCTGATCGACGACCTCGCCCAACAGCTGCGGATCGTGACCCAATGAGCAGCCATCGTCGGGAAGGGTTGGTGTTGTCGATCGCGGTCGGGATCGTCGGTGTGACCTTCGGGGTGTTGGCCGACGCCGCCGGTTTGAGCTTGCCCAAGATCATTGTCATGTCGGCGCTGGTGTTCACCGGGGCATCCCAATTTGCGGCGGTAAGCGTGATCGACGCCGGAGGTTCGGGCCTCGCCGCGGTGGGGTCAGCGCTGCTGCTGGCCGCCCGCAACGCGCTCTACGGCCCGGTGGTGGCCCATCTGCTGCCAAAGTCGGTGGTACCTCGGGCTGGTTCAGCCCAGTTTGTGATCGACGAGACCACCGCCATGGGTTCGTTGCCGGACAACGACATCGACGGTCGTGATTCGTTTTGGTGGACGGCGATCTGGCTCTGGTCGTTGTGGAACGTCGGATCGGTGATTGGCGCGCTGCTTGGTGCAGTGATCGGCGAGCCCGAAACGTGGGGGCTCGACGCGGCGTTCCCGGCGGCGTTTCTGGCCCTTCTCGCTCCTCACCTGCGCCATCAACCCGGTCGGGTCGCGGCTTTTGGTGGGGCGGGTTTGGCGATCCTGATGGTCCCCATCGCTCCGGCCGGGGTGCCGCTGTTAGTCGCCGCGTTGGCGGTGGTTCCCGGATGGTGGGTTCAGCGGAAGGCAACCCCATGAGCTGGCTAGCGATTTGGGGGCTGGTGGCCGGTGCCTACCTGTTTAAGGCGTTCGGGGTATTGGGGTTAGGTCGGGCATCGGCCACGAGTCCCGGACGTTTCCAGCCGGTTGTGGCGTTGATTCCAGCCGCGCTGTTTTCGGCGCTGATCGCGGTCCAGACCGTTTCCCTTGACGAGACGTTGGTGCTTGACGCCCGGATCTTCGGGGTGGCCGCAGGGGCCATCTCGGTCTGGCGTAAAGCACCGTTCGTGGTGGTGGTTGTTGTCTCTATGGCCGTGACCGCAGTGGTCCGCTGGCAGACTTAGCAGCAATGGGACCGTCGATATCTAGGATCACCGTAACCGGAGGTGGCCCACTGAACGGGATCGTGCCCGTCGGTGGAGCCAAGAACTCTGTGTTGAAACTGATGGCGGCCACGTTGCTTGCCGAAGGGACCTACCACCTCGACAACGTGCCTCGTATCACCGACGTGGACCTGATGTCTGATCTTCTGCGAGCGACCGGATGCCAGGTGTGGTTCGACGAGCATCGCTTGACGATCGACGTGCCGGCGGTGATCGAACCGATCGCCCCGTATGAGATCGTGGAGCAGTTCCGGGCGTCGATCGTGGTGATGGGGCCGATGCTGGCCCGCTGTGGTGAAGCGCAGGTCGCGATGCCCGGCGGTGACGATTTCGGTCCTCGACCGATCGACATGCACGTGCGGGGGCTTCAGGAACTCGGAGCCGAATTTGAAACCAGTCACGGCTACCTGAAAGTGCGCGCCGATCGACTGGTGGGAACGACAGTGGTGTTGGAGTTTCCGTCGGTCGGTGCCACCGAAAACCTGTTGATGGCCGCGGTGCTGGCCTCCGGTACCACCATCATCGAAAACGCGGCCCGCGAACCGGAGATCGTGGACCTGTGCGAGATGTTAAACACGATGGGCGCGAAGATCCGGGGTTCGGGTTCGCCGACGATCGCCATCGATGGTGTTGCTGAACTCCACGCCGCCGACCATCGAGTGATCCCGGATCGCATCGAAGCAGCCACATACCTGTGTGCGGTCGGGATCGCCGGTGGTGAGATCACCGTGGGTGGGGCCCGCCACGAACACATGGCGATGTTGTGCCAGAAACTCGGAGAGACCGGTATGCGCATCTCGCACGATCCGAACGGGATCTGGGCGATGGCTCCCGGTCGGCTTCGTGCCGTTGACTGCCAGTCGTTGCCGTACCCGGGGATCGCAACCGATTTCAAACCGTTTGTGGTGTCGCTGCTGGCCACCTCGATTGGGGTCGGGATCGTTACCGAAAACCTGTTCTCGGGACGGTTCCGTTACGTCGACGAGCTGCGACGGATGGGGGCCGACATCAGCACCGACTCACACCACGCGGTCATTCGCGGGGTGCCGCAACTATCGGGAGCACCGGTGCGAGCCCATGACATCCGGGCTGGTGCGGCGCTGGTGATCGCCGGTTTGGCTGCCGATGGCGAAACGGTTGTTTCTGACGCCGAACACGTCGCCCGAGGGTACGAAGACCTCGCCGGGAAACTCAACGGTATCGGCGCGTCAGTCGTCGTCAGCTGATCGGAAATCGGAACGGTTTTCGTCACCGTCTGCCGCGCGGTTGGCCTGGTTGGCGGCGGCTTTGAGGCTGAGTGCTCGCCGCCGAGCCAGCGCCAGCAGACCGGCGAACACCAGCACCGGCCCGGACACCAACATCAACTCGTCCCACCCACCTTGATGGGCTAGTAGCCAGCACAAGACCATCTGCGAACCCTAGGGCCAGGAAATGCGTGTCCCGAAGTCGGCGTTGCGGGAATCTCCTGTCAGAATCGTCGGGCGATGCGCACCCGGCGCTGATCGGAGATATTTCGTGCTCGAACAGGTTGAGAAGGTCATCGCGGCGATTCGTCCGGCCATTCAGGCTGACCAAGGAGATATCGCCCTGATTGGGGTTGATGAGGCCACGGGTGTGGTCACCGTTGAGTTGCAGGGCGCATGCGTCACCTGCCCGGCATCCACACAAACCCTCAAAGCCGGTATCGAACGCATCATGAAAGACCGCGTGGATGGGGTGACCGAAGTGGTCGAGATCAACGCGTTGGGGATGAGTGAAAGCGCAGTGCAACTCTGAGCACTGAACCGTTTTCGTTGTGCTACCGGCACCCCGACCGTCGGGCTGGAGTGTCCTGCCAGCGTTGCGACCGCCCTATCTGCCCGGCCTGTATGAGTCAGGCTTCGGTCGGTTTCCACTGTCCGGAGTGTCTCGCTGCGAAGCGGGCACCGTCCCGGAGCGTCATTGGGCGACCCGGTGCCGGCGAGCCGGTGGTGACCAAGGCACTGATCGGTATCAACCTGGCGGTCGCGGTACTCGCCGCGATGTTTGGAGGTGGCCGAAACTTTGGGCCCGGCGAGTGGATTATCCGGTACGGCCTGCACGGCTGGGCGGTTGACAGCCTCGGTGAGTGGTACCGGATCGTTACCTCAGCGTTCTTGCACGACGGCATTGTCCATCTGGGTCTCAACCTGTGGGCGTTGTGGATGATCGGGCCATTTCTGGAACGTCCTTTCGGTCGACTGCGGTTCACCGCGCTGGTCGGTTGCAGCCTGGTCGGTGGTGCGTTCGGGGTGCTGCTGCTTGACCCGTTGGCGTTGACGATCGGGGCATCCGGGGTGGTGTTTGGGCTCTTTGGTGCGGTGGCGGTGGTGCAGCGCTCAGCGGGAATCGACCTTTGGCGGTCCGGGATCGGCTCGTTGCTGTTGGTCAACTTGCTGTTCACCTTCTTGATCCCGAGCGTCTCGGTCGGTGGTCACGTCGGGGGTCTGTTCGCCGGATCTGCAGTTGCCGCATGGTTTGTCGCGATGCAACGAGCCCGGCAACCCGACTGGCTCGCGACGCTGGTAGCTGCGGGTTTTGCGGTGCTGCTGTTCAGCGGTTCGTTGTGGGCCGCGAGCAACTGGGCCAACCCGCTGTTCTAAGAACCGGCGCGTTCGGCTGTCTCCCACCCATCATCAGCGGCATCAGAGTCGCGCTCGGAATCAAAACCGGGTAACCCTCTTACCGGTGGATGGCACGTACCGGTGTGGGCTCCAAGACCAATGGTGACGGGCCGGTTTACGCGAACCGTTCGCCAAGGATTCGCAGGTTTCGTTTCCAAATGAGTTTGAGGAT
>JAFMKU010000045.1 GCA_017852795.1 Candidatus Neomicrothrix sp.
ATGCTCTGTCCGACCTGGGGGTTGCTTGCCGGACTCAGCGACGAAGAACGACTCGGGCATCTTCAACGACCCGACGTACGAGAAGCCCTCACTACCGAGGTCCCCGTGGTCTGGACCGACTTCATCACCTCCATCACCCGCAGTTGGGACAAGCTGTATCCCTTTTCCGGCGAGGCCGATTACGAACCCGACCCGGCTGCCACCTGCGAGGCGCTCGCCGTTCGTCAAGGTTGTCGGCCCGCCGACATTGCCTACGACCAGTTGATGAGCGGTCAGGGCACCGGCCTGCTCTATTTCCCGCTGTTCAACTATGCGAACCACAACCTTGACCACCTTCAGGTGCTCCACCAGCACCGCTACACCCGGATGGGGCTCGCCGACGCCGGAGCGCATTGCGGAACGATCGCCGACGGTGGAATGCCGACGTTCATGCTGCAATTCTGGGCTCGCGATCGGAGCCACGGCGAACGGCTACCGCTCGAATGGGTGATCCATCGCCAGACCCGCCAGACCGCAGAGCTTTACGGCCTACGAGACCGCGGTCTTGTCGCACCCGGCTATCGAGCTGACCTGAACATCATTGACCTTGACCGGCTTGGGGTGGAACTCCCCCGCCTCGTCGCCGACCTGCCGACCGGGGCTCGCCGGTTTGTCCAGCGGGCTGAAGGGTACGCCGCCACCATCTGCGCAGGATCGGTCACCTTGGTCAACGACGAGTTCACCGGCGAAACCCCCGGCCGACTGATCCGGGGACCGCAAGCCGACCGGAACTAGCGGCTCCCGGCCCGCGAACCGGTCGGCCACACCGGAGGCAGGCCAGCATGCAGCCACACCGCCGCCGCCACCGCGGCCATCACCGCATCTGAGGCGTTGACCGCTGGTCGATCCTCCTCGTCGATGTGCACGGTGATCGGCGGAGTGTCCACCGCCCGCAAGATCCCAAACGATCGGATAGTCAGGTCGTGGATCTCCCCATCGGGAGCCACCGTCAACGACTCGCTGGTGACCAGACCAAGGCCCATGTGGGCGGCACCGATGCAGTACGAACGAAGCACCACCGGATCAAGCACCTCACCGGCCCGCACCCAAACCTCCACCCGACCATCGGCACCGATCTTTGCGGTAGCCGAACCGCCGTCAGGAGCGGTTACCCAACCCAGCTCACCTTGAGCAGCCGCCAACAACACGGTCGCTTCGAGCCAGCCTGCCCCGCGGATCGCGGCCGAAGTCGCCGGGCCAGCCACATCAACTTCCTCGATGGTCAAACCCGGCGCCACCGCGGCGATGGCAGCCGCGATGCCCGGCGTGCGAGCCACCCGAAGCACCCCACCACCATCGGCGTTGATCCCGGCCGCGATCGGCGGTCGTTTGGGGCCGAGACGCACCGCGTCTTCCCGAGCCAGCAACACTCGGACCGGCCGACCGTGTTGGTCGGCGAGGCGGCGCGCCACCGCCCCGAGGTCACTTGACAATTTGGCTCCGAACGCTCCGCCGTTAGCCAACACCGGAGCAGGGGTGCCACCCGGTTCACACCACGATGCGTCAGTTTCGAGATAACCCGGTTCGACCCAACCGGTCTGGAGCACCACGTCGAACACCCCGTCCGGCAACGCGATCGGTGGTCCAAAACCGGCCGTGGTTCGCCGCCCCTGCACTTTGCCTGCTGCGGCTAACGCGTCCGCCCGGGTTTCGGCAACCGCCCAACCATCCCCCGAAGCCATCGGTACCGCCACCAACGCGTCGGCCGGAGCCGAATCATCCGCGAATCCTCCGTTGCCTAACGCCACCGCTGGACCAACCGATTGGTCGGTCCGGCCCTCCAATGTCGCCCGAGCGACGGAACCGGCGGTCACGTTGACCGGCACCGACCGACCAAACCCAGACCACGCTTCGACCACTGGCTGCCAGCCCGTGCATCGACACAGGTGAGCCAACAGCGCATCCCGGGCTCGATCTTGATCCTCAGGAGCAACGCCTTTGGCTCGCAACCCTTCGAACCGGCAGATAATCCCCGGAGTGCAGAACCCGCATTGGCTGCCGCCGGTGGAAGCAAACGCGTCACCCCAACTGGCTCGCACCTGCTCGTCGAGTCCCTCCACCGTGGTCACCGACCGTCCGCCGACCCTGCGCACCGGAGTGACGCAGGAAACCCGAGGTTGACCATCGACCAGCACCGTGCAGCATCCACATTGCCCCTGAGGGGAACAACCGTCTTTCACTGAGCGCAACCCGAGCTGCTCACGCAGCACGTCAAGCAAGGTTGCCGACGGGTTGTCGACCACTACCGGTCGACCGTTAACCGTCAGCTGCAATCCGGGATCGCTCATGGTCCGACGCTAGCCGTCCACCGATGCCTTCCCCCGGTTAGCGTGACCAGGTGTCTGCTTTGTCCCGCCGGACGTTTCTGATCGGTTCCGCCACCGGATCCGCCTTGCTCGCGGCCTGCGGCCGGTCCACGAGCTCCGGTCCCAGCCAGTCGACGTCAGCGACGGCATTGGCGTTTCTCGTACCCGCTTTCCCCGACGGGTTTAGCCAGGCCGCGACGTTGGTTCCTGGGGTGGAGCAGCGGCTTCCGTTCGTGCTGCGAGACCAGATCGATGTGGTTCGAGACAACGCCCCAGCGCGGCTTGCGATGGCGATCCAACGGGCTGGTGAAACCATCCACGAGGCCACCATCGAGGCGTATTCGGACGGGATCTTCACCCCCTACTACCCGTTGATGGTGACCTTGCCCGAACCCGGACAGTACGAGGCGGTGCTGACCGACCACCCCGATGTTGCTCCGGTGTCGTTCCTGGTCGCCGAACCTGGCACGGTAACGATTGCGCAGGTCGGCGATCCACTGCCGAACCTCGACACCCCGACGGTCGACGCCCCCCGAGGGGTCAACCCCATCTGTACCCGGGCGCTCCCCTGCTCACTGCACGACAAGAGCCTCCGCGAGGTGGTCAGCAATGGGCGGCCTACGGTGCTGTTGATCGCCACACCCGGGTTCTGCCAAACCGACATCTGTGGACCGGTCGTTGATCTTGTGCAAGACGTGGCCGGTGCGCGTTCGGACCTCGATGTGATTCACGCTGAGGTGTACGTCGACCCGTCGGTGTTCACCACTGGGGCGTTTCCCGAAGTGACACCGATCGTCTCTGCGCTTTCGCTGCCCTACGAACCGGCGCTGTTCGTAGCCGATGGCGACGGGATCATCGTTGCCCGCGTCGACACGACGTTTGACCGTCGCGAACTCGCCGACGCGCTCACCCGACTCAGCTAACCCGCAAGTCAGCCAACCGGCAGGTCAGCTAAACGACTGACCGCAGCCGCAGGTGCGCTGGGCGTTGGGGTTGTCGATCGAGAACCCGGCGTCCTGCAGGCCATCCTTGTAGTCAAGGGTTGCGCCTTCAAGAAGCATCGCTGACTGCGAGTCAACTACCACGCTGACACCTTCGTAATCGTTGGCGATGTCATCGTCGCTGCGGTCGGTGTCGAAAAACATTTCGTAGGAGAACCCTGAACATCCTCCGGGGCGTACCGCCACTCGAAGCGCGAGGCCGTCTTCGCCCTCAGCTGAAATCAGTTCGCCAACCTTGCTCGCTGCTGCGTTTGTAAGCGTGATCATGGTGTTCCTCCTGTTGGCGTAAGCCTATCCTGAACCGGTGCCCTCCACCGCACTGCCGACCACCGAACACATCATGGGGCTGCTGCGCGGGGTGATCGACCCCGAACTCGGCAGTGACATCGTGGAATTGGGCATGGCGCAGGGTGCCACGATCTCCGCTGAAGGGGTGATCCAACTAGAGATCGCCCTCACCACCTCCGGTTGTCCCTTGCGGGCTCAAATCCAAAAAGACATTCGGAGCCGCCTGCTTGGGTTGCCGGGTGTCACCGCCGTCAAGATCAACTGGGGTGAGCTCAGCCAGGAACAACGAACCGAAGCCATGAGCAAGGCTCGTTTCAACGTCAGCCAGAACGCTCCGGATACCAGCATTCCGAGCACTACCAAAGTGGTGATGATCGCCTCCGGTAAAGGTGGTGTGGGCAAATCGTCAATCACCACCAACCTGGCAGCCGGGTTGGCCAAGATGGGCTACGTCGTTGGGGTCATGGACGCCGACATCTGGGGTTTTTCGGTCCCACGGATGCTGGGTGTCACCGGCGACCTGCTGGCCCACGAAGGCAAGATCGCCCCACTGACTAGGGCGATCGGTGACGGCCGGCTTGAAGTGGTGTCGATGGGGTTCCTCGTCGCGCAGGAAGACTCGGCGCTGATGTGGCGCGGGTTGATGCTGAACCGGGCCGTTCAGCATTTCTGTCAGGACGTCAAATGGCCCTCCGATCTTGACTATTTGCTGATTGACATGCCGCCCGGGACAGGCGACGTTCAGATGGGTCTGGCCAAAATGCTGCCCCGGGCTGAGATGATCATCGTCACGACCCCCGCGCTCAACGCACAAAAAGTTGCTGCTCGGGTAGCTGACATGGGCGCCAAGAACTACCTCCGCATCGTGGGGGTCATCGAGAACATGAGCGAGTTCGTTGCTCCCGATGGGTCCACCCACCGGTTGTTCGGTGAAGGTGGTGGCCGACAACTCGCCGAAGACATCGGTGCACCGCTGCTCGGAACTATCCCGATCGAAGCCAGCGTGAGCGAAGGAGGCGACCACGGCGAACCGGTCGTGCTCGGTGAGGGCCTCGCTGCCGAAACCTTCCGCACGATCGCAGCCCGGATCGCCGAAGAGTTCATCCCGCCGGTGGAGATGGCTGGTTGCAGCGCCCGAATGCTCGACGCGGCAGTGGCTGCGCTTGACGCCCTCGACAGCTAACCCGCGTTGGGGTCGTCGTCGGGTCTTTCGTAGCTGATCTCACCGATGTCAATCACTCCGTCGCGGGGACTGCGTCCCGCCGGACCCATCGGATCGTCACGAAACACGGGACGGCCAGCCTCGGTCGCCCGCCGGCGCATCCGAACCAGGATCAGCGCCGCCACTGCGGCCCTCGTCGGGGAGAACAACAGCAACAGTCCGACCCCATCGGTCAAGAACCCCGGTGTCAGCAGCAAGGCGCCAGCCAACACGACCAGCATTCCTTGCACCAGCTCGCGGGTCGGTAGCTGACCGGTTTCGAGACGGGTCTGAAAGCGGGCCAACAAACCCAGCCCTTCCCGTCGTACCAGCGCCGCTCCCACCAGCGAAACCAGGATCATCAGCAGGAACGTTTCCCATCCTCCAATCGCCGAACCAGCCTGGATCAGCAGCCAAACCTCCACGATCGGGACAACGATGAAAGCGATGACCAGAAGACGAAACACCTCTTGAGCGTAGAGCCAAGCGTGAGCAGGTCCCTAAGCTGGGACGGTGAACCGCCCCGAAAGCCGGCCCCCGTCGGTCGACAAACTCGCACGGTCGATCGCCGACACCGGCCTTCCCCACCCGATGCTGGTCGAAGCCGCCCGTCAAGCCATCGCCGACGGGGCTCCGGAGAAGGCTCGCGAGGTCGCCACCGCCACCCTGCGGCGGATGCTCGGTCCGGTCATCAACGCGACCGGGACACTGCTGCACACCAACTTGGGCCGGGCACCGCTGGCCTGGTCCCAACCGGAGCAATACACCAACTTGGAGTTGGACCTCACCACCGGTGAACGCGGTTCGCGTATGGCGACCGCCGCCGCGCTGGTAGCCCGCGCCTGCGGAGCCGAAGCTGCGCTGATCGTCAACAACTGTGCCGCGGCGGTGCTGTTGGCCCTCGGCGGGCTCGCCGAAGGCAAAGACGTCGTGGTGAGCCGGGGTGAACTCGTTGAGATCGGTGGTGGTTTCCGGATCCCTGAAGTAATGGCCCGCTCTGGGGCACGACTCGTTGAGGTGGGAACCACCAACCGAACTCGGGTCAGTGATTACCGCCAAGCGGTCGACGATCCCGCCCATGACGTCGGAGTCGTGCTGCAAGTCCACCAGTCGAACTATCGCATCGTCGGGTTTACCGAAGCACCGACCACCAGCGAACTCGCGGCGCTGGCAGCACCGTTGGTGGCCGACATCGGATCAGGGTTGCTGGACAGTCGCTGCCCCTGGTTGCCCGGTGGCCCTCCCGGCTGGCTGGATGCCGAACCAGCCGCCCGCCAGACGCTGGCCGCGGGCGCCGGGTTGGTGATGTTCTCTGGCGACAAGCTCATGGGTGGCCCACAAGCGGGGATCATCGCTGGCGATGCTGAGCTGGTGGCCCGATGTGCCCGTCATCCGCTGGCCCGTGCGTTGCGGCCGGGAGCGCTGGTGATCGCTGCGCTGCAAGCAACAGCACTGGCGTACCTCGCCGAAGACGGACAAGCCATCCCGTTCTGGCGGATGGCGACGCTGAGCCTCGAAGAGTTGCGGTCACGGGCCGACCGGTACGGCGCCGGAGCAATCATCGACACCGAATCCACTCCCGGCGGTGGAACCCTTCCCGGGGTGGCGATCCCCTCGATCGGGATCGCGGTGAATGGCGATCAACGTCAGCTGTTGCGCGAGTTGAGCCGACCGATCATCGCCCGCGTCGACCACGATCAGACCGTGATCGATCTCCGAACCGTCCATCCCGACGATGACGACTACGTCGCCGAGGCGTTGCGGTCGCTCACGAACTAGCCCGATGCACGTCGTCGCCACCGCAGGCCATGTGGACCACGGAAAGTCGACGCTGGTCAAAGCGCTGACCGGCACCGACCCGGATCGTTTCGCCGAAGAAAAAGCGCGGGGCCTGACCATTGATCTGGGCTTCGCTGGGACCACGCTGCCGTCCGGGCGCGGGATCTCGTTCATCGACGTTCCTGGCCATGTTCGTTTCCTCAAAAACATGCTGGCTGGGGTCGGCAGCGTTGACGCTTGCCTGTTTGTGGTGGCAGCCACCGAAGGTTGGAAACCACAGTCCGAGGAGCACCTGCGAATCCTGAGCCTGCTGGGGGTCAACCACGGGATCGTGGCCTTGACCAAAGTCGGACTCGCCGATCCGGAACTCACCGAACTGGCCCGCCTCGACGTCACCGAACGCACCGCAGGAAGTTTTCTGGCTGATGCTCCCATAGTGGAAGTCGACGCGCTGGCCGGGCACGGGATGGACGAACTGCGTTCGGCGCTCGACACGTTGCTGGCCGAGACCCCAACCGCCGAGGATCGGAAACAGCCGCGGTTGTGGATCGACCGGGTGTTCGCCGCGAAAGGCGCGGGGACGGTGGTCACCGGAACGTTGACCGGGGCCACGGTGCGCGTCGATGACGAACTCATTTTGTTACCTCAGCAGCAGCCGGTACGAGTGCGTGCGCTTCAGAGCCAGCACGCCGAACGAACCAAGGTCGGGCCCGGGAACCGGGTTGCGGTGAACCTCTCCGGGGTCTCCTATGACCGGGTGAGTCGAGGTGACGTGCTGGTCCACGCCGACCAGTGGCACGTCACCGGTCGCTTCGATGCTGCCCTCAACGTGCTCGATCACCTCGACCGTCCCGTGAGTCGCCGCGGCGCGCACCTGCTCTATCTCGGTTCGGGCGAATATCCGGTGAGGATCCGAGTGTTAGGGCCCGATGTCATCGAACCCGGGGGAACCGGTTCGATCCGGGTGCATCTCCCGATCGGTTTGCCGCTGCGACCCGGTGATCGCTACATCCTTCGTGAAGCCGGGCAGGGCGTCACCTTGGGTGGTGGTGAGATCCTTGACGTCGACCCGATCCTCCCCGCTAGCCGGGCCCGACCGGACCGCAGCGTCGAGCGGGTGGTGCGCGAGCGTGGCCTGGTTGATGCGGATCTGCTGCGTCGCCTCACCGGCGAAACTCGCGAGCCAAATGCCGGTCGTTGGGTCGTGGATCCGGAGGTGTGGGCCACCACCGTCGACCGGGTCGGCTCGAGCGTCGCTGCGGCTGGTCCTTACGGTCTGGATATTGCCAGCCTGACCGAGTTGGAGCGGGCGGTGCTCGACCACCTCGACACGGTGGTTGTGGAAGGCAACCGGGCAAAGCATGCCGATGCGATTGACCCGGTTGCCGAAAGCGGGTTGGTCGGGCGGCTCGCAGCTGAACCCTTCGCTCCCCCACCGATCGATGACGCCGACCCTGCTGAGGTTCGCGAACTGCTTCGACGCGGCGAACTCCGGCAACAAGACGGGGTGGTGTTCGCAGCGTCCGCGTTTGACGAAGCGGCTCGGATCGTCGCCGGGCTGCTCGCTGAACAGCCCGATGGGATCACCATCTCCCAGGCCCGTGACGCGTGGGGTACCAGTCGGAAGTTTGCCCTCCCTTTGATCAACCGGTTGGACGAAACCGGTGTCACTCGCCGCCGAGGCGATCTTCGAATCGCCGGTCCTCGGCTTCCAAAGCTGTAGCCGCCGAGGGTTTACCCCCGAATCGCGGCCCGGCGTTCTGCCTCTGAAAGACCACCCCAAACGCCATGCTGTTCGCCGACGTTCAGCGCGTAATTCAGGCAGTCACGGCGGACCGAGCAGGCCGCGCAGATGGCTTTCGCGGCGTCTTCGCGAAGCCGTTTCTCGTCGCGCCGTTCTGGTTTGGATGGGGGAAAGAACGCGGCGGCATGGGGACCGCGGCATGCGGCACGCTCCTGCCAGTCAGTTTCGATGTTCACTACAGCCATCGTGCACCTCTCTCAAGGGCTTATCAGATGGATAGGCCAGAGGACAAGGCCCTCTTTTCTGATTGTCTTACCAACGATGATGCTTGCTGGTTGCTCGGTTAGGAACACCACCGCAACACCGGCAGACGGCCGAGGTTAGTCGTCGTTGGACGCCCGCCTCTCGCGGTAGTCGCGGGCACCGCCTTCTTCGGGTTCGACCTCAAGGAACAACCCTTCGATCGCAACCACCCGCACCGGGTCACCCTTGGCGATCGGCGTGGTTCGGTTCACCCGAGCTTTCCACGGGGCCGAGTTCACGATGACCACGCCTTCACGCCGCAGTTCCTCGGCAGCAACCCCCATCTCACCAATCATCCATTCGCGACCGATGGTCGGCGTACCGAATCGGGTCCGGATCATGGCTGGCATCCCGGAGATCATCGACAACGCCACCCCGATCACCCCCGCCCCCAAGGTGATCCAAGAAATCGACAACCCCTCGAAGAGGAACAGCGAACCGATCACGAGGCATACCGATGCCACCACCGACCAGAATCGGGCGACCCCGGTCTGCACGTCGATGGCATACCCCAACAGCGCCACCACCAACAGCGCCAACGCCCAAGGACGGGTGGGCAACACGTCCAGCCCGTAGCAACCACCGATGAAACACAGCGCTCCGACCACACCCGCGATCCCCACCCCGGCGGTGAAGAACTCAAAGACCAGCAGGGCGCCACCGATCAAGAACAACAGGTAGGCCATAGCCGGGCTGGCAAAGGTGTGCATCCATCCGTCGAACAACGAAGGCTTGGAGAAACGAACCGGTGACAACGGCACCCGAACCGGCTGGTCGCCGCTGGTGTCGATCTGGGTTTCAAATCCGGGAAGATCAAGGACGAAGAACCCCAGCGTCGGCGAGTCACGTTCGGCCAAGCCCAGCCGGATCACTCCCTGCTCGTCAACGGTGTCGTCGCGCAAGTCGGGCGCTACCGCCACAAACTCGGGCAGCAGCAACTCCTCGGGGATTACCAGACCACCGGTGTCGCCGTAGGACGCACCGACCGCCACCGCTAGTTCATCGGCGCTGGCCAGCAACTGGGCAACCCGGCCCTTTGCCACCGCCCCCGACGGGCCAACCCAGGCATACACCGGAACCGGCGACCGCCGGATCTGCTCGGCCAGTTCTACCAACCGTTCATCGCTGATCACTGCTCCCGGACTGTTGACCTGAAGCACCAGCCCACCGCTGGACGCGTCGCGGGCGTTGCGAAGGGATTCTTCGATGAAGTCGGCAACGATGCCATCGACCAGGCCTGAAATCTGGATCACATCGAACACCGGAGGTTCCGCACCGGTTTTGAGGTCCTGAGCACCAGCCTGGCTCGGTGTCAGCGTGGAGACCGTAGCAAGGGCGAGCGCAGCGAACGCCAACGCTAGGCTTATCCGCCGACGCACTGTCGAGCGCCCCGGCGAGGAGGGAAATGGATCCGAAACATTTCTTCTCATCGTCAAACGTCCTGATCGTGGCGGGTAAAGGGGGCGTAGGGAAATCTACGGTTGCGGCGACCATTGCCACCGCAGCATCTCAAACCGGCCTTTCGGTCCTTCTGGTGGAGGTTTCCGGCAGGTCGGCTACCGCACCGATGTTTGGTGCGCAGGCCCAAGGCTACGACGAAGCGGTCGTCATCGACGAAGCGGACCACGACGATCAGCGGGGCCGAGTCAGCCTCCGTTCCATCACCCCCGACGATGCACTGACCGAATGGCTCAACAGCCACGGGTTCGGTCGGCTGGTCACCCGGTTGTCTTCGGTCGGCATCCTCGATGTGATCGCCACTGCGACCCCCGGTATCCGTGACCTTCTGGTCCTTGGCCGCATCAAGGCTCTCGAACAAGAAGGTGTGGCAGATCTGATCGTGGTCGATGCTCCAGCCGCCGGTCACGCGGTGGGGTTTCTGCGCAGCCCGGTTGGCGTTCGTGACGCAGCCCGCTCGGGGGTACTCAACCGTCAGGCCAACGAGATTCTCGAACTCATGGGCGACCCCAAACGCTGTCAGGTGGTGCTGGTCACCATCGCCGAGGAAACCCCCATCAACGAACTCATCGAAACCAGTTTCGCCATCGAAGATGAACTCGGGGTTCGACTCGGCCCGGTGGTGGTCAACGCTCTGCTTGACGAACTTGACGGCCTCTCCCCGACCTCACCGTCCGATCTCCCACCCGCAGCCGACGGCCTCGAACCCGCCGACCTCGACGCGTTGCGCCTGGCCGCAACCTTTCGCCACGAACGACAACAGCTCCAAGCCAGCCAGTTGACCCGGCTCGAAGCACAGCTTCCGCTCGACCAACTCCACCTCCCCATGGTGTTTAGCCCCGTGATCGGGACCACCGAGCGAGAGTTGCTCGCCCAACACCTGAACCAACAGATCACCGAAAGAGTCGCGAACGATCCCGAAGATCACCAAGGGACCACACCATGACCCGCTGGTTCGACCTGATCGCCGACCGCAAGGTCATCGTCTGCTGCGGCACCGGTGGGGTGGGCAAGACGACCACCGCCGCGTCAATCGCAGTGACCGCCGCCCAAGCCGGACGCAACGCGGTCGTGATGACCATCGACCCGGCCAAACGCCTTGCCGATGCGCTGGGCGTCAACGGGCTCGGAAACACCCCGCAGATCGTTGACGGTCCGTGGCCAGGGACGCTGGCGGCCGTGATGCTCGACACCGGGGAAACATTCGACGACGTTGTCCGGCGCAACGCACGCGATGCGGCCCATGCCGAGCGAGTCATCAACAACCGCTTCTACCGAAACGTCGCTGGCACCTTGTCCGGCACCCAGGACTACATGGCGGTCGAGAAACTCGCGGAACTCACCGAAAGCAACCAGTGGGATCTGGTAGTCGTCGACACCCCGCCGACCCGAGATGCCCTGACGTTCCTCGACGCTCCCCGAGTGCTCTCCCGACTTCTCGACAACCCCATCTACAAGTTGGTGACCTCCAACCGGGGTGGGGTGTTTCAGATCGCCAACCGGGCCGCGCAGACCATCGTCAGCCAACTCGGTCGGGTGGTGGGGGCCAGCGTCGTTGATGACGCTGTCACCTTCTTCCAAAGCTTCGAGGGGATGGAGCAGGGCTTCCGGGATCGGGCCCTGGCCACTTCGGCCCTGCTCACCCAAGACGCCACGTCATTCGTGCTGGTCGCCTCACCGCGGGCTGACACCCTCGACGAAGCCCGCTACTTCTGTGAGCAACTCACCAGCAACGACCTGTCACCCGATGCCATTGTGATCAACCGCACCCTCCCTCGCCCCGGAGTTGACGCGACCCGAGCCGCAACGTTGCAGCACCAACTCAACCAAACCTCGCTCGAGTCGGCCAGCATCGCGCTGTCCGACCTGATCCGTTTATCGACCGACGATCGCCAGCGGGTTCAGGAACTCGCCGCTCTCGCCCCGGAGGCGCTGCTGCTAACGGTGCCGCTGCTGGCATCCGACATTCATGACGTACCCGGGCTGATCGACTTTGCCTCCCGGGTTTGCGAACCCGCAGCAGACTGACCGGGCGCTACTGGTCGAGCGCGCTCACGGCTTCGTCAAGGGTTTCGCAAACCGGAACGATCCGATCGAACCCGGTGGTGTGCAACAACCGGGTGATCGTCGCCCGATCACAGAACACGCTGATCGAACCGTCGTTGTCGCGGATCTTGCGAATACCACCAATCAAGGCACCCAATCCGGCGGAATCCATGAACTGCACACCGGACAGGTTCACGACCAGTCGAGAGTTGGCGCCCACATTGGCAAACGACTCACGGAACTGGGCTACCGAGTAGGCATCCAGCTCACCCTCAGGAGCGATTTGTAGATAATCGGAACCTTCGGGTTGATCAACACGGATCTCAAGCACGCCAGCATCGTAGCCAGAACCCGGGCCTCTGGACACGCGATGGGGTTTCGGCGGACCGTGGGCGACCCCAAACATCGGTGTACCATCCGGGTTGTGATGAACATTCTTCTCGCCACCGATTCCGATGCCCTGCTCGACGAAGTAGAAGCGGCGGTCGCCGGAACGCACCTTGTTTCACGGGTACGCAACGGCGTGGATGTCGTACCGGCCATCAATCAGGTCAACCCCGCGCTGGTGCTGCTCGACCTTCAAATCGGCAACATGGGTGGTATCGCCGCGTGTCTGGCGGTGCGCCAGCGCGAAGAGATGGGCGACCTTGACCCCCGACCGGTCCTTTTGCTGCTGGATCGAGCCGTTGACACCTATCTGGCTCAGGAAGCACGAGCCGACGGCTACTTGGTGAAACCGCTCGACGCGTTCACCATCATGCAGACCGTTGATTCCCTGCTGACGCAGGAGCCGTCATCGACGTGAGGCGGTAGCCTCGGGTCTCTGCACTACGGGCAGTGGCGCAGGTTGGTAGCGCGCCTCGTTCGGGACGAGGAGGTCGTGGGTTCAAATCCCGCCTGCCCGACCAAAAGAAACTGACGTGAACCCGGGACCTAAGCGTCCCGGGTTTTCGCGTTTCGACCCGTCACCTTGACCCCACTAGGTTGCGGCCATGACCGGAGATGAACTCCTTGACGTCGTCGAAACCTACGAGGCGTTCGGTGACCATCGAGCCGGAAGCGAGGCCGAACAGGCAACCGCAAACTGGATGGCCGACCAGCTCGCAACCCGCGGTCTCAGCACTTCGCTCATTCCGATTCCGTTTGACCGTTACCTCACCAAGTCGTCACTCACCGCCGACGGTCAACCCATCGACCATCTCCCGGCCTACTACGAGTGGACCGGAACGATCGACACCACCGACGTGCACATCGCCGCGGTTGACGTGCGCCCCGGAGGGCACATCGGTGCGCTGGACGCGGCCACCGCAGCCGCCCGCCAAACCGGACGGGCCGGTTCGGTATTGGCCACCGAGCACGACAACGGATCACTGATCGCCGTCAACCGGCAGGTCCGCCCCCACGGAGGCCACCCCACGGTGCTCATCGCCGGACGTGACCTTTCCACCGTCAGCGCCGCGGGCGAGGTGCGCCTGCAACTCTCCGCAACGCTCGGGCCAGGGACCGCCTACACGGTCGAAGCCCGCAACCGTCCCGCCGAAAACCCGCTGATCCTCACCACGCCACTCACCGGTTGGTTTGGTTGTGCCGGCGAGCGCGGCACCGGGATCGCGGTGCTGCTCGAACTCGTCGAACGCTTTGCTTCGGAACCGTTGCTGGTGCTGGCCACCGGAGCGCACGAACTTGACTATTTCGGGGTGCGGCGCTGGGTGGCTGAAACGGAAGTGACGCCTAAAGCAATCGTGCACGTCGGGGCCTCACCTGGAGTGGACCAGATCGGAGTAGACGGTCAACGCCAGTTGATCCGCAGCCGAGTTGCGATCACCGATCAGACCGGAACAATCGCCGAACAGATCACCACTGCGCTTGAACCGGCGGCGTTTATGGTTCACACCGGCACCGACCGTTGGATGGGCGAATCAGAGGTGTTCTGCACGCTGGGCCGTCCCATGCTGTCGTTCACCGGGAACGGAATCGACTTCCACACTCCCGAAGATCGCAGCCCCGAAGTGACCTCGGCTCACTCGTTGGCGATCGTTGCCGAATCGGTCGCCAACGCCGTCGACGCCCTGATCTCAACCTGACGATCGCATCAGGGACCGAAGGGTCCCAACCGTGCGATGGCGGCTACACAACCTCGTCAATCAAACCGGTATCGACGTCGTACACAAACCCTCGGATGTGTTCTTTGAAGGTGATGAACGGGGATCGTTGCAGCCGTTGGATCGACTGGCGAACATCGGCGACCGGGTCAACAAAGGACTCCAACGCCCACCACGGTTTGATGCCCAACTCGGACTCCAGATCGGCCTTGAACGCATCCTCGGTGACCTTGGAAAGCCCGCAGTCTGTGTGATGCATCAAGATGATCTCCCGGGTTCCCATGAACCGCTGAGAAAGACACAGCGACCGGATCACGTCATCGGTGATGACCCCGCCCGCGTTACGGATGATGTGAGCTTCACCGTGGGCCAACC
Source organism: Candidatus Neomicrothrix sp. (assembly GCA_017852795.1). GTDB lineage: Bacteria > Actinomycetota > Acidimicrobiia > Acidimicrobiales > Aldehydirespiratoraceae > UBA11606. The sequence goes on from JAFMKU010000045.1 coordinate 14,643, forward strand.
CCAGAATCTGAAAGGTGTCCATCCGAGAATCCATACAACTCACGATGGCCAACTGTCGAAGGGGTGACACCTGAAGACCCGCACTGGCAAACCTCTCGGCCGCCGAGCGGTTCAGCCCAAGCAATTCGTCGGTACAAGGTTGAAAGTCTGCGTCACTCACGGCCATCACCCTAGAGGGATACCATCGCCCCGAGCCGGATCCGTCTCTGGACCCAACCGTCAACCATCCCCTGCTTCGCCATGATCCCCGTTATCGACTCCACCGCCCCCGATTTATCCGACCAGCTCGGGCAGGCCTTCGAAAGAATCGGCTTTGCCACGCTCATCAACCACGGGATCGACAGCTGCGTGTTCGACCAGCTTCGAACGCTGCTCGGCCAACTGTTCTCCCTCCCTGACGACGAGAAGGCAGCGCTTCGCATCACACCGGAGAACTACCGGGGATTCATCCCCTTGGGCTTTTTCACCCCCAATCGGACCGATCGCAGCGGCCACGCACCCGACCTTTACGAGGGCTACAAACTCCACTGGGAATGCCCACCAGATCATCCGGTTGCGGCCGAATGCCGACTGTACGGTCCGAACCGTTGGCCCGCGTCGCTGCCCGACCTGCGGGGGGCCATCGAACGCTACTGGGCGGCCTGCGACCAGCTCACGGCCCGTCTCCTCGACGCGCTCGCCGATCGACTCAGTGTGGCCCGTCCTCTCCTTAGAGCCCATTTCGCAGCCCCGCTCACCAACATGACACTGCTGCACTACCCACCGACCACCGACCACCACGTCGGCATTCATCCCCACAAAGACACCAACGTGATCACGCTGCTCCACCCCGACCCAACCGGGGGTCTGCAAGTCCGCAACTCCGACGGAACCTGGATCGAACCGACCGACCCCACCGAGCAGGCACTGGTCGTCAACGTGGGGGAAATGCTTGAGCTCTGGTCCGGGGGACGGTTCCGGGCCACTCCACACCGGGTCATCAACCAATCCGGTCGCGACCGCTACTCGTTCCCGTTCTTCGTCGTCCCGAACCACGCCAGCGTCATCGAACCGCTCGTTGAACCCCTCCCCGACTATCACCGCGACGCCATGCCTGTCGGTGCGCTCAGCGACGAGGTTTGGCAGACCAACTGGCCCGATCGAAAACCCCACGACGGACGGTTCGACCTCGGTACTCTGGACCGTCAATGAGCCCTGCAATACCCGTGAACTTGCACTGGGAAGAACGTCAGCGAGCGTTTCAGGCTCGGGTGCTCACCAGCGAACAGGGCGAAACCGCTCCGCTCAGCCTCCGGCCCTACCGGACGTTCCACGGCGACCCGGTCGGTCAACCACCTCCCGCTGACTCGCGGTTGGAACGGGCAGTTCTAGTCATCGTCGCCGGGATCGCCATCACCTCGGCGTTGGCCCTGATCGGGGCTCCCCGGTCGCTGGTCGCGCTCACCGCGGGGCTCGCCGGTGGCATCGCCGTGTTCGCCGGACTGGCCGGACCTGACCCTCGCCCCCAGAACCCCCCTGAAACTCCACTGATCGCGATCTATTCGACGGTCGTGGCTCGCGGTGATCTCCCCGACTGTGTCACATCGATCACCAGTGACGAAGTCCAACGTCTCGGCAACGAAGGGTTCGCTACCGTGATCGGCAACCCTCGGCCCGGTGGGACCATCGGAGTGTTCATCGACGACTATCTGGTCTGGGCTCGTAGTCCACCCCGCGGAAACCGACGAGACGACCCCGGGTTCGGAAGCCTCTAGACGTTTAGGAAAGGTCGGGACGCCCCGTCGCCACCGCCGTGGCTTTTCCTTCGACGAACATGGGGCGACCATCGACCTCGATGACCTTCTCGGCCCAGCTCACTTCGATCTCGAATACCGAAGCACCAGCCTCACGGATGGTCTGACCCGCCGCCGCGCTCGCCAACTGTTCAGCCAAACTGCGGGCATCGTCTCGTTCCCAAACCGTTTCGGGTTCGCCACCGCCGTGCACCCGATACACACCGCGCCGGGGGGCGGTGACCAGCACCTCACCACGAACCCTGACCTTGCCGACCACCGCACCGATGGCATTGGCCACGTCGGCGTGATCGGGGACCACCACCGGAGCCCCCAGCAGATCAGCGATCGCCGGATAGTAAGTGGCGGCCGACGCGCCGAGACCAACCACCGGAACCGCGACCCCAATGTCGAGTCGAGTAGTTGCCGTTGAGGACGCCCACGCCGCGTCGACCAACGCCGAACCAGCAACCGCCGGGTCCAACCCGTCGGCGAGCAACGACGCCGCCAGCAAAGCTTCAGCCGAACGCCGGACCAACCCGTCAACCACCGCAGTGCTGAACTGTTCGGCGCTGGTTGCGATCTCGTTCCCGAACCGATCCCGGCGGCGAGCGAACAGCTCCGCGCCCAAACGGGCCGCGGCTGGATCGTGCGTGGTCTGCGTACCGAGCACATGACTGGCATCGGTCGGGGTGAACGAACTCAGTCGAACCACCGAGCGAGCGACCAGACGCCGCAACGCCCGTTCTTGAACACTTGAGGCAACCACCGACCCGACCGGAACCGGATGGTCGGCCAGCATGTCC
>JAFMKU010000095.1 GCA_017852795.1 Candidatus Neomicrothrix sp.
TAGAACCGCCCATTGTATTCGTAACAGTTGCCGTGTAGCTCACCTCTATTACTCCGTCTTGAGGTATTGTAGATGTTTGGATTACTTTCACATCGCTAGGTTGCGCAGCTACTAAAATACTTGAGTTTCTTGGCACTGAGTAATTGCGAACAGATACTAACACGCTACTTTGCGAAGTTGTCCAAACACCCTGCTGACTACCTCCACCACTAGCTAAATAATAAGTAGACGAGCCTATGAGCTTAACTGTTACGCTTAACGTAAGGAAAGCCCCTCTATCTAGCACCAAATCTGAATTAGTCAATAGATGATGCCTTGGGGTGAAGACAAATCGAATTCCGCCATATGCATCAGATTCCAATTGTCTCATATTATAATTGGTACTTGCAAGGCGCAATGCCGCGCTATTTGTGGAAATATCCATTCCAGCATCGAACCTGATCTTAAACTTACTAGCAGCACCTAAATAAGTCCAGCTAGAATCTTTTTTAATTCTATTGGTACTTGATGTGCTGCTTAATGGTAGATAAGGAAAAAACCCAGTACCCCTACTTGCCACGCCTGTTGCTGTTGATGGATTGCTTAGACCATCAAAAGAATAATTTCGTTGATATTCATTGTAATAGATTGTAGTGCCTAATTCCAATTGGTCAAGCTGCTCTATAATATACCGCCCATTAGATAGGAATATTCGAGCATTGAAAATAGTTAAGACGTTAACAAGGTAATCATAGAATGATCTGTAAGTTTTAACTCCTTTTTCATCTTCTGTATATTGAACGCCTAAAGCCCCTAGCTTGCAATATTCAAAAGTGTCAAATGTATTCGCAGGCGATCCTGATATGCTTCGTGCTTCTGTCCACTTGGCAGAGGTTTGCAAGACTACATCATTATCAGCCCAAAGATTTGCACCATCGAGCTCTCTAATTATGCTTATAATAGACTCTGTGACGTTGCCGAATTGTGGAATAGCCTTCTTAACCCCTTTTAATCTTGCTAGGCCATCTGTGGCTTGTATTGAAATTACTTGAGGAAATGCAAAAGGTATTCTGATTAAATCTTGAAGTATTGGACCTTGCCAGAACAACTCACCTTCTAGGTTTATGCGCACATAATAAGTTTGCTCCTGCACTTGGGCTATCTGTTCAATAAAAGCCTCTTGGTCTGTTCCGTCAATATGCCATTCAAAATCTACGACACTACCCTTTATTGGCTTATATGTTTCATCGCCTCTCTGCCCATATTCGAGGTTAAAACCATTCGGACCCGTGCTAATTCTTACAAATTCAACAAGGTTTTCAACATCTAAAGGAAGGCATGATATAGCTTCAACACTTCCACCATCAGCAATAACCCTATCAGAGTAAGATGTGTAACTAGCGTCTATGATGCACACCTCCCAATTCTCGTTGGTTAAGCTTGTAAACTTGCTTTTATATTTAACCGACACTTCTACCCAATTGCGTATTCGTTCTTGTTGTGCTTGCTACCAAATCTGTTCCTCTGAGCTGGAATAACCCACCAAATGAGCCAGCTGTACCACCCCCACCGCTACCACCGCCTGAGAAGATAGCTCCAAATGCTTTCGTGAATCCACCGCCTATACCAAAGATACCTAGAATACCAGCTAGAACTGCCGCTGTTGCTGCTGCGGCTGCTAGTTGTGCAATCATTTTCTTTAATCCATCGGCCAACACATCAAAGAAGTTTTCCCCCTTCATAAGTGATGCCTCGAAAGCATTTTGTAAAACACCTCCAAATACATTACCTACCTCAGCGGCATAAGCGAGTTCTTCTTGCACACGCACAGATTTTTGAATTAACTCCTCCATCTGATCTATGCCCTCTTGTATCGCAGGATCTTCACCCCCCATACCAACAAAACCCGTTGGAAGTCCGCTAGGTTTAAGCCCAAATAAAGCCTCCTCAATGGAAGCAATAGCATCTATTTCAGCTCTTGCCTTTCGCCCTAAAGCATGATATGCCTCTATCTTTTCTCTTATGGCTTCGGTATCATCATCCCCACCTTCTGTAGTCGGCTCAATATCTGCTAACGAGTCTAAATACTTATCCCGTGCCATTTGAGCCTCTCTAATAAGAGGTAATAATTGGGCTGAGTTCCTTTCAATGGCATCCTTTATATCATCTGCACCTCTTAAATTCCCGTTTTCATCTAAGAAAAACAACTCAATAGGATTTGGACCTATTTCTTTTTCACCCGTTAAAAATCCATCCGCTATTAACGATGGTACTTGCTGAGCTAATTGCTTTGATAATGGTCCTCCTGTAAATGCTGTATTGATGGCCTTAATGAAATTTGTCATTCCATTGATAGCCGTCTTGTATGCTGATGAATTACCAAGATTATTTAGTAATTCATCGTAAGCATCACCCAACATTGAAACAGAACCGCCTAAAGTGCCTGCAATTGCTGCTGTTGCACCTTGCACACCATTGAGATCGCCAAGACCAAGCACGTAGGCTTGTATACTCTCAGATGTTTTATCTACTTGAGTTGATACACCTTTGAATGTAAATGTGACCTTATCCCCTTGCTGCTCCGCTCGTATTCCAAACTCTTTGAGTCGTTCAAACTCACCTACTTGAGCATCAATAATACCTTCCGCTAATTGGTCGAAGCTCTTACCCGTGCTTGCCGCCAAGTCTCCGAGCTTTCGCATCTCATCAGTAGTCGGCTTAAATCCTTGATTTGCCAGCTTAACAAATGAGTCCGTTAGCTCTCTTACACTAAAAGGCGTTTCGGCCGCAAAAGCTTTAATATCACTTAATGCTTTATTTGCTGCGCTTTGACTCCCCAAAGTATTAGTAAGTACCGCTTCAAATTTCTCGAACTCTCCGCGAACCTCAATAATTTTCATGGCAAAGGCCGCAATCCTATCAACAGCGAAAGCCCCTGCAATGACGCCGCCTATCTTACCGAAGCTATCCCCTGCGGCCTTCTCTGACTTCTTGCCCGTCCCTTTGATAGAACGCTCCATCTTGTCAAGAG
>JAFMKU010000091.1 GCA_017852795.1 Candidatus Neomicrothrix sp.
TTTGGATGCCGTGCGCAGGTCAAGTTCAGATGCGAGGCGCCGAACGTCGGCTTTGGTCAACGCTCCAACCGGCAGCAACAGCCGGGCCAGCACGGCTTGTTCGATGACGTGAAGCACATACGACTGGTCTTTGGCCGAGTCGATACCGCGCCCTAACCGGGGCCCGGCCGGGGTGTCCACCACGCGGGCGTGATGCCCGGTGGCGAGCAGATCAAAACCCAACGCTTCGGCCCGTCGGACCAACCGATCAAACTTGAGGTGACGATTACATTCGATGCAGGGGTTCGGGGTTCGGCCAGCCTGATGGTCTTGTACGTACGGTCCAACCACGTCCCGTTCAAACTCCTCACCGAAGTTAAAGACATGGTGTTCGATCCCCAGCCGGTCAGCGACCCGCCGGGCGTCATCAACGTCGCTCACCGCGCAGCAACCGGTGTCGCTGGGACCACCCCACAATTTCATGGTCACACCGACGACGTCGTACCCGGCCTCCAACAGCAGCGCCGCCGCCACCGACGAATCAACTCCACCTGACATGGCCACCATCACGACTGGCATCATCCGCCTCCGTGGTTTCGTAGCCGTTCGACCACCGGTGGGATCCGGTCGATGGCCTGCTCAATATCGGCCGACGTTGTCGAATGCCCCAGCGACAACCGCAAACTGCCTTGAGCGACCTCCCGGGCAATGCCCATAGCGGCCAGCACATGGGAAGGGTCTTGCGCTCCGCTCGAACACGACGACGCAGCCGAGGCCCGCACTCCGGCCACGTCGAGCAGGAACAGCAGCGCTTCGGCTTCGACCTCGGCGAGACAAACATGAGCGAAACCGGCGGCAACGTTGGCGCCTCCACCCAACACCGTGGGTGTCACCACCGCGCCGAGGTGGTCAACCAGACCTTCGATGAGACGATCACGAAGGGCACCGAGCCGAGCGATTTCTAAGCTGCGTTCCTTCACGGTTTCATCGACCGCGGCGGCGAACGCCGCGGCCCCTGCCACGTCGGGGGTTCCGGCCCGTCGAGCCCGTTCTTGACCACCACCGAGAATCAGCGGCGACAGCGAAACTTCAGACGACACAAACAACGCACCGGTGCCGACCGGTCCCCCGCATTTGTGGCCGGTGATCGAAACCAGGTCGGCGTCAGCGGCGAGCACATCAAGCTCACACCAGGGCAGGGCCTGAACGGCGTCGGTATGAAACACCGCGCCGGGGGCGTGACGTCGTGTCACCTCAACGAGGGCCGGGATGTCGTTAATCACCCCGGTCTCGTTGTTGACGGCGATGATCGACACCACCGAAACCTCACCGCCATGTGCATCAAGAACCGCGGCGAGGCGTTCCGGCGAAACCGACCCATCGGCTTCAAGTCCGACCGTGACTCCGCCCGCGGTCTCAACGGGTTCGAGCACCGCGTGATGTTCGCCCGCGCTGCACACCGCCAACCCTCCCGCCGCGTAAAGCACACCACGGACCGCCAAGTTGTCGGCTTCGCTCCCACCCGAGGTAAAGACCAGTTCCGACGATGGGCGCTGCAAAGCTGCGGCGATCTGATCACGGGCATCGTCGAGAGCTCGCCGCGCGGCACGAGCCGCCCGATGCGAACCGGTGGGGTTGGCATGGTGCTGTTGGGAGGTGTCGAGCCAGGCTTGGCGGGCCGATTCGCGCAGTGGGGTACTGGCCGCATGGTCGAGGTACACCTCAACAAGTTCGGGGGTTTCGTGGCCAGCCATCCGCTCAGCCTAGAACGCGGCAGACTGAGAGACATGACGGACCGACTCGAAGCCGACTCTGAGTACCGCGCGTCGACCTACGGTGAGAGTTTCGCCGACGTCTACGACGACTGGTACAGCGAGGTGAGCGACGTCGCTGGTTGCGTGGCTGCTCTGCACCAACTTGCCGACGGGCATCCGATCCTCGAACTCGGGATCGGCACCGGTCGGCTCGCGCTTCCCCTTGCCCAACGGGGGGTTTCGGTGGTTGGCGTTGACGCGTCACCGTCGATGTTGGCGCGGTTGGCCGAAAAGCCGGGAGCCGAAACCCTTCATCTCTATGAGGGTGACATGGCGGCGATTGGGACGGGTTCGTTAGCTGCCCAACTTGGCCAGCACGGACCGTACGGGGTGGTGTTCGCGGCGTTCAATACGTTCTTCAACTTGACTTCAGACACCGAACAAAACCGCTGTCTGGCCGGCGCCCGATCCCTGCTACGTCCCGGGGGGCTGCTGGTCCTTGAAGGGTTCGTCCCCCCGACCGAAGGACTCGCCGATGGTGGGGTGTCGGTGCGTGACGTGACCGCCGACTCGGCGGTCCTAACCGTTTCCAAACATGACGCCGACCAGCAACTCATCCGAGGTCACCACATCGAGATCCGAGCCGACGGGAACCGGTTACGGCCCTGGCAAATCCATTACCGCTATCCCGCCCAACTTGACGCCGCCGCCGCTGACGCCGGATTTGTCCTAGCGGACCGTTGGCGAAACTGGCACGGCGAGCCGTTCCTCGACAATCAACCAATCAACCCCGACGAGGCATCGACAGGGGAAACTGAAGTACACATAGGCCTCTACCGCAACCCTCAGGAAAGCGTGTGACATGACCAACATCCGAGTCGAAACGGTGCTCAACGCCACCCCCGCCCAGGTGTGGGCCGATGTCCGCCACGTCCAAAGCCACGTCGAATGGATGCATGACGCGGTAGAGATCCGCTTCATCACCGACCAGATCGAAGGGGTAGGAACAACCTTCGACTGTCTCACCAAGGTGGGACCGCTGCGGTTGACCGACCAGATGGAGATCACCTCATGGGTCGACGAAGCCGAGATGGGGGTGCGTCACGTCGGGTTAGTTACCGGTGAAGGGGTGTTCAGCCTGACCGCGGTCGGTGATACCAGCACCCGCTTCGTGTGGGAGGAACGCTTGATCTTTCCGTGGTGGATGGGTGGACCGATCGGAGGTCTCGTTGGCGGGCAGATCCTCAAACTCATTTGG
>JAFMKU010000004.1:0-28214 GCA_017852795.1 Candidatus Neomicrothrix sp.
GGTGGCGGTGGAGCGGCGCTGCAGCCCGACCTGGTCGACAAGATCGACAAGGCGAAGGGGGCAGTGAAACCCTCCACCGGCTACGGCCTGACCGAAACCCACGGGATCATCACCGCGGTGGGCAACATTTTCTTCACCGCCAAACCGACCTCGGCCGGACGGGTCATGCCGTCGTTTGATTACAAGGTGGTTGATGAAAACGGCAACACGTTGGCGCCGGGCGAACGAGGCGAGCTGTGCGTGAAAGGTCCGGCGGTCGTCAAGGGCTACCTGAACCGCCCTGAAGCCACCGCCGAGGCGATCGTTGACGGCTGGTTCCATACCGGCGACATTGTTCACGTCGACGAGGACGAGTTCATTCACATCGTTGACCGGGCCAAAGACATGGTGTTGCGGGGCGGCGAGAACGTCTACTGCGCCGAGGTTGAGGCCGCCATCTACAAGCATCCGGCCATCGCCGAAGCAGCCGCGTTCGGGGTGCCCGACGACCGGTTGGGTGAACTGGTGGGAGTTGCCATCTACCTGCAAGCCGGTCACGAGCTGGACTTCGACGGGCTGGTTGAACACCTCACCCCGTTGCTGGCCAAGTTCAAGATCCCGGAACGGGTCTGGTTCGTAAATGAGCCACTCCCCCAGAACGCCAACGGCAAGTTCCTGAAGCGAGAACTGCGCGAGCAGTTGGCGGGCGGCAACTAGCCCGCACTGGTTGGATGGCTGGTCGCAGCCGTCAACGGTCGTTGAGAAACGGAAACTGGAGGCGGACCGCCGCCACGGTTTCGGCGTTGATCGTGGCCCGCACGGTCGCCGTTTCGCCGGGTGCGCCCTGAGCCAGTACCTCACCGAGCGGGTCGATAATCATGGTGTCGCCCCGGTAGTCGAGACCACCACCGGTCCCCACCCGATTGACCCCAGCGACGAACGTCTGGTTCTCAATGGCTCGGGCTAACAACAGGCTCCTCCAATGGTGGTACCGGGTAGCCGGCCAGTTGGCGGGGATCAAAAACAGGTCGGTTTCGATCGCAGCGTTCCAGAACAAATCAGCGAACCGCAGGTCGTAACAAATGAACGGGCTGATCCGGATCCCGTGAACGGTGACCGGTTCGATCGGTTGCCCCGACGCGTAATGCTGGTCTTCGTTCGCGAACGAAAACGGTTTCGTTTTGGAATAGCGATGGTCCTGCCCTTGAGGTCCGGCGAGAAGGAATCGGTTGGTGGGTCGACTGCCGTCGCGTTGTCGTTCCGGGAACGTTCCCGCGATCCAAGCTCCGGTTTCAGCGGCAAGGGTGTGCATGGCCGAGGCGGTCGGGCCGTCGGAAGGTTCAGCAACCCGTTCGGTGTTCATCGAAAACCCCGATGACCACATTTCGGTTAACGAAATCAGGTTGGCGCCTTGCTCCGCGGCGTCCAGCACCAGCGGTCGCACCGCAGCGATCGTGCGCTCGGCGTCTTCCCAGACGATGTCGTGCTGGATGAGGGCAAGTTCCAGAGTCATCTGTTCAAGGTGGCGAGCCGGGCGATCGCTTCGTCGAGGACGTCGTCGCGTTTGCAGAAGGCGAAACGGATGATGTGAGCCCCGACATCTTTGTTGTCGTAGAACACCATGGTCGGCACCGCCACCACCCCGCACCGTTCGGGGAGGGCAAGGCAGAACGCCCGCCCGTCGTGCTCGCCGAGTGACGAAATGTCACAACTGGCGAAATAAGTGCCCTGCGGGGTCAAGACATCAAACCCGGCCGCAGCCAGCCCGTTGCAGAGGCGGTCCCGTTTGGCTCGCATCTGGTCGGTGTAGCCAGAGAAAAACGCGTCGTCGAGACGCAACCCAACCGCGACCGCGTGTTGGAACGGAGTGCCGCTGACGAAGGTCAGGAACTGTTTGGCGGTGCGAACTGCGCTGACCAGATCAGCGGGCCCGCACGCCCAACCGATTTTCCATCCGGTGAACGAAAAGATTTTCCCGGCTGAGGACACGGTGAGGGTTCGTTCGGCCATGCCCGGCAGTGTCGCGAGCGGGATGTGTTCACCGTCGAAGACGAGGTGTTCGTAGACCTCGTCGGTGACTGCGATCACGTCATGTTCGCAGCACAGGTCGGCAAGGAGTTGGAGTTCGTCACGGGTGAACACTTTGCCGGTCGGGTTGTGCGGGCTGTTGAGCAGCAGCACCCGGGTTGCCGGGGTGAACGCAGCCCGGAGTTCGTCCGGGTCGAACGACCAGTCCGGGGCGCGCAGCGACACGACCCGGCGGGTCGCCCCACTCAAGGCCACACCCGCGGCATACGAGTCGTAGTAAGGCTCGAAGGTGACGACTTCATCACCGGGTCCGGTTAGCGCCAGCAGGGCTGCCGCTAACGCTTCGGTGGCTCCGGCGGTGATCAGGATCTCGCCGTCCGGGTCGAAGTGTTGACCGCGAAATCGGGCTCGATGCTCCGAAACCGCCTGCCGCAGGGGAAGGATCCCGGGCAGCGGCGGGTACTGGTTGTGGCCATCACGGATCGCCTGCTGGGCCGCTTCAGCAATCTCCTGAGGTCCGTCGGTGTCGGGGAACCCCTGCCCGAGGTTCACCGCGCCGGTGCGTTCCGCCAGCGCCGACATCTCGGCGAAGATGGTGGTACCGAACCCTTGGAGGCGTTCGCTGAGGAACGGTTGGTTGGTCACGACGAAATCCTAGGACGGCTCACAAAGGTCTTACTTTCATCGGCCACCATCATGATCGTGAGCTTCTCACATTTCCCCCAAACCAATAACCACAAGGAGTTGCCATGAAGAAAACCACGACGGCCGCCGCACTCGCCGCCTCAACGCTGGCCGGTATCGGAGCTGGCGCGGTGATGTTCGTTCCCGGCCTCGCAAGTGCCGACGACAACGCTGCCGTACTCAACCAAGCCAATGCGTTCGCACAAAACGAAGACCGTGCCGTTCATCTCACCGAAACGCTGCAACCGCTGGTTGATGACGGCACCCTGACCGAAGCCCAACGCGACGCCGTGGTTGACACCTTGCAGACCGCTCGGGCCAACCACGAAGGGATCGGCCGCCGCAACGGTGGACCCGGTGGTGGAGTAGTCGCCGGACTGTTGGACATGACCGGTGAGGAACTTCATGACGCCATCGAGTCGGGTTCGACCATTGCCGATATGGCAGCCGAGCAGGGTGTAAACATTGACGACATCGTCGCTGCGATCGTTGATCAGGCCGAAGCTCGGGTTGCGACCGCGGTCGATAGCGGCCGCATCGATCAGGCCACGGCCGACGAGATGCTGGCCAACGCCGAAGCTCGGGCTCAGGACATGGTCAACGGTGAACGACCGGCCCGCCCGAACGGTCACCGGCCGGGTGGGTTCGGTCGAGGTGGGCACGGGCCTCAGGTTGGTGCGGTAGCCAACGCCTCCTAGGAAACCCGCAACACCCTTCTGGTTGTCCCCCCGCAACCAGCACGAAACGCCGGCCCTGCAGGGCCGGCGTTCTCGATTCTGGCCAGAGAAGTCACCACCATGACAGCACCATCTCGCTGGCTAACGGCACCGCACAGCTCAGTGCCGACACCGTTTAGCTGGGTGGGGGAACCGTTGGGATCTCGATGCTGACCGCGGCACCACCTTCTGGTGACGCCTCAGCGTAGGCCCGGCCATCATGCTGCTCAGCAACCTGCTTGACGATGGCCAACCCCAGCCCCGAACCAGGCATGGCCCGAGTGGACTCCACCCGATAGAAACGGTCAAACACGGCGAGGCGTTCCCGTTCAGGAATACCTGATCCGGCGTCGTGCACCGTCACCTTCCCGCCGTCAACCACCACTCGGATAGGCGAATCGGCTGGGGCAAACTTGGCCGCATTCTCCAGCAGGTTGCGCACCGCCCGGCTCATCGCCTCGGGTCGGACCTCCACCTCGGCTTCGGTCACCACGTCCACGGTCACCGAAGAACCGGTACGGCGCTGCTGGCGCTCTACCACCGGTATCACCACGTCCACGAGCGCCATGCGCTGAGGTGTCTCACTTCCTCGGTTATCGGCCGCGAGATCAACCAGTTCGGCGACCAGCGCTCCCAATTCGTCAATTTCAGCACCAAGGTCGTTGATGATGTCGCGACGGACCTCGTCAGGGATCTCCCGGCCGGAACGCAACAGATCAATGTTGGTCTGCAAACTGGCTAGCGGTGTTCGCAGTTCGTGACTGGCGTCCATCACCAGACGGTGCTGCTGAAGGCGAGACGCACCCAAGGCAGAAAGCATCGTGTTGAAACTCTCGGCGAGACGACCTACTTCGGTGTTGCCGCGGCCGTCAACCGGATGCTCCAGATCACCGGTTTGAGCCACCCGTTCCGCAGCACGGGCCAGCCTAGAAATCGGTTGAAGCGAAGCCCCGGCAAGGAACCAGGCCGCGGCCCCCGCCGCAACCAGCGCCACCAGAGAGATCAGCAAGATCCGGATGCGCAACCCATCGAGCGACTGATCGAGTTCGTCCATGCTGCGTGCCATCTGCAAAAACAGGTCGTCGCCTACCGCAACCGTGATAACCCGCGCTCGGTCCGGCCCGATCGAACCACCGCTGAGTTTGGCCCGCTGACCGAACTGAGGAAAAGCACTCGTGTCCAAGCCGCCGGTGAACGCGCCACCGAGGGCCAACAGTTCGCTACCGTTTCTGTCAACCAGTCGGGCGTAGATCTCCCGCGAAGCCGCGGCCCGCAGCGCTTCGGTCGGATCCGAGTCGTCGACGAGACCCCCGGGGCCTCGTCGGCCTGCGGTCGGGTCGGCCCCAATGAACGCTCGGAGTTCGATCCCTCGCGATCGCGGATTGACAAACGTCGCCACCCGGTTCCGCAGGTCAAGGTCCACTTCTTCGGTCAGTTCCGAATCGGCGGCCGAATAGACCCGCTCCCCCACGACCGCGACCACTGCGGCCACGATCACCACCACCACCAGCGTTATCCGTACCCGAAGGCTCATACCGTTGTCCGTTTCTGGTGCTGGCTAGTCAACCCGTGCCACATAGCCCACTCCTCGCACGGTGTGAACCAAGCGGCTCTGACCATCAGCTTCAAGTTTGCGCCGTAGATAGCCGACGTAGACATCAAGGGTCTTTGACTCAACGTCGAGTTCGCCATCCCAGACATCGTCGTAAAGTTGCTGGCGGCTCATGACCACACCCTGGTTGAGTACCAGCAGTTCCAACAGGTCGAACTCGGTTCGGGAAAGATCCAACCGCCGACCGCTTCGAGATACCTGTCGACCCTCCAGATCGATCCGCAGGTCGTCAAGTTCGAGAGCACCGTCGTGGTCGGCATCCGATCCTCGCAGGCGGGCCCGCAACCGAGCGAGCAACTCGTCAAGGGCAAACGGTTTCACCACGTAGTCATCTGCTCCGGCATCAAGCCCGGCCACTCGGTCGGACACTTCATGACGAGCGGTCAGCATGAGGATGGGGGTTTCGTCACCGCGGCGACGCAGGGTCCGACAGACACTCAGTCCGTCGGCGTTGGGCATGGATACGTCAAGCAGCAGCAGGTCGGCCGGGGTGGTGGCGTGCACCTCAAGCGCTCGGGCTCCGTCGCCGACGGTCACCACCTCGTACCCTTCCAAGGTCAATGCCCGCTCCAGCGACTCCCGAATACGCCGGTCGTCTTCGGCGATCAGAATCCTGCTCACGGTAAGAGTTTCGCATGGTTCATTGAGAGTTCAGTGAGAGTTCAGTGAGAAGCACGATCCTCGGCCACGGACCGCCTAGGGTCAACGGGTGCGAATTTTGGTGACCAACGATGACGGTATCGACGCGATTGGCCTGCATGTGCTGGCCCGAACGCTTCGTCAACTCGGTGACGTGGTGGTGGCGGCACCCGACCGCGACTATTCGGGTTCGGGGGCGTCGCTGGGCATCGTTCACACCATGCGTCCCGATGTGCGGATCCAACACATCGACGGGATCGACGACGCCTGGTCGGTTTCGGCACCTCCCGCCATGTGCGCCATGTTTGGCCGACTCGGAGTGTTCGGTGCGATCGATCTGGTGGTGGCCGGGATCAACCCGGGAGCCAACGTGGGCCGCAGCATCTACCACTCGGGGACGGTGGGCGCCTGCCTAACGGCCCGAAATGGCGGCACTAGTGGCGTCGCGGTGAGTCAGGCCGTCGAAGGGATCGGGGTCGAAGGTCAAGGTTGGGAAGAAGGGTTGGCTCAGCAGCAATGGCAGGGAGCGGCTGACGTTGCCGCGGTGGCGGTGGAAGCACTGCTCGCGGCCCCACCGGAACAACCAGTGGTGCTCAACATCAACGTCCCTAACCGCCAAGCCAAAGACATGGAAGGTTGGCGCCGGACCAGTGTCGGAGCGGAACCACCCCGGTCGATGAGCAGCGCCGCGTTGACCCCGAAACCCGGTCACGAAGGAACGTTCCATGTGGAATTGTCGTGGGGTGATGCCATCCGAATCCCGGAAGGCGACGATGGTGGCGCGGTCATGGCCGGGTTTGCGTCGCTGAGTTGGCTAGGTCGCATCGAGTCGATCGAACCGCAGGCCGCCTGTGTGGCCGCCGCCGAAGCTGCACTCGACGATTTCTATCGCTGACTCGTCTCAGCCCGGCCGTAGCCTGACACTCTCATGTTGACCGCGTCCGCTCTCGGCCGCGCCTACGGGCCGCGCACCCTCTTTGCCAACGTCACCTTGCAGTTGTCGGCTGGACGCCGGATTGCGTTGGTGGGTGGCAACGGCACCGGGAAAACCTCGCTGATCGAAATCCTGGTTGGTGACGCTGAACCCGATGAGGGGTCGATCACCAAACCGAAAGACATGACGCTGGGTTACCTACCGCAGGACCTGGTCGACACCGCGACCGGAAGCGTGCTTGAGGAGGTGCTGGCTGGTGCCGGGGAGATGGCCACGCTGGCTGAACGACTGCATCGCCTCGAAGCGGCGATCTCTGACCCGGCGTCGCTGGATGATCCCGACAGCTACGACCGTCTGCTGGCCGACTACGGCGAAACTCAAGGCCAGTTTGAGGCGATGGGCGGCTACGCACTGGAGGCCGACGCTCGCAAAGTGCTGGCCGGGCTCGGGTTTCGCGACGCCGACGCTGACCGTCCGGTCCGGGAACTTTCCGGTGGTTGGCGAATGCGGGTGGCGTTGGCCCGACTCCTGCTGGCCAAACCCGACGTGCTGATCCTTGACGAACCAACCAACCATCTCGATGTCGATTCGGTGGCCTGGTTGGAACAGCAGTTAGCGGCCTGGCCGGGGGCGCTGCTGTTTGTCAGCCACGACCGTGACTTCATCGACGCGGTTGCGGACCGGGTGGTTGAACTCGCCGAAGGCACCGCCTTGGAATACGTCGGCGGGTTCGCAGAGTTTGTGGTGCAGCGAGAAGAACGTCTGCAACGCATCGAAGCCGCCGCGGCCCGTCAGGCCCGCGAGATGGCCAAAGTAGAACAGTTCATCGACCGATTTCGGTACAAGGCCACCAAAGCCCGCCAAGTCCAGAGTCGCATCAAGACCCTTGAGAAATTGGAGAAAATCCACGTCCCGGATCGACGAGAACTCGTCGCCCGTTTCTCGTTCCCGGAGCCGCCCCGTTCGTCACGGGTGGTGGCTGAGTTTGCTGACGCCTCAGTCGGGTACGGAGCTGAACCGGTCGTTGAACATGTTTCGTTGAGCATCGAACGAGGCCAGACGGTGGCCTTGATCGGACCAAACGGGGCAGGAAAGACCACGTTGTTGAAGCTGATACTCGGCGAGCTGGAGGCCAGCGCCGGTCAAGCCAACCTCGGCAACAACGTGTCGGTTGCCAAGTTTCATCAGCATCAAGCCGACGAGCTCGACAGTGACAAGACGGTGATCGCCACGTTCTCCGGGGGGATCGATCCCGGAAAACGAAACCTGCGGACCGTGCTGGGCAGCTTCGGGTTTCCTGGCGACGCCGCCGACCGCATGGTGCGTGACCTTTCCGGCGGTGAACGCACCCGGTTGTCGCTGGCCCGCACCATGATCGAACCGGTCAACCTGCTGGTGCTCGACGAACCCACCAACCATCTGGACCTTCCCAGCTGTGACGTGCTCGAAGATGCACTGGTGGCCTATCCGGGCACGGTGCTGCTAGTTACCCACGATCGGCACCTGATCCGCAACGCCGCCGACGCAGTGATCGATGTTCGTAACGGACGAGCGGTCTGGCATGACGGCGTGCCCGAAGAACTCCTGACACCCCCCGACCCGTCGCGGGTAGCTGCAGCCCGGGTCGGGCTGGGCAAAACCTCCAAAGCTGGTTCGTCGGGTGCGAAAAACCAGCCAGCGTCTGGCCAACCGGAGGTTGCCAACCGGGGAAACACCAGTCAGCTTCGCAAACAGGTCCAACGCCTCGAACGCGAGGTTGACGAAGCCGAAGCTCGGGTCGCCCAACTTCAGGAACAACTCGCGGACCCGACGATCTACGACCGTCCCGAAGAGGTGCTGGTGCTGGCCAACCAATACGAGGAAGCCAAAGCCAAAGCCGTAACCCTCACCGAACAGTGGACCGAGGCGGCGGAGGCCCTCGAGGGTTAGGCCGCTACTCTCGTGTCATGGCACAGGTCACGCTTCCCTCATCGGTCACAATCGAATACGAACGCCAAGGTTCGGGACGACCACTGCTGCTGATCATGGGCCTCGCTGGACAGTTGATCGACTGGCCGGAAGGGTTCGTGGAGCATCTCGTCGGTCAGGGCTTCGAGGTCATCACCTTCGACAATCGCGACAGTGGGCTTTCGACCGCTTTTGATTGGGAACCACCCAGCCAGGCCGCTTCGGTGACCGCCATGCTGACCCGCCGGGCCGTGTCCAACGTCGGTTACACGATCGACGACATGGCCAACGACACCGCCGGGTTATTGACCGAACTCGACATCGTTCAGGCCGACGTGGTGGGCATGTCGATGGGTGGAATGATCGCCCAGTCGTTGGCGATCCATCACCCGCAGCGGGTTCGTTCGTTGACTTCGGTGATGTCACACACCGGCGACCGGCGCAACGGTGGTTTGGCTTGGGAGTTGATCCGCCGCCATGGCCTCCCCCGCCGACCCGACCGAGAACTCGCTGGTGACCAGGCGGTTCGTCTTTGAGGCCGAAACCCGGCGGCGCAGCGCCGCGTCAGTGGCCCGGTCGTGGCGTCCGGAAGGGGTCCAGCGCCAGACCGCGGCAATCGCCGGTAGCCCCAACCGCACCCCCGGTCTGCGCAGTATCACCACCCCTACCCTGGTGATCCACGGTCTTAAAGATCTGCTGGTCAAACCTTCCGGTGGTCAGGCCACCGCCGCCGCGGTGGCGCACTCACGGCTGTTGATGTTCCCGACCATGGGGCACAACCTGCCTGATTCGTTGCACGAGGAACTGGTGAGCGCCATCGCCAGTCACGTCGAACGGGCGAGTTAGTAGACAACCCGTCGGCCGTGACGGGTCTGACGGGCGTGACGGACTGCCTCTGCGGAGAACACGACCAGACCTGACCAGATCACCACGTACCCGACGATCTGCCCACCCGACCAATCTTCGTCGTAGGCGAGCACCCCGAGGAGGAACTGCAACGTCGGAGTGACGTATTGCAGCATCCCCACCAGCCACAACGGGATTTGACGGGCTGCGTTCGCAAACAACAGCAGCGGGGTTGAGGTCACGACCCCCGCGGAAAGCACCCAAACCCAACCCCACCCGCCGTCAACCGCTGAGACGCCGGTGTCGGTACCGGTCACCGACAAGTAGACCAGAGCAGCTGCGGCCAGCGGGCCCATCAGCGAAACTTCCAGCGTCAACCCGTCCAACGACTCGACCGGTGCGGTTTTGCGAAGCAGGCCGTACAACCCGAAGGAGCCGGCCAGCAGCAACGAGATCCAAGGAAGCCCTCCGAGATCGGCTGACAGCACAACGACACCAGCGGCACCGAAACCCACCGCTACCCACTGGCCGGACCGGAGCTTCTCGCCCAGCGTGAACACCCCCAGCAGCACGCTGACCAGCGGTGTCAGGAAATAGCCGAGGCTGGCGGCCATCACATGATCGTGATTGACCGCCCAGATGAACCCCAACCAGTTGATGGACAACAGCACCGCAGCGAACAGCATCAGGCGCGGCACTCCGGGTATGGCTGCGGCCCGGCGCAGCGAAACCGCCCGATCTCGAAAAACCTGCACGATCAGCAGGAACACCACGGTGGAAACGATCCGAAAAGCGAGAATGTCGGCGGCGCCACCCTGCCCCCAACGCCAGAAAATCGGCGAAACACCCCACAGCACATAGGCCATCAATGCTCGTACGATTCCGGGGTTCACAACGGAACGCTAACCCGTCCCGAGGGATGCCCCATTCCATCGGCCAGAATGGGGCCATGTCCGACGTCGTTACCGCTCCTTCCGAGCAAACCACCACGAACCCGATCACCGATGACGGTGATCATGACCGGTTCGCCCATTACGTTCGCAAAGCCGACGCCACCCGGGCCACCGTGGAAGGAACTCCGGTTCGGGCGTTGTGCGGAAAGGTGTGGGTTCCCAGCCGCGACCCGTCCCGGTACCCGATCTGCCCGATGTGTGAGAAGATACGGGAACAGCTATTGCAGCGGGGCGGGAACTAAACGACAAGGTGCGGAGCGTCAACCTGAGTGGCAGACTCAGAGGCGGCACCGAACGATGGAGAGGGTCACGTGAAGGTAGCAGTCGTCTACGAAAGCCGAACCGGCAACACCGCTGCGGTCGCAGAGATGATCGGTGCAGCAGTTCAAGAACTTGGCCATGAGGTCGGGGTTTGGAACAGTCGGAAGGTCAACCTTGATTACCTGACCGATGCCGACATGGTGTTTCTCGGCACCTGGACCGATGGGATCATCATCGGCGGTCACCGGCCTGGCGATTCGGGCAAACTGCTCGACATTCCGGGCATCTGGGGCAAACCCACCGCCGGGTTCGTCACCTACGCGCTCCACGCTGGCAACGTCATCGAAAAAGTTGGCGATGTCGTCAAGTTGCTTGGTGGGGATTGGTTGGGGGGCCGTACCTTCCGCCGTCAGCGCAAAGCTGACGGCTTGGCCAACTTCGTGGTCGCCGCCGTCGATGCCGCCGAGGAACGTCTCGGCCTAGCCCACTCGTAGGTTTCGCCATGGCCCGGCAGGAGATTCGACCAATGCATGCCCACGCCCAAGGCGTGTTCATGCTGGTCCTGCTCGCGATCATGCTGCTGATCGTCGGCAAAGCGGCGGGGCCGGTCGTCGGTGGGTTCTTCGACGAAGGTGGCGCTGTCTATGCCGAACCCGCTGACGACGAAGACACCGTCAAGGAACCCGAATCGGAGCCGCTTACCGGTGACGAAATCGCGACCTTGCAACGAAACCTGACCACGCTCGGATTCGACCCGGGCCCGGTTGACGGGATCTCCGGCGCGAAAACCAAAGAAGCGATCGCCGCGGCGATCAGCGAATACGCGTTGCCGGTGAGCAGCAGCAACCGGCACCTTCTTGAATACTCAACCTCGTTGGTTGCCGCGCTCAACGCGGCCGATGCGGCTGACAGCGACGAAGCTCCATTGGTTGACGATGGCGAGCCGTCGGAAGAAACCACCGACGACGGCACCAGCAGCGACACCTCAACCGGGCAGTAACGGTCACAATGCAACGCACGCCCAGCCGAGGGAACCGAGGCACCATTCTCGGGATTCGTTGGCAGGCCCGGTTCGGGCTGCCACTGATACGGGAAATGGCGCTGCTCATCGCCGGATTGTTTGCCTACCGGGCCGCCCGATTGTTGGTCAAAGACGAACTCGTTGAGGCTTACGCCAATAGCGACCGGTTGATTGGTTGGGAACGTCACCTCCGGATCTTCAATGAGGTCGACTTCCAAGCGTTGATCCTCGACAACGACCTCGCGATTTGGCTGGCCAACCGCTACTACTTCTACGCCCATTTCGTAGGCACGCTGGTCTGCATCATCTGGATCTACGTCATCCACCCCGACCATTACGGTCGGATCCGCCGGGTGCTTTTCGCCACCACCGGATGTGCCTTGATCATCCACATCGGCTTTCCACTGGCCCCGCCTCGATGGTTCGGAGATCTCGGGTTCATCGACACCCTGCAGGTGTACGGGCCGAAGATTTACGACAGCGAAACGGTAGCCAACACCGCGAACCAGATCGCGGCCATGCCGTCACTTCATGTCGGCTGGGCGGTGATCGGCGGCTGGGCGGTGGTCAAAGCCGGAACCCACTGGTTGCGGTGGGTCGCGCTGCTGCATCCGGCGGTGATGACCATCACGGTCGTGGTCACCGGAAATCATTGGTGGCTTGATGCCATCGTCGCCATCGTCATCGTTGGTGCGGTCAGCGTTCTTGACGCCCCGATACAACGGCATCTAGAACAACGCAAGCAGCTACACCACGGGCATCTCACCGAATGGACGGATCGAGCCTCCCAATCGCAGACCGATCAGGATGAAGGCTAAGTGACTGATGAGATAGCGAGATCGGCAACCGAGCGCCCACGGGTGAGCCGACTCGCGTTTTCGGCGATCGGTGCCGCGATGGTGCTGACCTCCCTCAACTTCTCGGTGAGTTTCGTGGCTTTCGCGGAGATCGCGGAGAGCTTCGACGCGTCGACCACGACCGTCTCCTGGGCACTCACCGCGTTTTCGATCACGGTCGGTGCTTTGATCGTGCCCGGAGGTTGGGCCGCCGATCGGTACGGACGGGCTCGGGTGTTTGTTGCCGGATTGACGGTCTTTCTCTTCGGTTCGGGCCTGGTGGCGATCGCCCCCACCGTCGAGCTGCTCATCGCGGCCCGGGTGCTTCAGGCGGCCGGTGCCGCCTTCCAGAGCCCAGCCATGCTGGCCTTGATGCTCGACGCGTTCGGGCCGCAACGACGAGCCACCGCGGTAGGAATTACCGGGGGGATTGGTGGGATCGCCGCCGCTTCAGGACCAGCGATTGGTGGCGCGCTGGTGGAAAACGTCGGTTGGCGTTGGACGTTCGCGGCGAACCTGCCTATCGGGTTGGTGATCCTGGCCGCGTTGCTGGTGCTGTTGACCTTCGAGGATCAATCTCAGGATCGTCATGTTCCGGACCTGTTCGGCGCGGTACTGATCATCGGTTCGGTAGGTGGACTCATCCTCGGCATCGTGCAAAGCGATGACTGGGGCTATTTCGATGTTCGGACGTTGACCGCGCTGGTCTGTGCCGCGACCCTCGGTTACGCCCTGGTCCGACGCAGCGAACACCGGCAGAACCCGATCATCAACCTCAACTTGCTGTCGATCCCTTCGTTTCGCGCCGGTGCTTTGCTTCAGTTGCTGGTGGCGGGAAGTTTCGGTGGGGTGTTCCTCGCCGAGCTGGCGTTCCTGACCGATGCCTGGGAGTACAGCCTGTTCGAAGCCGGTTTGATCATCGCCGCTATCCCGGCGGTGGCCGGTCCGCTCACCGTTGCCAGCGGCCGCTGGGCCGACCGGTTCGGGCACCGACGAGTGTTGCTTCCGGGGATGCTGACCATGGCCGGCGCCGGTCTGTTGCTGGCCAACGTGGTCGGCGACCTACGGGCGTTGTGGACCGTCTGGATTCCGCTAAACGTGCTCTATTCGATCGGGGTGGGTTTAGCTCACGCGGCCTGTCAGGCGTTGGCGGTCAGCGACGTTTCCGAACGGGAACTGGGCATGGGAAGCGCAATGAGTCGTATCAGCCAGGAGATCGGTAGCGCCCTTACCGCCGCGGTGGCGATCACCTTGCTGGCCCAGGCCGCGAACCCGGTGGCGGGGATGCAGGCAACGATGACCATGCTGGTGGTGCTCACCATGCTTGGCCTTCCTACTGCGTTCCGACTGCCGCGAAGCGATACGGTCACACCTTGTGACAGCACCGCGACTTCATCCTGACCTTGACCCGGAGCGTTTTCCGCTCCCCGACATGGACGACGCTCAGGTGGCGTTTCTTCGCGAGATCGGTCTGGTCGGCGAACTCGACCTCAGCGATGCCGTGGAACGCCAAGACCACGTCGTGTCCGAAGATCCATCGGTGATCGTGCGGGTGCATCGACCGGTCGGCGTGACCGGGCCCCTCCCCTGCCTGTATTCGATTCACGGTGGCGGATACGTGATCGGCGATCGATCAATGGACGACGCCAAGTTCGATCGGTGGTGTGTCGAGTTCTCGATGGTGGGGGTATCGGTCGAATACCGTCTAGCCCCCGACGACCCCTATCCGGCTGCTATCGACGACGTTGAAGCTGGCCTGCTTTGGGTGTTCGAACACGCCGAAGCGTTAGGCATCAACCGGCAGCGGGTGGGCATCACCGGGGTGAGCGCTGGTGGTGGCCTCTGCGCGGCTCTGGGTCTGCGGATGCGGGATCGCTCCGATACGCCGGTGGCGTTCCAGTTGCTTGACTGCCCGATGCTCGACGACCGGATGCAGACGGCGTCATCTCAAACCGATGGCCTAGTGGTCTGGTCGCGCCATTCCAACTCCTACGGTTGGCGCTCGTACCTCGGGAAACTGGCCGACGGTGACCCTCCGGCTGATGCGGCCCCGGCTCGAGCCGACGACCTGGCTGGTCTGCCGCCGAGTTATGTCTGTGTGGGTGGCGCTGACGGTTTCCGAGACGAAGACATCGATTTCGCTCAGCGGTTGATGGCGGCGGGGGTCGATACCGAATTGCACGTCTACCCCGGGGTGCCGCACGGAATTGAGATGTGGCAGGGAACCGAACCGGCCCGTCAATACCGAGACGACCAGCAGAACTGGTTGAGACGGCAACTTCGTCGTTTGGAGACCCAATGAGTGAACTGGGCTCACCCGAACGCGGTTTGTTCTGTAACCGCACCCTCAATCTGCGGGGGGTTCGGGCCGTCGGGTACGACATGGATTACACGCTGATCCATTACCGGGTTGATGAATGGGAACGCGCGGCTTTTGAGCACGCTCAGATCTGGTTGCAGGCCAAAGGTTGGCCGGTGAAAGACCTGACGTTCGATCCCGACGAGTTCATTCTCGGGCTGACCTTCGACCTTGAGCTCGGCAACCTAGTCAAAGCCACCCGGTTCGGCTACGTGGTGCGAGCCCAGCACGGTACCGCCCATCTGAGTTTCGACGAGCAACGCAACTGTTACGACGGTGAAGTCATCGAACTGCGAGACGAACGGTTCGAGTTCATGAACACGCTGTTCGAATTGAGTCGGGCTTCGTTGTGGACCCAGCTCGTTGATCGTCACGACCGCAAGCCGCTTCCCGGCGTGCATTCGTACCGGTCGCTGTACCGAGAGATCGATGCCGCGTTGGGTGCAGCTCACCTGGAAGGGGTGCTGAAAAGCCAGATCGTCAACGACCCGGACCGATTCGTTGTGCGAGACCCGGACCTTCTCGGGACGTTGCAGGACCAGCGGCTCGCTGGAAAACAACTGCTGCTGATCACCAACTCGGAGTGGTGGTACACCCAGCAGATGATGTCGTGGTGTTTCGACGACGCGCTACCCGACGGTGAAACCTGGCGGGACTTGTTTGATCTGGTGATCGTCAGCGCCGCCAAACCACGGTTCTTCGCACAACGACAGCCGGTGTATCGGTTGGTTGACGCTGAACGGGGGTTGCTGGAACCTCACGTTGGCCCGTTGACCTCCGGCGAGGTGTATCAAGGTGGTGACGCCCGGATGGTCGAAGCGGCGCTTGGGCATGAAGCCAGCCAGTTCCTCTATGTCGGCGACCACCTGTTTGGTGACGTGCACGTCACCAAAGACGTGTTGCGGTGGCGCACCGCATTGATCGCTCGAGAGTTGGAAGCCGAGGTGCAATCGGCGCGCAGTTTCGTAGACGAAACCGAACAACTCCGGCTTCGCATGGATCACAAAGCCGAACTGGAAGAACGCTACGCCCAGTTGCGGATGCATCGGCGGCGACTGGTCGTCGACGGCAGCGATCACCGCACCGTCGATACCGAAATCGACACGACCGGTGACGAGATTTCCGCACTGGACGCCGAACTGGCCCCGCTCGCTGAAGCCGCGAGCCGCCTCGGGAACCCGCATTGGGGTCCGTTGATGCGGGCCGGTATCGACAAAAGCCTGTTTGCCCGGCAAGTCGAGAAGTACGCCGACGTCTACACCAGTCGGGTATCGAACTTCCGGGAAGCGACCCCGTACGGTTATCTACGGGCGGCCCGGGGTTCGCTCCCTCACGACAACGTCGGCTGACCCCAGTCTCAACTACCAACCCAGCTCAACTACCAACCCAGCTCAACTACCAACCCAGTCCCCATCCAAGGAGAGCAACCATGACCCGGCTCGGCTACCAGATCCCAAACTTCACCTACCCGGATGGCCAGAACGCCGGCATTTTCCCGTCCGTGGTCGCTCAGGCCAAAGCGGCTGAAGCGAGCGGGTTTGACCGGGTATTGGTGATGGATCACTTCTATCAGCTACCGGGGATCGGCAACCCGGACGATCCGATGATGGAGTGTTACACCCTGCTCGCGGCGTTGGCTCAGCACACCTCAACGGTTCGGCTTTCGTCCTTGGTGACCGGCAACACCTACCGAAACCCGGCGGTGCTGGCCAAGATCATCACCACCCTCGACCACGTCTCGGGAGGTCGAGCCACGCTCGGGATCGGGGCTGGATGGTTCGAGATGGAACACGTCGGGTTCGGGATCGAATTCGGCACGTTCACCGACCGGTTCGAAAAGCTTGAGGAGGCGTTGCAGATCATCATTCCGATGTTGCGCAACCAACGCCCCACCGTGGATGGCACCCATTATCAGACGACCGAGGCGATCAACTCGCCTCAGCCGTTGTCGTCGATCCCGATCATGATCGGTGGTTCGGGCGAGAAAAAGACACTGCGAATGGTCGCCCAGTACGCCGACGAATCGAACCTGGTCGGTGAAGTCGCCGATGTTCCCCGCAAGTTGGAGGTGTTGGACGCTCATTGCGAACGGTTGGGCCGAGATCGCTCAACGATCAAGGTCACCAAACTCGTCACCGGGGTGATCGGCCGAACCATGGAAGAAGCCCAGGCCGCGATCGACGCCTACGTGGCGCTTCACGGCTGGCCTGCCTCGGCCGGTGAGTTCATCCGTGCCCGAGCCACCATCGGCGACCCGGACACCTTCGGCGAGGCGATCTCGGATCTGATCGACCTGGGTCTCGACGGAGTAACGATCAACCTCTGTCTGAACGCCCACGACCCGGAGTTGGTGGCGTTGGCCGGCCAGACCGCTGATCGTGCGATCGGTTCTCGCGTATGAGCACCGGCAGCAACACTGCCGATGGCAGCATCGAGTTCTTTTGGGATCCGGTGTGCCCGTTCGCCTGGATCACTTCTCGTTGGGTCGCGGAAGTTTCAAAACAGACCGGGTTGGAGGTGACGTGGCGGTTCATTTCGTTGCGTCTACTCAACAAGCACAAGGATTACGCCAGCGAGTTCCCACCCGAATACGAACAGGGCCACACCGCCGGGTTGCGGTTCCTGCGGGTCGCCGCCGCGGTGCGCAAGGCTCACGGCAACGAGCCGCTGGGGGCGCTGGTGGCTGCGTTTGGTGCGAGCTGGTGGGATCTCGAACCCGAACAGGCCGAAGCTCGCGGGGGTCGGCCTTACCTGTCCACTCCCGATCATGCCCGGGAGGTGTTGGTCGCGGCGGGGCTTGATCCTCAGTTCGCGTCGGCGCTCGACGATGTGTCGTGGGATGACGAACTCGATCAGGAAACCGAACTGGCGTTGAGCCGCACCGGTCGAGATGTTGGTACCCCGATCATCACGTTCAACCGGCCCGACGGACAGGCCTGGTCGTTTTTCGGCCCGGTCATCTCTCGGGTTCCCGAACCCGAAGAGGCGCTCGTGTTGTGGGATGCGGTGACCCGACTGGCTGAGTTCCCGGGGTTTGCCGAACTGAAACGGAGCCTGCGTGAGGTTCCCCAGCTTCGAGTGACCGGCTCGTTGGCGGCTCGGGCTGTTGAGGAGGACTGGACCGGTGGCCATCGGGCCGGTCATCTGGCCTCCGATCGCAGCACCCCCGATCGCAGCACCTCCGATCCGGTTGGCTAGCCCCACCCGCGGCCATGACCTCGTTCACCCTTGAAGCAACCCGGGTGCAAACCCCAGCTCCGACCCGGGCCAGCATCGACCGGGTGGTGTTCGCTGTAACCGACGGGGAAATCACTGCGGTGGAACCAGCCCAGAGCGCGGCGGCAACGACGTTGCGCGAGCAGTCGCCGGCGCACGTCACGCTTCCGGCGACCACCGCTGTCACCCCTGGCTTTGTGGACCTGCACGTGCACGCCCCCCAGTGGGAACAAAACGGCACCGCCCTCGACCTGCCGTTAGAAGAATGGCTGTTTTCGTATACGTTCCCGTTAGAAGCGTCGTTCGCTGATCGTTTGGTGGCCGAACGGGTGTATCCCGATCTGGTCTCCACCTTGCTGGCTCACGGCACCACCACCGCGGTGTATTTCGCGTCGGTCCACGAAGAAGCGACGGTGGTGCTGGCCGAAACCTGTCGGGATCTCGGCCAGCGGGCTTTGGTCGGACGGGTGGCGATGGATCATCCGGAAGGCACCCCTGAGTGGTATCGAGACACCGACGCGGCGGCCGGTCTAGCCGCGAGCCGTCGTTCGTTGCTTGACGTCACCGCCAGTGACAACGGACGAGGGCTGGTGCGGCCAATCCTCACCCCCCGGTTCCTGCCGGCTTGCACCGATGAACTGTTGACCGGGCTCGGGCAGTTAGCAGCCGAAACCGGCACGCTGATCCAAACCCACGGTTCGGAAAGCGACTGGCACGCTGGCTACGCCTTCGATCGGTTCGGCCAGAGCGACACCGAAGCCATCGCCCGCTTTGGTTTGCTCAGAGACCATACGGTGCTGGCTCACGCCCCTCATGTCCGCAGTGCCGACCTCGACCGGATTGCCGAAGCCGGTAGCGCGATTGCTCACTGCCCAATCTCCAACGCCTACTTCGCAAACGCGGTGTTTCCTGCGACGGAGGCCGCGGCGGCTGGGGTTCGGGTTGGTTTGGGGACCGACATCGGGGCCGGAATCCGGCCCGGGGTGCTTCAGCAGATCAACGAGGCGGTCACCGTTTCTCGGCTGCGCGCCGACGGGGTTGACGCCACGCTGGTATCGGATCAGCGGGGTGTGGCGGGCGCCGCGATCGACACGGTTCGGGCGTTTTGGATGGCGACCGCGGGTGGCGCCGAAGCGCTTGGTTTACCGGTGGGGTTGCTTGAACCGGGTCGCCGCTTCGACGCGGTGGCGATCAACACCACCGCGCCGGGCTCGGTAATCCGCTGGCGCGACAACGAACCCGACGCCAACCGTTTCGAAAAGCTGGCTCGGCTCACCACCGCGGCCGACATTGACACCGTCTGGGTTGACGGCCGCCGGGTCCACCAGCGCTAACCACGCCACTCGGTTCCCCCCGAAACTGAACCACCGAAACTGAACCACCGAACCAGTCCGGTCGGAAACCGAACCGGTCGCGGTGGGGGTCTTGTGCTCGCCGTTGTAACCGGGCAGGATCTCAGAGGGCTAAACGCGTCTTCAGGGGGATTCATGCAGGTACCAATGACCATCCGTGATCATCTCGAACGGGCCGCGTTGGTGTACGGCAATCGGGTCGGGATCTATGACGAACCGGACCAACCGGCGCACAGCCTCGGCAACCTGACCTACCGGCAGTTCTACGATCTTTCCTCGCAGATGGCAGCCGGACTCGACCAGTTGGGGCTCGCTCCAGGGGCCCGGGTAGGGATCGTGTCGCACAACGCCGCTCGGCTACTGGTCACCTTGTTTGGGGCCAGCGCGTGGGGTCGGGTGGCGGTCCCGATCAACTTCCGGCTCAGCCGCGACGAAGTGGCCTACATCGTCGAACACAGCGGGGCCGAGGTCCTCATCATCGACCCGGAACTCGAATCGTCGCTGGGTGACATTCCGGTCGCGCATCGGCTGATCGCTGGAGAAGAATCCGACTCGGTGCTGTTCGCTGGAGGTGAACCCACTCCGTGGATACCCGACGAAACCGCGACCGCCACCATCAACTACACCTCGGGCACCACGGCACGCCCGAAAGGTGTCGAAATGACGCATCGCAACCTGTGGTCGAACTCGGCGATTTTTGGTTGGCATACCGGGGTCAGCGACCGCGACGTCTACCTGCACACCCTCCCAATGTTTCACTGCAACGGGTGGGGTATGCCCTATGGCACCACCGCCATGGGGGTGCCTCAGGTGGTGCTTCGCAAAGTGGACGGGGCTGAAATCCTGCGCCGGATTGAGGCTCATGGGGTAACGCTGTTGTGCGGTGCTCCGGCGGTGGTAGCTGCGATCCTCGACGCGGCGGCCGATTGGGACGGTGAGGTTCCGGGCCGGAACCGGGTTCGGATGATTGTGGCCGGCGCTCCCCCACCAACCCGCACCATCGAACGGGTCGAAACCGAACTCGGTTGGGAGTTCATTCAGATCTACGGCCTGACCGAAACCGCGCCGTTGCTGACCATCAACCGCAGCCGCCAAGAATGGGATTCGGACACGCCCGCCGAACGAGCCGCCAAGTTGGGCCGAGCTGGGGTCCCGGCGGTGGGCATCACCATGAAGGTGGCGAACGACGGCGAGGTACTGGCCCGCGGCAACCACATTCTCAAGTCGTATTGGGAAAATCCGGACGCGTCGGCGGATGCGTTAGCCGACGACTGGTTCCACACCGGTGACGGTGGCTTCATCGACGACGAGGGATACCTGTGCCTGGAAGATCGCAAGAAGGACGTGATCATTTCCGGTGGCGAGAACGTGTCGTCGATCGAGGTTGAAGATTGCCTGTTTTCGCATCCGGCGGTGGCCGAAGTTGCGGTGATCGGTGTGCCCCACGAAAAGTGGGGTGAGACGGTGAAAGCGCTGGTGGTGCTCAGTGCCGGTAGCGAGGTGTCAGAGGCCGACCTGATCGAGCATTGTCGAAACAAGATCGCCCACTACAAGTGCCCGACCTCAGTTGAGTTCCGTGACGAACTGGCCCGCACCGCGACCGGCAAGCTCCAGAAGTTCAAGCTGCGAGCCCCGTACTGGGACGGCGAAGACCGACAGATCAACTAGCCCGCACCTCGGCTTCGCCGCTCAGTCCAACTGTTCGAGTAGTTGCGTTTCGGTGCTCCAGTCGAACTCGGTCGCAACCTGTTCGCTGTCGGCCCACCACTGGTAGGCCCGATCGAGCATGGTGGCGGTGGTGTGTTCGGGTTCCCAACCGACGTCGGTGCGGAGCCGGTCGATGCTGAACGAAGTGTCCTGATTCCACCAGTGAATGTTGGGAGCGAGGGCTTGGATCAGGTTCAGGCAGAGCATGAACCGGGTTCGTAGCAACGCTCGGGGACCGCTGGCCTGTTCCTGTTTGGCGTCGTCGCTGGACCGGATGTTGAGCGCTCCGGTTTGGCTAGCGACGTGCACGCTGCGCTGCCCGGTCCAGAGCGCCTCCATCAAGTCATCGGGGATGTACCTGACGTCGGCGTCGGTGCCGACCGCGGCGGCGCACATCGCCACATAGTCGTTGCGGGTCACCGCTTCGGAACCGGTCAGGTTGTAACGGCGGCCAAAAGTTTTCGGATTGCCCATCATGGCCACCAACGCCCGGGCCTGATCGTCAACGTCGCCAACTTGAAGCAGCGTTGAACCATCGCCGGGGATCATCACCGGTCGACCGGCACGCAGCCGGGCAAACATGCGCTGCTCCCGGTCGGGCATGGCGTTGTGCGGACCAAGCACCATCGAGAACGGCACGGTAGAAGCCGGAAAGCCCCATTGGTCATAGGCCGCGAACAAGCGGTCTTCGCAGAGCAACTTGTGGAGGCCGTATTCGATTTGGGTCTCGCCGCGTTCGTCGGGGTCATCTTCGGTGATGGCGCGGTCGTTGGAGCAGTAGGTCACGGTCGAACTGGCAAAGACGTAATGGCCGATGGCGTCGCGAAACAGATCCATCATGATGTCTACGTCTTCGGGGTGGTACGCCGAGACGTCGTGGACGCAGTCCCATTCGGTGCCACCAAGCACCGACCGGAGCTGCGCGTGGTCGGTGCGATCAGCAACCAGACGGCCCACCGAATCGGGGATGTCGGACTCGGTTCGTCCCCGGTTGCAGACGGTGACGTCGTGGCCGGCGTCGACCAGCTGATGCACCAGCGCCAGACCATTGAACTGTGTGCCGCCCATTACCAGTACTCGCATAGGTGTCCTCACGTCGTCGGATCCATCCGGTCCCGGCTCATCGTTCCATAGAACCCGAAGCGGGGAAAGACCGGTCGGGGGCCGGTCGGGGCTGGTGTGGCACCAGCCGCGGGTTGTGGTGTGCCACGCTTTGACGGTGAACGCTGCTCGCTGGTGGATCAACGGGGTAATCGTGGAGGGCCGCGACGCTGCGGTGCCGGTCAACGACCACGGGTTGACGGTGGGTGACGGCTGTTTCGAAACCACCACGGTGGTGCGAGGTGAGGCGTTCGCCATGCGACGCCACCTGGCCCGGCTCCGGCAAAGCCTTTCCGGTTTGGGGATCACGCTGGAGCTCAGCGACGACGAGTTACGGCAGGCAACGGCCGACACGATCGCAGCCAACGAAGCGGCCGGGGTGGTTCGCTTGACGGTCACGGCCGGGCCTGGTCCGCTCGGTTCGGGGCGTGGTGACGGCGAACCGACCGTGATTGTGGGGGTCGGTCCGACCCGTCCGTGGCCACCAACCGCGGCAGTGGTGACCGTGCCGTGGCCCCGTAACGAACGAGGAGCGCTCGCCGGGGTGAAATCCACGAGTTACGCCGAGAACGTGATTGCCTTGGCCTACGCCCACGAACGTGACGCCAGCGAAGCGATCTTTGCCAACACGCTTGGTGCGCTCTGCGAAGGGACCGGTACCAACGTGTTCGTCAACGTTGACGGCCGGCTGATTACTCCCCCACTGCGTTCAGGATGTCTGGCCGGGGTGACCCGGGCGCTGGTGCTCGAAACCAGCGAGGTGGAACAAGCCGATGTGTCGATCGAAGTGTTCGAGCAGGCCGACGAGGCATTTCTGACGTCGTCTACCCGCAACGTGATGCCGATCGCTCGGATCAACGACCGGGTACTCCAGCCGGGACCGTTGTCGGAGGCGGCCAGCCAACGACTGGCCGCGCTGATGGCCGAAACCACCGATCCTTAGACGAACTCGTCCGGGACTTCGCGGGTGCCGTCGGCGTGGATCGCGAACCGTTGAGGGGTGTCGCCGTGGGTCGGGTCGGGGCTAGACCAGGGCCAACCTCCGAACTGAGTGGCACGGTATTCCTGGAAGGCCGTAACCAACTGTTCTTCGGTGTTCATTACGAACGGTCCTCGTTGAGCGATCGGTTCGCCCAACGGCCGGCCCTGCAACATGATGATGAACGCGCCATCAGAACCGGCCCGAAGCAGCAACTCTTTGTTGGCGTCAACGATCGCCCCGGTGGATTCACCGATGGTGCAATCGTCGGTGAGGGTAAGCATGTCGCCGTCGTAGAGGTACAGAACCCGGTGGGTGTTGGGGCCGCTAGCGGCGGGAAGGGTCCATGAGGCATTGCGGCCCATCTGAATGTGCCAGATCGCCACGTCGGAATCTGGGTTCGCGGCCCACGAGTTGGGAGGGGGCGGGTTGGGATGGGCCGGACCTAACTGTCCAGCGATCACCGTGATTTCGGTGTACGTCGGTTGGTCGCACAGGGCGTTGACCTGCGGGGTTTGTTCCCGCCACATCATGGTGAAGTACGGGTCAACCATCTTGTCGTCGGCTGGGAGGTTGAGCCAGATCTGAAACATTTCGAGCGGGTTATCGAGATCGGTGTCGATCAGCGGAAACATTTCGGAATGCTGAATGCCAGACCCGGCGGTCATCCATTGGGTGTCGCCCGGCCCGAACCGAGCGGTTGCGCCTAACGAATCGGCGTGGTCGACCAGCCCGAAGCGGATGTGGGTCACCGTTTCGAAACCTCGGTGGGGGTGCTGAGGAAACCCGGGCACTTGCAGACCGTGGTACATCGACCAGCCATCATCACCGCTGAAGTCGTTGCCGATCTGGCGACCAGCGAGAGACGGAGCCGGGCCCAGATGACCGTCGCTCTCGGGGTAGTCGTCTCGGTGGTGGGCTGCGAAAAGGAACGGGTCGATCACCGGCCATTGCGGGCCAAGCGGAAACGTCTGAAAGACCGGTCCATCAGGGTTCGGGATCATGCTCTCAACGTAGCGGTCGGGAAGGACCTAGCATCATCGGGTGCGTGTCTTGGGGGTCGATCTCGCTTCTCAACCGAAAAATACGGCGGCGGCAATCCTTGACGGAGGGTCGCTGGTTGAGCTGGTGAGCGTGGTTGACGACGACACGATCGTGGCGATGGCTGACGGCTGCGAAGCGGTCGGGCTGGATGCACCGCTCGGATGGCCGGACCCATTCGTGGCCACCATCACCGCGCATCACGCCGGGCTGGCGATCCCCGAGCATCCACCCCGAGATCTGCAACTGCGATTGACCGACCAGGTGATCAGCCGCGCAATTGGCAAGCAGCCGTTGAGTGTTTCGACCGACCGAATCGGGGTCGTGGCACTGCGAGCGATTCGGGTGCTGGAGCGTTTGGCCGGGCTCGGTGCGGACCGCAGCGGCAAGGCGGGGGTGTACGAGACCTACCCGGGGGGTGCGGTGGCCCGGTGGGAGTTGACCACCGCCAGTTACAAGCACCGCGAAAGCCAACCGCAGCGGGAACGGATCGTGGTGGCTTTGGAACAGTGGGTGGCGCTGGGAGATTTTCGCGACCAGATGGTGGAACGTGATGATGATCTTGACGCGGTGCTGTGCGCGGTGATCGCCCGGTTGGCAAAAGCGGGACGCACGATCCGGCCGACACCGCAGGAACAACCGCGGTCTAGTCGCGAAGGTTGGATCCATGTACCGATCGGACACATCGACGAACTGCGATTGTTGACGAACTAGGCAGACACGCCGGGTCAAAAGGGTCGGGGGAAACAACACACACACCACCTAGTCGAACAGGGCCTGAAGGGAACTGACGGTGAACGTGACGGGGGCGCTGCGGCTCACCGTCTGCCAGCGACGCCACGCCCCCAGAGATTCGTTGTTTTGGTAGAGCACATCCCAACGCATCGTGACCCGCCCGTGGAACAGGCCGTCACCGGCGGAGCTCAGAAAGGTGTAGGTGCATGCCGAGCGCTCCGACCGACCGTAGGTCGGTTTCCAGACCCGAGCGAGATCGCTGGTGCAGGTCACCGAATCGCCGTTGCCAAACTCCCAGACAACCGACCGCAGGCGGGGTTGCACGGTGGCCCAGACCGGACCGGCTTGAGCCGACAACGCTCGAGTCGTCAACGGGCTGGTCACGGCCAGCCAAGTGGGGACACCAACCAGCTGCGCCGACGGTGGTGAAAGCGCCACCGTCGGGTTGGGCAGGGTGACGGCATCGGCGGCGTAACGAGTGGCCTCCCAGGCGGTCACCAACTCCGGCCGGGATGCATTGCGGGGTCGATAACGACTGGGGTAGCCGGGAAGTGCTTGGCCTCCCTGATCATCGGCACCGGCCGGGTACCAGCAATGGATGAGCGGGTCGTTGGCCAACGGCAACTCACTACGGCGCAAGAACCGGTAAGTCTGAGCCGATTCCATCCAATCGAGGAACGTGCAGCGCACGGTGGCGGCGCCACCGCGAGTCACCGACCGCACCGGTGAGAGTTGGCTTCGGAACGCGGCGGCTAGCGAGACCACACCGTTTTCGTACTCGATCGTGGTCTCGGCCGATGACCGCCCAACGTCGCTACCACCAACCATCACCACACCGACCACCACCACCGCCAACCAGGTTGGCCATCGAGTCGGGCCACGGCCCCGATTCACCGCCGGGTTCGCCACCGATAGGGGCCGCCGCCCGCTGGCCTTTCGTGTTCCGCCTAAATGAAAGTACATGAAAATACACCATAAGCGCCGGGTGTGACGGTCCCAACGTGGCGCTCGCAACAAAGCGGTCGAACCAACTGCTAGAAACGCAAGGTGAGGGTTCCTGATCCAATAGGGGCACTCCGAGCGAAAGGAACTACCTCATGAAGGTTGACGGCGGCCTCGGCCTAAGCCCTGACATCACCACGATCATCGCCAACGCCAAAGCCCAGGAGGCCGCTGGATACGACGGCGTTTGGACCGCTGAAACCAGCCACGATCCGTTTCTTCCGCTGGTGCTGGCCGCCGAACACACCGAAACCCTTGAGCTCGGCACGTCGATCGCGGTGGCGTTCGCCCGTAACCCGATGCTGCTCGCCAACCTCGGGTGGGACCTTCAGGCACTCAGCAACGGGCGCTTTCATCTCGGGCTGGGTACGCAGATCAAACCGCACATCACCAAGCGGTTCTCGATGGAATGGTCAAAACCTGCGGCTCGAGCCCGAGAGATGATCAGCGCCATCCGGGCGATCTGGAACACCTGGCTAACCGATGAACCGTTGCAGTTCCGGGGCGAGTTCTACACCCATACGTTGATGACTCCGTTCTTCACCCCCGACAAGCGCGACCTCGGAGATTTTGGTCCGCCGAAGATCTGGCTCGCGGGGGTTGGGGAACTCATGACCCGCACCGCGGGTGAGGTCGCCGACGGGTTTATCTGCCACGGGTTCACCACCGAGAAGTACCTGCGCGAGGTCACGCTGCCCAACCTTCGACAGGGCCGCGAACAGGCCGGCAAAACGATGGACGGCTTTATGATCTCCGGCCCGTTCTTCGTCGTGACCGGCCAGACCGACGAAGAGTTTGCTAAAGCCGACGCTGCGACCCGGCAACAAATTGCGTTCTACGGATCAACCCCGGCCTACCGCAAAGTGTTGGAGATCCACGGCTGGGACGACCTTCACCCCCGCCTGAACTCGTTGTCTAAGCAGGGCGACTGGGTTGGGATGGGTGAACTCATCACCGACGAGGTGTTGGAGGCGTTCGCGGTTGTCGCCAAACCCGAAGATGTCGCAGCGGAGATGCAGCACCGCTACGGCGACGTCGTTGATCGGCTGAGCTTCTACGCCCCCGGCCAAAGCGACGCCAGCCAGTGGCGCGGGGTGATGGACGCCCTCAAAGCCGTCTGAGGTCATCCGGTCTCAACCCGGCGAATACTCGTCGGTGAGTACGAGTCGGAAGGTGCGGGCGACCAGTGCCGTTCCCTGCTGGCGGTTCAACGCCGTGAACGGCGAGAACGTCGTTTCGGATGTGCCATTGACGAGCTGTTTGGAACGCAGACAGTTGACCGACGTGCTGTAGAAACTGAGTTTCGGCACGTCGCTGAACGAATGCGGGGCACGGCAGCGGGTTCTGGTCGCCGCCTCAAAAATCTTCCGAACCATCACCGACGCTTCGGCTCGGGTGATGAGGCGATTAGGAGAAAACTGCCCGGGGGCGGTTCCGTGGACCACTCCCAGCCCGGTCAGGCAGGCAATCGCTTCGGAGTGCGGGTTGCTCTGCGCCACGTCACGGTACGTCTTGTTGCTGGTGGTCACCCCGCACGTCCGACCGGTCGTGGATTTCCAGAACCCGGCAACGAGCGAGGCAAACTCCGAACGCCGCATCGGTGTACCCGGCTGAAATTTGTTGTCGCCGCCAATACCGTCATCGCCGCTGACGATTCCCAGCGCCAACAGGCAGCCCAAGTCCTGGCTCAATTCCGAACTGCTCGGCACGTCAAGGTAGTTGTTGGTTTTGGTCGCTGGCGTACAACTCTCACCAATCACCTCTGTGGAACGCACATAGGTACCAGAAACCAGAATGGTGGACGGGTCCCGGTTCTCGACTAGCGGTTTCACAACCCGCGCCGACACCTCGTATTTCTTTCCTTCCTCCACGTTTTTAAACAGGCACCAGTGCAACGTGGTCTGGCAGCTCATCCTGCCCGGGTTGACGTCGATCTGGTAGGTGATTTGACCGCGGGTGCTGGCCCCCGGTGGCGGCTCCCAGAACACCGTCATCTCTCGGTTCTGGACCCGAGCCTTGACCGTGGAAAGCCGATAGGCATCGTTGGGAATGGTGAGATCGAAGGCTTTGCTGGCCGAACTCTCACCATCGGCCACGTTGATCGCCCTCACGACCAGCGTGTAGGTCTCGCCTTCTTTGATCTGGTCACTGGTGATCCGGCAGGTGGTGGTATTGCGAGCGATGCAGTTGGCCCACGAGTAGTTGCCCGTCACCGAATACACGACGACGGGAACGCCTCCGGTCTCGGTGGGTGGAGTCCAGTCCA
>JAFMKU010000004.1:28224-70536 GCA_017852795.1 Candidatus Neomicrothrix sp.
CGACCCATCGACGTATTCGGCGCTCAGGTTGCGAGGAATAGACGGGCGACCAATAACACGGACGTCAATGGGTTGGCTCACCGCACCCAAACCCGCTCCGCTCACCGCCGCAACAACAATCGAATACTCGGTGCCCGGAGTCATGTCGACACCGGTGAACTCACAAAAGACCTTTCCTTCGTCGGTCGGGAAATGCGCGGCATCGGCGATGCAGCGTTCCCCATTCGGGATGGACTCCGCGACGTACCCGATGATGCCGGTGCCGCCATCGTCGAGAGGTGGGTCCCAACTGACTATCAACTTTTCGCTATTGAGGTAGCCCTTGTGATCAGCCCACTCGACAGAAAGGTTTTGCACCAATGATGGTGGCACGGCGATCTCAACGACGGAACCAAGCACCGATGTTGCGCTGCCGAGAGCATTCGACGACGTGACCCGGACTTGATAGTTCGCACCCGGTTCGATGCCTTTGGCGAAAACACAGTTCGGCACGTACGTTTTGCAGAACGCTTCTCCGGGTAGGAGCTCTACGAGGTACTCAACGGGACCCGAGTCGGGGGTCGGTTCGGCCGATTCCCAAACGACCGTTACAAGGTTCCTCACCTCCACCAACTCGGGATTGGAAGTGTCAAGGTACGTAAACGACTCGGTTTTCAAGCCCGCGACCGGCTTCGGGACGTTCGGGAGTTTGCCGGTATTCGTTCGTACCGCCGCGCTAGCCCCTGCGCTGTTAAAGGCCGAAACCTCAACCTCGTAGGTCTCGCCGCGTTCGAGTCCATGCAGCACACACGACTTGTCAACGGTTTCACAGCTCTGACCACTGCCAACCACCTTGGCCAAGTATCGCTCGATGCTCAGACCGCCATCGTCGGTGGGAGCATCCCAACCAATGGCAACTTGACGATCGCCCGGTTGAGTTACCACGTTGGCGACCGGTTCGGGAGGCGCCGGTACTCGCACCTCCGCTGATTTCGTCGCTTCTCCTTTGCTCGACCCAATCGACGCACTTACCTCAACGGAGTAGCGGCGACCTTTGAGCACGTCAGGAAACTCGCAGAAGGTGCCGCTGGTCTGGCAGGACAAGGAATGGTCCGGCTATTTGGAATCAGCCGTGGAGGCGATGGCTTCATAGCTGATCTCGTCCGCGGCTGAGGTGCCGGAGGGCGGCAACCAGCTCGCCATCAAAACACCGCGCGTTGACTTCAACGTGACCGAATCGACCGGGATCGTTACCGAAAGCACGGTGGTGGTCACCGGTGAGGACGCCGGCCCCCAGCCGCTGGCGTTCTCTGCTTTGACCGTAATGGTGTAGGTGGCACCCGAAACGGTTTGCGTCACGTTGCACCAGGTACCACCCACCGTGCAGGTGAGCGAGTCGAGCCCCTCACTCGTCGGGACCGCCGTCACCTCGTAGCGCGTCACGGGAGAGTCGCTTTGATCCGGCGGAGTCCAAAAAACCCGGGCCGACAAGTTGCGCGGGGTGAGGGGGCGGCCCGCGATCTGTGCCACGGCATCCACCGCCACGCTCCCACCCTCCGCGGGTGAAACGGTCCCGAGCGTCCGCACTTCGGCCCGCAGCTGATCATCTGCTTCCGTGGCAAACGCCAACGACAAGGTGCATCGACGCTGGCGATCGGTAAGACCGGCCGAGGGGCTGAGGTCACACGCCGCGACCTGCCCTTCAACCTCGGCTTCTAGGTCGCTGAGCACCGCCGAGTAAACGCAGGAGTCCTCACCGTAGGTGCAGGTAACGAGCGGTTCTGCCACCTCCTGACCGTCGACGACGGTTACTCGACCTTCGCTGAAGAACGAAACCTCGAAACCGGCCACCGGATCTCGGTTCGGGTCCTCCGGTGGCACATCCCACATCAAGGTCATGACACCCAACCCGGTGGCCATCATCTTGACGTTGCGCGGGGCCGGAGCCGGGGCCAGCTCGACGTACTCGACCGGTTGCGACAGGGTTGTCCACGGCGAATCACCAAACTCGTTGGAGGCCCGGACCTGCGCCCGATAGGTAGTGTCGAAGGTCAGCCCCTCATGGCCGATGAGGCATTCCAGTTCGGTAGCGGATGCTTCCGGGTCGGTGACCGTGCAGGTGCCGGAACCCGAATCGAGCTTGACCGAATACTGGGTGATCGGGCCGCCGCCAACATCGGCCGTGGCCGTCCACCTCACCCGCAAGCCCTGCAAGCCCGCACGCTCAAGCCGAACTTCGGTCGGTGTTCCCGGGGGTTCTTCGGCGGTCACCGACACCCCTGCGGCTGGGGTGGACGCCATCGCCAACCCGCTCGCCGCCACCAACACCGCCAGCACACCCATCCGAAGCCGGGCCAACACGGGCGCACCACACCATGTCCAAGAAGAGATCCGCATGAGGCGAGCCTGACATACCAAACAACGTTTGTGACGTCGCCTCCGGCCCTCGCCGACAGCCGCTCAACCCCTACGAACAAACGCTGGTTTTCGGCCTCGGCTCGAGCGTGATCAACCCTCGTTGACCAGCGGAACCACCTGCTCGCGGAAGGCCGCCAAACTATCGACGTACTCGGCGGCATCACGAGCCCGCAACTTGAGATGAATCACGTTGGCGCCCAGCGCTCGGGCGGCCCGAATATCGGCAGCCAACCCCTCCACCCCGCCTTCGAGCCACTGAAACCCGATCCCCTCCGGCGGTTCCCCCAACAAGTAGCCCCACGGCGGCATGTAGCCGATGTCGAGCGGACGATCCGGATCGGTACCGGCCTGCTCGGCCGCCGATCGCATCACCTCGATGGCGTTCGGATACTCCTCCTTCGCCAACCCCATCGGGATGTATCCGTCACCAACCCGGCCCACCCGGCGCCACGCTGGCGCCCCGGCACCGCCCACCCAGATCGGCAACTCGGCCTGCACCGGACGAGGCGCCACCCCCACATCGGCGTAGGAATAGAACTCTCCGTGATGCGACACATAGGTGTCGTCGAACGCGCCCCGCACCGCAGCCAACGTCTCATCGAGCCGGCGACCCCGCGACGCGAAATCCACCCCCAACGCCTCAAACTCGGCCTCCACATGGCCGGCGCCCACCCCCAACACCGCACGTCCGCCCGACAAGTGATCGAGCGTGCCGAACGCCTTCGCGGTTTGTAACGGATGCCGGTAGGCCGCGATCCACACCACCGACAACAACCGGGTCGAGCGGGTGTGGGCAGCCAGAAACGACAACGTGGCGACCGTGTCGTACCAGGTGGTGGTCATGCGAGCGGCGTACTCGTTGTCGGGGATCGCCACGTGATCACAAACCCCGATGAACCCAAACCCGTGCTGATCAGCGGCTTGAGCGATCGTCACCAGATCATCGACCGTGGCCGAATCTTCCCACGGGTCAACGAGCGTACGGGTCAACGTCTGGACGGGAAGCTGAACGCCAAAGGTCCACTCCCCCGGTTTGGTAACGGCAGCCATGACCAGAACCTAGAACACCAACACCAACATCAGGTAACGAGAACCCACCGGGTAACCGAAACCGGGTTGCGTATCGTCGGGTTTGCACCCACCGTCGCCGACCGGCAACAGTAGGGCGGTGAGCGACCTACACCTGCCAGAAACCGACCACCACATCGTCATCTCCGCCGACGCGCACTGCGGCGCCGAAGTTCGTGGCTACAAGCAGTACCTCGAAAAGAAGTACCACGAAGACTTCGACGCCTGGGCCACCCACATCGAAGAAGGCGTGGCCCGCCAACGCGAACTGTTCAAAGACATGGAACGGTCGCCACTCGAAGTCGGGGTCGATGGTGACCCCGCCGAATTCGGTGACCGCAACTACTCCAGCGAACGACGCCTGCGCGAACAGCAAGAAGACGGCGTGATCGCCACCGTGCTGTTTCCCAACACCCAGCCGCCATTCGCCCCCGCCGCCGCCTCCAGTTTCGAAGCGCCCGCCTACGGCGACAACTTCGAATACCGCTGGGCTGGGCTCCGCGCTCACAACCGGTGGCTCGCCGACTTCGTCGCCGAAGCCCCCGAACGCCGAGCCGGGATCTTCCAAATCTTCCTCGGCGACGTCGAAGGATCGGTCAAAGAAATCGAATGGGCTGCCACCAGCGGCCTCCGGGGCGGGATCTTGGTGCCCGGCGCCCCGCCCGACTCACCGTTCGAACCGCTGTACTCGGCCAGCTACAACCCCATCTGGGAAGCCGCCGCAGCCCACGGCATGCCGCTCAACCACCACGCCGGGGGCGCCACCCCCAACTTCGGCAACCACTTCCCGGCGTCGCTCGCCATGTTCATGCTCGAAGTGCAGTGGTGGACCCAGCGGGCCCTCTGGCATCTCATGTTCTCGGGCGTGTTCGAACGGCACCCCGACCTCAACTACGTCATCACCGAAACCGGCACCTCCTGGGTGCCTGACACGCTGGCCAAACTCGACAGCTTCTACCACCGCATGAAGTACAGCCGTTACGGTTCCGAATCGATCTTCGGTGGTCAAGCGGTGGCCAACATGTCGCTCACCCCCAGCGAATACTTCCAACGCCAGTGCTACATCGGTGCTTCGTTCCTGCGGCCGTCAGAAACCGAAATCGCCAAAGAAGTCGGTGTCGACCGGATCATGTGGGGCTCGGACTACCCCCACATCGAAGGCTCCCATCCGCACACCAAAGAACACCTGCGGCTCACCTTCGCCAACTTCAGCGTCGAAGACACCACCAAGCTGCTCACCAGCAACGTGGCCCGGGTCTACAACTTCGACCTCGAAGCGCTGCTGCCCCTCGCCGAGCAGTACTGCCCGACCAAAGCCGAAGTTGCCACCCCGATTAGCTACGCCGACATTCCCGAACGAGCCAAAGGCTGCCCCGGCATGAACCCACTGAACCAGATCGACACCGCAGCGTGACCGACCACAACGAACTTCAACCCCTCGACATCGACGGTTCAGTTGCCGTCGTCACCGGCGGGGCCGGAGGAATTGGCCGTGGGATCGTCGAAGCGCTGCTGAGCCGCGGCGCTGACGTGGTCATCGCCGACGTCGAAAACGATGCCATCACCCAGGCAATCGACTATCTCAGCGATCAAGACCTGCCCGGCACCGTTAGTGGCCACCAGACCGACATCACCAACGAAGCCTCAGTAGCGGCGCTCGCCGACGCCGTTTACGAACGTCACGGCAAAGTCAACCTACTGTTCAACAATGCCGGGGTTACCTCCGGTGGCGGTGGCAAACCCTGGCAGCAAGAACCCAACGACTGGCGGTGGTGCTTCGGGGTGAACGTCTTTGGCACCGCGATCTGCGTCTCGGAGTTTGTGCCCCGAATGCTCGCCGACGGCCACCCCGGACAGGTCATCAACACCTCGTCGGGTGACGGTGGTTTCGCCCCCGTGCCCACCGCCTCGGTGTACGCCGCCTCCAAAGCCGCAGTGAGCTGCTTCACCGAAGCGCTCCACCACAACCTCGTCAGCGAAAACACCCAACTGCGAGCCAGCGTGTTTTACCCCAGCGGTGGGTTGCTACGA
Source organism: Candidatus Neomicrothrix sp. (assembly GCA_017852795.1). GTDB lineage: Bacteria > Actinomycetota > Acidimicrobiia > Acidimicrobiales > Aldehydirespiratoraceae > UBA11606. The sequence goes on from JAFMKU010000004.1 coordinate 33,721, forward strand.
ACCGGGCTGTTCACCGCCAGTCGCAACCGGCCCGAACACCTGCAACGCATCGGTGAAGCGACCGGCCGCAAATCCATGTCGTTCGACGAGATGAAAGACATGCTGGCCAAAGCCGGGCGCGACGTCACCGAAGCCAACCTCGTGGACCTCGGCAACTTCGTGATCGACTCGGTCGAACAGCGACGCTTCATCATCGGCCGCAACCTCGACGACACGGTGGCGCTCCTGCACCGCCGAGCCGACGCCATCGGCCGCTTCGAAGTGCCACCCCACCACGGGATGCCGATCTAACCTCGCCCGCTGGCCCAGTCGTGACCGAGGCCGGCCACCAACCGAGGCAGCCAGAAATCGGCCAACTCGGCATCATCGGCGTCCTCTAGGCGGCCATCAAAAACCGCCAGCGACAATAACTGCTGCACCGCCACGGCCCGAAACGCAGCCGCGACACCCTCCCGCAGCGAGGCGCCACCGACCTCAACGCCACGCGACGCCATCGAAGCCTCGTACCCGGCAACCAGACGGTCAGCGTGGTCAAACTCTTCGGGGCGTAGACAACTACTCAACAGGTAGCCGACATCCCAACCGGGATGACCGTGACCCACCACAGCCCAATCCAACAAAATCACCGAACCATCCGGGGTGTAGATCAGGTTGTCGCTGCGCGGATCGCCATGAATCAACGTGAGCGGCGTGTTGAGCGTCACCACGTCGGCCGCTAACCGGTCCGCCGCTTCAGCCAACAAAGCCTCCTCGGCCGGACCGCACCAGTCGTAACGATCCAACGCGATCGGCAACGAACGACGGGTCGCCACCGTAGAAAACAGGCTCGGGGTGGTGGTCACCAACACCTCGAACACATCATCGCCAGCCAGCGACGAATCCTGCCAGAACGTGGCATGAACCGAGGCGAGCGTGTCCAACGCCAACGCCACCTGCTCCAACGACGGCGGATCGACCAGGCTAAAAATGGACCCCGACGAACCCATGTCTTCGATCATCAAGGCGTAGCGGCGATCCGACGGACGCAAATACTTCGTGACGTTGCGCGACATCCACAACTTGGCAGCCGCCGGCAACGCGTCGATCACTCGAGACGCCACCGGACCCGGCTGACCCGACGACCCCGGATCGTACGACGCCCCGAAATACTTGGGGGTCGCCACCGGCACCCGGCTCGCGAAACGCTGATAGAAGCGGATCTCGCGGGCGTAGGAGTCGTAGCTCTCTACCAGAGCCCGGGTTTGAGGATCCGACGCCGCGAACTTGGCGACCACGCTCGACGGCAGCTCCGGATCGTCCGACTCGATACGGATCCGCACCGTCTGCCCGGTCATCCCTTGACCACCGGTCGACAACGGCTCCACCGCCACCGAACGCACCGACGTGCCATCCCGACCAGTTGCGTCACTCAACGCTGACGCAACCCACTCCAACGTCACCTCATCAGGTGAGTTGGGAACAAATTCTCTAGACCGCTTCCCCATCGCCGGGGAGCGTAGCCGACACCGTTTCGACAGGCCCAACCTGTCGTTGAGCGAACTCCTCGCGCTCGCAACCACACCCAACCCTCACCCCCCGACCAGCACCGACTGAACTCGCCGTAGGGAATAGACCCACGGGGTGGTCTCGCCTACAGTCTGCGCACCAACGCAAACAACCTTCGGGGGATGGGTGAGCGAGAACAACGAACAACCAGTTGCGTCCCGGCTCACCGCCGCTGTGCTCGACGAAGAAGCGGCCCGTCGGGCTAGCCAAGCCGAACGATCCGCGGACGTCATCTTCGCCGACGATCTCCTCCCGGGAGTCGGTGGGGAAGAAATGCCGCTGCGCGAAGGTCTCCGCAAAGGCGGCTTCTATACCTTCGTCGTGCTGCTCCTGCTCAACTCGCTCGACGAACTCGAACAGGCCGCCATTGCCATCCTCGGCCCCGACATCGCCGAAACGTTCGGTGTCTCCGACGGCACCATCACCTTCATCTCGACCGCATCGGTTGCCTTCTTCGTGCTCGGTGCTGGCCCGATGGGCTGGCTCGCCGACCGCATCCGGCGCGGTCCCATTGTCGGGTTCGCCAGCCTCGCCTTCGGCTTCTTTGCGTTTCTCAGTGGCGCCGCGGCCAACGCCTTCATGCTGTTCGTCGCCCGGTTCTTCACCGGCATCTCCAAAGCCAACACCATCACCGTGCACAGCACCCTGCTGGCCGACACCTACCCGATCGCCACCCGCGGCCGCATGTACGCCACCAACGCGGGCGTGGGCCGGATCTTCGGCGCTGCCTCCCCGATCCTGGTCGGAGGAATCGCGGCGCTGGCCGGCGGAGCCGCCGGATGGCGCTGGGCCTACTTCGTGCTCGGCATCCCGGTTGCGGTGCTCGGCGTCCTGGCCTTCGCTATTCCCGAACCCGAACGCGGCCAGTGGGAAAAGAAAGAAGTCCTCGGTACCGGCCTCAGCCGACAAGACGCCACCGCGGTTTCGGTAGAAGCCGCGTTCGCACGCATCTGGCGGATCGACACCATCCGCAACATGACCTTCGCGATGGCTGCGATCGGCTTCGCGCTGTTCCCAGCTCAAGCGATCCAAAGTTTCTTCCTCGAAGAAGAATTCGGGCTCGACGCGCTCGAACGCGGGTTGGCGGTCGCCCCGGCCGGTGTCCTCCTCATCGCTTTCCTGCCCTGGGTCGGCAAACGTTTCGACGCCACCTTCCGCCGCAACCCCGACGGTGCGCTACGAATCCTCGGCCTGCTGCTGCTCCCAGCCGCCATCTTGGTGCCGGTCCAGTACTACATGCCCAACGTCTGGCTGTTCGCCGCGGTCGGCGCCGCCAACACCACCTTCCTTGGCGCCGCTTTCGCCATGATCCAGCCTTCCATCCAAAGCGTCGTCCCTTACCGACTGCGCGGCATGGGAACCGCCATCATAACCTTCTTCATGTTCGCCATCGGCGGGATCGGCGGCGGACTGATCTCGGCGTTCTTCCAAGACGCCATCGGTGAACGACCCACCATCATCGTGCTGACCATGCTGTTCATGCCGCTCGGTGGTTACTTCGTGATCCGCGGCTCGTCACGGCTCCGCCGCGACCTCAGCCTCGTCGTTTCCGAACTCCAAGAAGAACAAGACGAGGAACGCCGTCAGGCCGCCAACCCGGAAGACATTCCGGCCATTCAGGTCAACCAAGTTGACTTCAGCTACGGCCAGATCCAGGTGCTGTTCGACCTGTCGTTCGAAGTGCAACGAGGCGAAACGTTGGCACTGCTCGGCACCAACGGCGCCGGAAAATCCACGATCCTCAAAGCCATCACCGGTCTGGTCACCCCCGAACGGGGCGTGGTTCGACTCAACGGCCAAACCATCACCTTCGCTACCCCCGAAAGCCGAGGCCGACTCGGCATCGAAATGCTTCCCGGTGGGGCTGGGGTCTGGCCGTCAATGACCATCGCCGACAACCTCGAAATGGGGGCGTTCCGCTACCGGCGAGACCCCGCCGACGTGAAACGGCGTATCGACCGGGTGCTGGAGTTGTACCCGGCGCTCAACGACCACCTCAACAAACGAGCCGGTGACCTCTCCGGTGGTCAACAACAGATGCTGGCTCTGGCCCGGGTCATGCTCCACGAACCCGACGTGCTCATCATTGACGAACTCAGCCTCGGTCTCGCCCCCGCCGTCGTGCAAGACCTGCTGAGCCACATCGACACCCTCCGCGAAGCCGGCCAGACCATGATCATCGTTGAACAATCGCTCAACGTGGCGCTCGCCATCGCCGACCGGGCCGTGTTCCTCGAAAAAGGTCAGGTTCGTTTCGAAGGCCCCGCCCATGAACTCGCCGAACGTGACGACCTGGCCCGAGCCGTGTTCCTCGGAACGGAAGGCGGCTGACCATGCGGACTCTTGAACTGCTCGCCACCATCCCCTTCCTTGACAACCCACCCACCCGCGGTACCTGGTTCGCGGGGTTGATCAGCGGTCTCGTAACCGGCCTGCTGGCCATGGGCATCGTGCTGATCTACCGATCGACCAAAGTCATCAACTTCGCGGTCGGCAACATGGGGCTTCCCGGCGCATCACTGTTTGCTTTGCTGGTCATCAACTGGGGTTGGCCGATGTGGCCCGCGCTGATCGTCAGCCTCACACTCGGCGCTTTGATCGGTGCGGTCATCGAACTCACCGTGGTCTGGCGATTGTTCAACCGGCCGCGAGTCATTTTGCTGGTCGCGACCGTCGGCCTCGCCCAACTGCTGGCCGCCATCAACCAATCCCTGCCCCGGCTCGACACCGACCAGGCCCAGATCCGGTTCCCGACCGCGATCGGCAACACCTGGGATGACGTCGTTGGGTTGACGATCACCGGACCCAACGTCCAGATCCTGCTGGTCGTGCCCGCCCTCGCGCTCACCTTGGCCTGGTGGCTCAACCGCACCACGTTCGGCAAAGCAGTCACCGCCTCGGCCGACAACGCCAGCCTGTCTCGACTGGCCGGGATCAGCCCCCGCACCGTCTCTACCGTGGTCTGGACCGTCAGCGGTTTCATCGCCACCCTGTCGATGGTGCTGCTCAGCAGCGGTGGCCCCTCCACCGGCGTGGCCAACCTCGGACCGCTCACCCTCAACCTGGCCCTCGTCGCGGCCGTCATCGGCGGGATGCGCTCGTTCACCCGAGCCATGATCGGCGGTGTGGCCATCGGCATGTTGATCAACGCCTTTCGCTGGTACTACCCCAGCGAAATCGGCCTTTCCAGCTTCGTGTTCTTCCTTGCGGTCGTGATCGCCGTCTACTGGCAGAGCCGGGTCGGTGAAGAATCCACCATGGCGTTCACCCCCAAAATCCGGCCGATCCCCAAACACCTCAACAGCATCTGGTGGATTCGCAACATGGCCCGAATCGCTATCGGGGCCAGCTTGAGCATCTTGTTCCTGCTCACCTGGTATCACGAGCGCCTGCTCTACATCGACTTCCCGCAGTCACGCTTCTTCTTGTTCTCAACCCTGATCGTGTTCGCGTTGTGCGCCGCCTCGGTGACCGTGATCACCGGCTGGTCAGGCCAGCTTTCGCTCGCCCAGATGGCGTACGCCGGGCTCGGAGGGCTGCTGGCCTACCACCTCAACGCCGGGTTTTCGATGGATGTCGGCTGGCGCGAAACCCGCATCCTCGACTTTGAACTGGTTGGCATCACGCAGGGCTGGTCGATCATCTTGGCGGCCGTCATCACCGGCGCCATCGCGGCGTTGACCGGTATCAGCGCCCTACGGGTCCGGGGGTTGCTGCTCGCCGTTTCCACCTTCGCGTTTGCTATCGCAGCCCAGCAGTACCTGTACCGACGACCGATCTTTAACGGCGGCGAACGCACCCCGTCGATCACCCGCGGCACGTTCTTTGGTGCCGACATGTTTGACCAGCGCAACTTCTTCTACTTCGTGACCGCCAGCGCCATCGTGGTGTTGATACTGCTCAACCGACTTCGGCGCTCCGGGGTCGGCCGCCGGATCGTGGCCGTGCGCGACAACCCGGACACCGCCGCGGCCTACACCGTCAGCCCTACCCGAACCAAGCTGCTGGCCTTCGCGCTCGCCGGTTCGGTCGCCGGTTTGGCCGGTGGGTTGTTCGCCAACCTCCTGCCCTCCATCCGCTACGACCAAGCCCACTTCCAGATCGGCGACTCGCTTCAGGTGGTCGGGATCGCGGTGATCGGTGGTCTCGGTTCCATCACCGGGGCTGTCCTCGGTGCGCTCTGGGTCAAAGGTCTGCCAGCGTTCTGGCCCGACAACGACGTCGTCCCCCTGTTTGCGTCGTCAATCGGCCTGCTGGTGGTGTTGATGTACTTCCCCGGTGGGTTTATTCAGATCGCCAACTCGGCCCGCGACGGGATCGTCGGGATCGCCGAACGCCGCACCCGACGCACCCCCGAAACCACCTCCAGCACCGAAGCACCGCAGAGCCTCCGCAACCGCAGCAACGAGGACCTGCCGGCGATCACGCTGGCCGTCAACAACATTTCGGTGTCGTTCGGTGGCAACAACGCCGTCTCCGACGTGACCCTCCACGTGGCACGCGACGAGATCGTCGGGCTCATCGGCACCAACGGCGCCGGCAAATCAACCCTGATGAACGCCATCGGCGGGTTTGTCCCCAGCCGCGGAACCGTGCAGGTGCTCGGCACCGAAATCAGCAACCTGTCGTCCTCGCAGCGAGCCAGCGTCGGGATCGGCCGGACCTTCCAATCGGCGACCCTGTTCCCTGAGTTGACCGTGCGAGAAACGGTGCAGGTCGCGCTGGAAGCACGCCGACGGTCATCACTGATCAAAACCACGTTGTTCCTCAACGGACCAGCCGAGCGCAAACAACGGGCCGAAGCCGACGAGATCATCAACTTTTTGGGTCTCGGACGTTACGCCGATGCCTTCATTAGCGACCTGTCCACCGGAACCCGGCGGATCGTGGAACTAGCCGGGTTGCTGGCCGTCGACGCCAAGGTGTTGTGTTTGGACGAACCCACCGCCGGGGTCGCCCAGCGCGAAACCGAAGCGTTCGGGCCACTCATCAAAGAGATCCGTCGCGAACTCGGTGCGTCGATGCTGATCATCGAACACGACATGCCGCTGATCATGAGCATCAGCGACCGGGTGTACTGCCTCGAATCAGGCCAGATCATCGCCGAGGGCAGCCCCGACGAGGTGCGCAACAACCCGCAGGTGATCGCCAGCTACCTCGGTACCGACATTCGGGCTATCGAACGCAGCGACCAAGCCGACGCCTAACCACCCCCCGCCTGAGCGAACCGGGGGTGCCTGAGCGAACCGGGGGTGAGGGTTAGAGTTCGTTGAATCCGGGCTGGTTCGGGTCGTGCACTTCGACCTCGCTGATCGCCAGATCCGGCTTGTCGGGTGCGAAGTCACCTTCGTGACGGAACCAGACGGTCTGCTGCGGGAACGGGATCTCGATTCGGGCCTGATCAAAGGCTTCTTTGATCCGCAGCCGCAGTTCACGCTCCACCGCCCACTGCATCGACGGCTCGGTCTTGACCGCGACCCGGATCGCCACCCCCGACGCCCCAAGGCTCTGAATACCCCAAACTTCAGGGCGTTCCATCAGCTCGTCGCCACCCCACTCCTTGTCTTCCCAGAACTCGTCGGCGACCCGCTGGATCACCCCTTGGGCAAAACGGAGATCCGAGTCGTAGGCCACCTCAATGTCGAGCACCGCCCGCGACCAAAGCTGGCTGAAGTTGCCGACCCGGCTGATCTCACCGTTGGGGATGTGCCAGAGCGTGCCTTTGACATCTCGCAACGTCGTCGAACGCAACGACACCTCCTCCACGGTGCCCACCGCCGGGCCGATGTCGATGACGTCACCGACGCCGTACTGATCCTCGATCAGCATGAACAACCCGGACAGGAAATCTTTCACCACCGACTGGGCACCGAAACCCAACGCCAGACCGCCGATACCGGCACCCGCGATGAGCGGGGCCAGATCGATCTGCAACTGTCCGAGAATCATCAACCCGGCCACACTCCACACCGCAGCGGAGATGACGCTGCGCAGCACCAGGCTGATGGTTTCGGCACGAGCTTCGGCACGGGCCGATGCTTTCTCCTCGATCAGCAACCGACCCGGACCGCGGCTACGCAACTGCTGCAACGCCCCATCGGCGCTGGGGTTGGCGATCGACTTTGTGAACCGAGTGAGCGCCCGGTTCAGCACCCGCACCCCGATCCACGCCGCCACCACGATCAACAAGATTCGCACCGGACGATCCAGCAACCACTCGGAAGCTACGGCGACAAACTTGCTGTCGGTCCAGTCAAAGATCGTCTCGCAGACGAAGGTCGGTTCGATACCGCAGGCGTCGGTCACGCCAGCCGCGGTGCTTTGCACAAGGATGGAACTCATGCCACGAAGGTAGGTCCGACGGCCATTCTCGCGGTGGACCCGCGACCGAACAAAGCCTCAAAGAGCGCAGATCCAGTGTTTTTGGATAGTTTTTCTGGCATGCACCAGTTTCGGCTCGGAAAAGCAGCGCAACTCCTTGGCGTAAGCGTGGACACCATTCGACGGTGGGCCGATCAAGGACGGGTCGCCACCGTGCGAACCGAAGGCGGCCAACGCGAAATCGAAGGACCTGAACTGGCCCGGCTCGCCATCGAACTCGGAAACGAACCCAGCGACGACGCCCACACCGTTTCGGCCCGCAATCGGTTCCCTGGACTCGTGACCCGGGTCAAACGCGACACCGTCATGGCCCAGGTCGAAATCCAGGCCGGACCCCACCGGATCGTGTCGCTCATCTCTACCGAAGCCGCCGACGCTCTCGGACTTGAACCCGGCGTGCCCGCGGTGGCCTCGATCAAATCCACCAACGTCGTCGTCGAACGTTCCGAATGAACCCAACGAGCCGCAGAAGCCGGATAGGCCGCCGAAGCCGGGTCGCTAGCTTCGGTGTGCTCACTGCCGTGCTTTTGGGCGCCTGCGGAACCACTGACCGTCCGGTGGTGCTCGCCGCGTCCTCGCTGACCGACATCGCCCCCGCCATCGCCGCAGCCGCCGACCTCGACCTCGACTTTGTGTTCGCCGGTTCCCCCACCCTGATCACGCAACTAGCCAACGGCATCGACGCGGCCGTCATCATCACTGCCGACAACACCCAGATGACCCGGGCCGCGGCCAGTGGGCGCACCGGACCACCGACCACCCTGGCCCGCAACACGCTGGTCGTTGCGGTCGCCCCCGGCAACCCCGGCCGACTTCAGACCCTCAACGACCTCGGCGACCCCCGCCACCTCATCGGGCGCTGCGCCCCTGCCGTTCCCTGCGGTGTTCTCACCGACCAACTCGCCAGCGCCGCCAACATCACCATCAGCGCCACCACCGAAGAACCCGGGGTTCGCTCCCTCGCCACCAAAATCGGCCTCGGTGAACTCGATGCCGGGCTGATCTACCGCACCGACGCCGACAACCTCGGTCTGACCACCATCGCCGACTCGCAACTCCAACAACTCGGAGGGTTCACCACCGACTATCAGGCCGCGGTCATCGACCAGTCGCCGGCCGGGCAACAACTCATCGACGCGTTCGCTAGCCCCCGCGGCCAACAACTCCTGCGCGACGCCGGGTTCAGCCCGTGAGCACACCACCACGCCAGACGCCGCGCACCATGCTGGGCGCCGCTGCGTTCGCCACGGCGCTGCTTGCCGCCCCCCTTGTCGGGCTGCTTCAGCGGGCCCCGTGGACCAGCATCGTCCGCCGCCTCAGCGACCCGGCCGTGCTCGACGCCCTCCGAGTTTCGTTGGTGGTCAGCGTTAGCGCGACCGCAGTCGCCACCGTCATTGGTCTGCCGCTGGCCTGGGCACTGGCCCGCGACGCCCTCCCCGGTGCCCGTCTGATCCGCAGCGCCGTGCTCGTCCCCATGGTGCTTCCACCCGTCGTCGCCGGCACCGCGCTGCTCTACGCCCTCGGCCGCAAAAGCCCGATCGGTAGCCGACTCGATCACTGGTTCGGGATCACCCTGCCGTTCACCACCACCGGCGCCACCATCGCCGCCGCGTTCGTTGCGCTGCCGTTTTTCATCACCACCGTCGAAGCTGCGCTCCGCCAACTCGGCACCAACCTCGACGAGGCGGCCGCCACCTGCCGGAGCGGACCCCTAACCACCCTCTGGCTCGTCACCCTCCCGGCCATACGCTCGGCGTTCATCGCCGGTATCACCCTCACCTGGGCTCGGGCCCTCGGCGAATTCGGCGCCACCCTCACCTTCGCCGGAAGCGTCGGGGGGCGAACCCGAACCCTCCCGCTCCAAACGTTCGTCGCGCTCGAAAGCGACCCCGAAACTGCGATCGCCATCAGCGTGCTGCTGCTTGCCATCTCGATTGCCATGCTCGTCGCCCTTCGTAACCGGATCACGCTGCGATGAGCATCGTCATCCACGGACACCTCCGACGCGGCACCCTCGCGGTGGATCTCGACCTTGAGATCCCCACGGGACTCACCACCCTCACCGGACCCAACGGTGTGGGCAAAACCAGCTTGCTGCGGCTCATCGCCGGACTCGACGCGCTCGATCACGGGACCCTCAGCATCAACGGATCAACCGTCGACGATCCGGCGGCCCGCCGATTCGTGCCCGCCCACCAGCGACCCATCGCCATGACGTTCCAAGAACTTCGCCTGTTCCCTCACCTCACCAGCCTCGACAACGTGGCGTTCCCGCTGCGTCGAACCGGGCACTCGCGAACCGACGCCCGCAGCCAGGCCCGGGCCCTGCTCGAACGAGTTGGGGCCGGCGACATTTCCGATCACCACCCTGAACGTCTCTCCGGGGGTCAAGCGCAACGAGTCGCGCTCGCTCGTAGCCTCGCCGCGCAACCCGACGTCTTGTTGCTTGACGAACCGCTCGCCGCGGTTGATGCCGAAAGCCGCGACGACCTCCGAACCCTGCTCACCCAACCCGACCTCGCTCCCACCGTGCTGTGGGTCAGCCACGACCCCAACGACAGCCACCTCACCGGAAGTCGGATCGTGGCGAGCCACGACGGCATCGGCCATACTCAGCATTCGTGACCGAACCACAACCCGCACCCGACCCGCTCGCACCATTTCGCCTCGACGGCCGCGTCGTGTTGATCACCGGAGCCAGCAGCGGGCTCGGTGCTCGCTTCGCCCGCACCTGCGGAGCGGCCGGAGCCCGGGTTGTGGTGGCCGCCCGGCGAGCCGATCGTCTGGCCTCGTTGCTTGACGAACTCGATGACGGCGTCGCTATCGAAGTAGACCTCGCCGCCGACGGTGGACCCGAACACTGTGTTTCCGAAACGCTCGCGGCCACGGGACGCATCGACGTGCTGGTCAACAACGCTGGGATCTCCACCGTGAGCCCCGCGTTGGATTTCAGCACCGCCGAGTTTCGGCGCGAACTTGAGATCGACCTGGTTGCCCCGTTCGCGCTGGCCCGCGACGTTGCCCGTCACGCCATCGAACACCGCTACCCGGCGTCGATCATCAACATCGGATCGGTTCTCGGGGCGGTCGGAGGCGGCAAGCTACGCGTCCCCGGCTACGCCGCGGCCAAAGGCGGACTTCACAACCTCACCCGCGAACTCGCCTCCCAATGGGGCCGCAAAGGAGTGCGGGTCAACGCCATCGCCCCCGGATGGTTCGCCAGCGAAATGACCACCGCCATGTTTGGCGACGACTCCGCCGAGGCGTACATGCAGGCCGGTGCGGTCATGGGTCGACCGGGGGCCGATGGAGAACTCGACGGCGCGTTGCTTTACCTCGCCAGCGACGCGTCAAGCTTCGTCACCGGACACATCCTTCACGTCGACGGCGGTTGGGTCGCTACCTGATCCTGCGGCGGCGGTGATGCGGCAACCTCCCCCCGGAGCCCACACCACCGCCCCACAAGTCCAAAGGCACACCGGCGCCTTGGGCTTGTCATCCCACGACGTATCGAGGCGGTGACAGCGGTCACATGCTGGTCGCGAATTTGGTGCTCGTCAAGGAAAAACCGAGTTCGTCACGGAAAAGATTGCGCAGGCCCAGAACGGTGCGCGGCTGCTTGTTCGTCCCCGAGCGCGGCTCGCAGAAAAGCCAGCTGGGTGAGCAGCAGATTCTCAGCCACCTCTTCTTGCGGGGTCATGTGGGTCACTCCAGACAGCGGAAGCACCGTATGGGGATGTCCGGCTTCGAGCAGCGCACGGCTCAACTGCAAGCTGTGCGCGGCTACGACGTTGTCGTCAGCCAGCCCGTGGATCAGCAACAACGGCGGAACCCGACGGTCCCCCACCGCTGCGGCCAGATCGGTGCGGCGATAGTTCTCCGGTTCGGTGTCGGGATGACCCAAATACCGCTCGGTGTAATGGGTGTCGTACAACCGCCAGTCGGTCACCGGAGCCCCCGCCACCGCAGCATGAAACACTTCGGGTCGGCGCAGCACCGCCAACGCAGCCAGATAACCCCCGAAACTCCAACCCCGGATCGCCACCCGAGACAGGTCCAGCTCGGGTCGCTGCTCGGCCAAAGCCAGCAACGCCTCGACCTGGTCGTCCAACACCGGACCGGCCAAATCGCCTCGCACGGCACGCTCAAAAGCTGGCCCTCGGCCCGGGGTTCCCCGACCATCAACCACCACGACGGCAAACCCTTGATCGGCAAACCACTGCGACGTGAAGAACAACCCGGGAGACCGCTGAACCCGCTGAGCGTGCGGCCCGCCGTAGGGATCCATCAACACCGGCAACGGCGAACCGTCGTGTCCGGCCGGAAGCAACAACGCTGTCTCCAACTGGCGCGGCCCGCATCGCTGAAAAGCCACCGACAACGCCAACGCGGGCCGTTCGCTGAGATCGGCCAGCGAACCCACCTGGGTCCCGTCGGCAAAGAACCGAACCAGCGGTGCATCATCGGCCATCGACCGACCCACCACTGCCTCAAACCGCCCAGCCGCTACCGCTGAGAACACTCCGTCACCGTCGGTGCGTCGCACCACCGCGCCATCCCAACCGACCGCCACCACATCGACCGTGGTTGGATCAGCCGACGCCGTTACCAGAATCCGTTCCGCATCGACGTCGATCACCCGCCGTACCTGCCACTGGGCACCGGTCACCGCTACACCATCGACACACAACGACCGGGCCTCCCCCCGATCTTCGACGGTGACCAACCGGCCCGCGAACACCAACGGTGAGCCCGGAACCAACTCCACCCAGGCCTCGTCAGACATCCGGTACCGCTCGGTACAACTCCCGGTATCGGGATCGACTTCCAACACCGCGACCGTGCGCTGATCGCGAGATTGCACCGTCAACCGCAGCCCCTCCGATGACCACGTCACCCCAGCCAGATACTCCCAACCGTCACCGTCCCATGCCACCTCCACTCGGGACCCGTCGCGGGCCACGATCGCCAACCCCACCGCCGCGTTAGCTGAACCCGCAGCCGGATACCGAACCGGTTGCGGTGGCTCGGCTGGGGTAACCGGTGCCGAAATCCACCAGGTCGCAACCTCGGCCACATCAACCCGAGCCACCAGCAACCGCTGACCATCCGGCGCCCACCAGAACCCTCGACCCCGGCCCATCTCCTCGGCGGCCACAAACTCGGCCAAACCCCACGTCACGGTGCTCGCACCGCCATCAGGACCAGTGCCCGCACCGCCAGCATCGGGGCCGATCAGCAAACGGTCACCCTGTTCGTCAATGAGCCGCAAACCGCCACCGGCGACGTAGGCCAGCGTCTCACCGTCCGGGGCCAGACGCGGGTCGAAACCGCCCGGTGCGCTATCCAACAACTCGGCTCGACCGGTCAACACATCGACTCGCCCGATCCGGCCCCCCACCGCGAAACAAGCCACCCGCAACTCCGGATCAGCATCAAAAGCCACGATCCCGCCGCCGCTCTCGCGGGCCCGCTCCCGGCGGGCTCGTTCCTCAGCCGGCAGGTTCGCATCGTCGGCGCCGAACGTCCGGGGGTCAACCACTAGCCGTTCCGTGGCCGACGCTCGATCCCAAACCCACAACCCGTTCACCGGATCTTCGGGGCCGGACGAACGCAGAAACAGCACCCGCTCTGCGCTCGCAGCGACCCGCAGGTCACGGGGCGCACCCAGCGTGAACCGACGAGTCACCGCATGACGGCGAGGGAACGACAACGACGCGTTAGCCATCCCACGATCATGCCCCGTAAGGTCCCGCTGGGGAGGGAACCTCATGGACCCACAACACACACCGATCCGCTGGGGCATCGCCGCTACCGGCAAGATCGCCGGACAGTTCGCCAACGCGTTTAGCGAACTCGACGACCAGAGCCAGCTCGTCGCGGTCGGATCTCGACGGGCAGACACGGCCCAACAGTTCGCCGAAACCCACGCCATCCCCACCGCACACGCCAGCTATCAGGCCCTCGCTGACGACCCGAACGTTGACGTCGTCTACATCGCTTCGCTCCAACCCGGCCATGTCGGGGATGCCCTCACCTTTCTCAATGCCGGCAAACACGTGCTCGTCGAAAAACCGATGGCCCTCTCGGCGGCTGAAGTCGACCAGATGATCGACGCGGCCCAACGCCACGACCGGTTCCTGATGGAAGCGATGTGGATGCGGTTCAACCCCGGACCGGTCGAAGCCGTTCGGATGCTCAACGAGGGCGCCATCGGGCCGCTGCGCAACCTAGCGATCGACTTCACGATCAGCGTCCCTGACGATCCCCGCCACCGGCTGCGCTCGCTAGATCACGGCGGTGGCGCGCTGCTCGACCTTGGCATCTATCCGCTCACGCTGGCCTGGTGGCTGCTCGGTGAACCCACCACCATGACCGTCGACGGCACGGTCGAACGCGGGGTAGACACCCAGTGCACGATCAACGCCCGCTGGGGCGACACCACCGCGACGCTGACCGCCGGACTCAACTCCACCGGTCCGCTCAGTGCCCGAATCGAAGGCGACCAAGGGGTCTTGACGATCGAAGTACCGTTTCATTCGGCCTCGCAGATCACCCTCACGGGCCCTGACGATGACCAGCAGCGCATCGACACCGCACCCGGTTCGCTGCATTTCCAAGCAGCCGAAGTCAACCGCTGTCTACGCGCCGGCGAACGGCAAAGTAGCCGCAACCCGTGGGCGACCAGCCGAGCGATCCTCGCGGCGTGTGACACCATCCGAGCCGAACTCGGAGTGCGCTACCCCACCGAACGCTGAACCGCTGCGGCCCGAGCGACTAGCTGTCTTCGGCGACGGTGCGCTTCATGAACCCCAACGGGTCGGCTCGGAACGCCTGAACCGATTCCTGATAGCCAGCCAACGCCTGGAACTCCTGACCGGCCCGGATCGCGGACCGGCCCCCGGCCACGTCGAACTGCCGGTGCACCATCCGCTTCTTGATCTGGGTCAGGTCGCTGGCTACCCCGGCGATCCGGACCGCCACCGCCAGCACCGACGACGCCAACGCGTCGGCCGGGAACGACCGGTTCGCCCACCCGATCCGGGCCGCTTCGCGACCGTCGATCGCGTCCCCGGTCAACAACAACTCCATCGACTGACGCAGCCCCAACAACGGCTGGTGGTATTGCCAGTCCGGTGGTGAAGCCACACGCACCACCGGATAGCTGATCTGGGCATCGTCGGCTACGTAGACAAGGTCGCAGGCTGACGCCAGTTCGGTCGCGCCCGCCATGGCATACCCATGCACTTCAGCGATCACCGGTTTAGCCAGATCCCAGATCGAAAACCAGCCATCGGAAGCCTGACGGGTCCAGGCCCCATCGCCCGGCGCGGAATAGATCGGTACGTCGTCCATGAGCGGAGACGACAAGTCATATCCCGACGAGAAACAATCGCCGGCACCCCGAACGATCGACACCCGAACGTCGTCGTCGCCGTCGTGGTCCTGCAACACCGAAAACAGTTCGGCTCGCAGCGGGGTTGAGAGGGCGTTCTTTTTCTCCGGCCGGTTCAGGGTCACATACCGCACCCCCTCAGCCGGTGTTTCCACCACGATCAACTCAGCCATGTCACTCTCCCTCCGCGCCGGTAACCGACGCTGCGATCTCTAACGCCTCCCGGCTATCTGTTCGCAAAATGACCCCAGTCAACCCGGCCGGAATGACCTCATCCCAGCGGTGCCGGATTCGCGCCGCGGGGCCGAACAACGCGCCGGCGTCGATGTACTCGTCGGGCACGGCCGCCACCGCCTCGTCTTTGCGGCCAGCCAACCACAACTCCTGAATCCGAGCCGCCGCTTCCGGGAAACCCCGGCGGGCCATGGCGTCACGATGGAAGTTGTTGTCCTCACTACCCATCCCGCCGACGTACATCGCGGTCAAGGGCTTCTTCGCGTCGAGCGCGGCCTGTACATCGTCGGTGATCTCCACCGTCAAGTTCCCCATGATCTCAAAGTCGTCCGGGCGGCCGCCTCGCCGCTCCCAACCCCGCTCCAGTGCCGGACCGTGGATCGACCAGCCATCCGCTCCGTAGCCCATCGGCAACCAGCCGTCAGCAACTTCGGCCGCTAACGAGGTGTTGAGCGGGCCACCCGAAGCGATCCAAATTTCTACCCGGCCCGCCGGATGCAGGATCGATTTCAACGCTTTTCCTTCACCCAACGCCCCCGGCCCGCGGTAAGGCAGCGACAACTCGGCTCCGTCGTAGGCGACCGGTGCTTGCCGATCCAACACTTGGCCCATGATGGCCACGTAGTCCCGGAGGCGACGGTTCGGGCTACCCCAGGGTTGGCCGTACCAACCTTCCACGATCTGCGGACCGCTCACCCCCAACCCGATGATCACCCGATTCCCACCGGCCAGATGGTCGATGGTCATGGCCTGCATGGCGGTGGCCGCTGGAGTGCGGGCCGATACCTGCACCACCCCGGTCGCCAACTTGATCCGTCGAGTGTGCGCCGCCAGAAACGCCAACGGGCTCAACGCGTCGCAGCCGTAAGCCTCGGCGGTCCACACCGAATGAAACCCCAGACGGTCAGCCGCGGTGATCAGATCCAGCGGCAACTCCACCGCTTTGGCCCGATACAGCTCCAACCCGAATCCCAGCTTCATGGCCGCGATGCTAGAGCCCCAGCCACAATCGGGAAGAACTCACCACGGTCGACTCCGCCCGCCGTCGTCAAAGTGCACCCGCACCATGACACTTGTAGCGTTCGCTCGATGACCGCCACCGCACCTACCGCTATCTTCGGACGGGAGCTACGTGGCCTCACCTTGGCGGTGATGGCGGCCATCGGAATCGTCGCCTACAACAACCTCGCCGTTTCCGCAGCCCTGCCCGAAATCGGCAGCGACCTCGGCGACGTTGCGTTGCTTCCGTGGACCATCTCGGTGGAACTGCTCACGTCAGGGGTTGCGGTGCTGGTCGCCGGACCGCTCGTTGATGGGTTCGGTCCGCGTCGGATCTTCCGGCTTTCGGTGGTCGGGTTCATGGTGACATCGCTGATCTGCGCCCTCGCTCCGACCATGGCCACGCTGATCGCCGCCCGCGCCCTGCAAGGCGTTACCGCCGGGCTACTGCTGACCGTCGTCTTGGCTGCGATCGGCATGTCGTATCAGGCCGATGCCCGCGCCCGAGTGTTTGCTTCCAACTCAACGGTGTGGGGAGTTACCAGCGTTGCCGGACCATCGATCGCCGCGGTGATGGTGGCGCTCGCCAACTGGCGGGGGGTGTTCTGGTTCAACATCCCGGTGGCGTTGCTCGCCGCCGCACTGGCCTGGAACCGACTCCCGGCCAACCCGATCGAAGCGCAGGCCACCGCCCCCGACCGGCGAGGCATCGCGTTGGTCACGCTGCTCAGCGCCGCCGGTCTCGCCGTCGTCGAAGGGTCGGTGCTGGCGGTAGGGGTCGGTATTGCCGTGACCGCGGCCAGTCTCGCCGCCTACCTTGTCCACATCCGTGACCACCCGCATCCGGTGGTGCGCATCGAACACGTCTGGTCGGGACGTTACGGGCCGATCCACCTCACCTCGCTGCTGGCCGTCGGTGGGTCGCTCGGCTTTCACGCTTTCGTGCCGGTCTATCTCAAAGCGGCACGCGGTGCGTCCACCACCGAAGCCGCGTTTTCGGTGGCGTACCTGTCGGTGGGTTGGACCCTCGGGGCGATCGCTTCGACCCATCTACAACCACGGATTGGGCGGGAACGAACGGTGCTCGCCGGATCGTTGGTGATGGCACCGGGGTTGATCGCGGCCGTGGTCGCGGTCGCTACTCGCTCCCCGTTGGTGGTTTTCTACGCCCTGTTGTTTGTCAGCGGACTCGGTATCGGTTCGATCTCCACGACCGGGATCAACATCCTCCAAGAACGCACCCCCATGTCGGAAATGGGACGGGTCAACGGGGCGCACCAGTTCATGCGAACCCTCGGCATCACCTATGCGGTCGGGATCGCCGGATCGCTGATCCTCACCACCGTCGACCGGCGAACCGGCAACGTGGAAGCCGTGCGTGACCTGCTCAGCGGCGACACCACCACCGTTGACACCAGCATTGCGGAGGCGCTCGAACTGGGCTTCCAGTTGGCACTCGGTTTCGCCTGCCTAGCCGGGTTGGCCTGCATCCCCAGTGCCATCGCTCTCGTACGAGGTTCCCGCGAGCAGGTAACCTCCGCTGTGTGAAAGCACTCCGGTTCTCCCGCAGCGAAGGTCGCTACGCCGCGGCCATGCTGATGTCCCGACTGCGGCCCGGTAGCGGTGCCGCGGTAGGACCACTGGCCTTAGTCGATGACGACGAACCGGCGTTGCCCACCGACGAGTGGCTGCGGATCTATCCGAGGTTGGCGGGGATCTGCGGATCGGATCTCGCCACCATCGACGGCAAAGCCTCCCGGTACTTCGAAGACTTCGTGAGTTTCCCGTTCGTTCCCGGCCATGAGATCGTGGCCGACACCGACGACGGGCGACGGGTGGTGCTGGAACCGGTGCTGGGTCACGCCAGCCGCGGCTTCGACCTTCCCTTTCCCGGCGCTCGCCCCGCCGACGGCAACGACTACCGGCACCTCACCTGCGGTCATCTCAAACCGGGACTCCAAACCGGGTTCTGCGAAAGCACCGGAGGGGGTTGGTCAACCGAACTCGTCGCGCATCCCAGCCAACTCCACGAAGTCCCCGACACGATGAGCGACGAAGCCGCGGTGTTGATGGAACCAATCGCCGGTGGCGTGCATGCCGCGCTTCGAGCCGGCGTGACCCCCGGAGCAACCGTGGCCGTGATCGGTGCCGGGGCGATGGGGCTGGTCACCGTGGCGGCCCTGCGGCACTTCACCGAGGCCGGCAAGATTCTGATCGGAGCCAAATACCCGATCCAGCGCCAGATGGCCGAGCAGTTCGGGGCCGATGTGATCTGCGCCCCCGACGAACTCGCTCGGGCGGTGCGACTCGCCACCGGTTCGTTCATGATCGGAGGCCGCCTGTCGGGAGGCGCCGACGTGGTAATCGACGCGGTGGGATCCGCCGAGTCGATCGAAGCCGCGATCGCAATGTGCCGTCCCCGGGGCCGGGTGTTGCTGCTGGGTATGCCGGGCGTGGTTGAACTTGACCTCACCGCGCTCTGGCACCGAGAAACCGAACTGGTCGGCACCTACACCTACGGTCGCGAAGAACACGATGGACAGGTGACCAACAGTTTTGCTCTGGCCTTCCAACTGGCGGCCAGCGTGCCCTTCGACGATCTGCTTTCGGCGACCTACCCGCTGGATCGGTACGTGGATGCGCTCAGCCACGCCGCGGAAGCCGGTCGGCGCGGCGGGATCAAAGTGGCGTTCGACCTTCGCCAAGAACCTCACCGGGGGAAATTGTCGGGCCGTTGAGGTCGTGATGTGGGCGCATTTCGTACAGACTGTGCGAATGTCCGACCTTGAGACCGCACCATCGACCGACGACGAGACCACTGCGGCGCTGACCCTGTTTAACGAGTACGTCGACGCCGACCGGGAACGTACCCGGCGCGAGAAGCGAGTGCAGAAAGCCGAGCGGGCGAAGGACGATGCCGCGGCGCTGGTACGCAAACTCAACGAGTCGGGTTCGGCTGAACAACGGGCTAGCGCCGAAGCGGCGTACCGGGATGCCCAAGAGGCCTTGAAGGCCATCCGCGAAGGCCGGGAACCTGAACCGAAAGCGGCCGACGAGGCACCAGCCGACGAACCTGCTGCTACCGACGAGGCGCCAGCCGACGAACCTGCTGCTACCGACGAAGAAGAGTAACCCCAGGGTGTTTTCGCCCTGAACCTCTCTGCGCTGGCAACTACGTGCTCAACTACAGCCATGCGCGCAATCCGAATCGTCGACGGCCAACCTGAACTCCAAGACATCGATGCCCCCAGTGGCGACGGCGTCGTGATCACCGTCGCGACCTCGTCGATCTGTGGCAGCGACATCCACCTGCTCGAAGCGGGGCTTGCCGACGGGATGATCCTCGGCCACGAGTTCTGCGGGACCACCCCAGACGGCACGGCGGTAGCCGTAGAGCCAATGGCGTCGTGTGGCGCCTGTCCGTCGTGTCTTTCCGGCTACCTCGGAACGTGCGCCAGCGGTGCTCGCTTCTACGGGATCGGTCTGGACGGCGGCATGGCCGAGCAGGTTCTGGTTCCGGCCGATGCGCTGGTGGCTCTCCCGACCGGGCTTCCGCTGCGGGCCGGTTCGTTGGTCGAACCGCTGGCGGTCGCGCACCACGGGATTGAGCGGGCCCGCATCACCGATCAGGATCGGGTGGCGGTCATCGGTGCCGGGCCGATCGGGTTGGCAACGGTGGCCCTTCTCGCCCAGCAGGGCATCACCGCCGACATTTCGGCTCGTCACCCCCACCAGCAGCGGGCCGCCGAAACGCTCGGGGGACGAGTCGGCGTTGAGGACGCTTACGACGTCGTGATCGATGCGGTGGCAACCAGCGAGTCGTTGGCGACCGCCGTCAGCCACCTCCGCCCCCGCGGCCGCATCGGGCTGGTCGGCACCATTTGGGGAGGAACCGAGCTCGGAATCGGTGCCTGTATGAAAGAAGCGGAGATCATCCCCGCCATGACCTATCGCTGCCGAGTACCGGGCCGCGACTTCGAACACGCGGCCCGCGCTCTGGTCGAACAACCCGAGATTACCGACGCATTGATAAGCCACCGGTTCCCGCTGGATGGTTGCGCCGAAGCATTTTTCACCGCAAGAAACCGAGCAGCCGGGGCAATCAAAGTAGCATTTGAGGCTTAGCCAGCCGTCTACACACGAGATCCGACATGAACATGCACCGACTGACCGCCATCCTGATCGCTTTTTCCCTGCTCGGAGGTGCGGCCTGCGGCAGCAGCGATGACACTGCTAGCAGCGGTGCCGATGATGCAATGATCGAAGCTGTGGTCGAGATGCTGATGCAGGATTCTGACCTGGCCCTCATCGAAGAAGAAGCTCGCTGTGCCGCGGTCAAGGCGGTCGACACCATCGGCCCCGAACTCGCGATGTCCGCGTTTGCTCCTGATTCGGACACCACCGAAAACCTCGACCCCGAAATACAAGGCGAATTCATGACCGCCATGCTCGACTGTATTGACTTCAACCGGGCCATGGTCGACAGCATGATCGCCGACGGCGCAACCCGAGAAGAAGCAGAATGCATGGCTGGTGCCTTCGGAGAAGACGAACTGCGTGACCTGGTCTCCATGTCAGCGCTCGGCGAAGACGAAATGGACGAAGAACAGGCCATGATGCTCTTCGCCAGCCTCCTGAGCGCATCCGCCACCTGCGGCTTTATGGAGTAGTCGTCTAATGCGGGTGCATCCCGCCATCGACCACCATCACCTGACCGGTCATAAAGCTTGACGCGTCGCTGGCCAGGAACAACGCGGCCGACGCCAACTCGTCGGCATCGGCCGGACGGCCCATGATCGTGTTGGCCGACATCGACTCGGCCGCGCCCGGGCCCACGTTGCGCACCATGTCGGTGTCGACCGTGCCCGGAGCCAACGCATTGACCCGGATCCCACGCGGCCCGAGTTCGGCAGCGTGAGATTTGGTCAACGCGTTGAGCCCGGCCTTCATCGAGGCGTAGATCCCGACCCCTTTAGAAAACAGGAACGCCCCGACGCTGATCACGTGCACCACTGAACCCTGACCGCTCGCAGTCAGAGGCTCCAGTGCGGCCTGGGTCAGCAGTGCTGGACCGCGCAGGTTCACCTCGAAACTTTTCTGCCAGACCGACACCGTCTGCTCGCCCACCGCTGCCGCGATCGGATTTGCGGCGTTGTTGACCAGAATGTCCAACCCACCGAACCGCTCAACCGCAGAAGCAACGAGCAACTCCGGTGTCTCGGCATCACCCATGTTGGCAGCCACCCCCAACACGTCGACCGGAACCGACGCCGACGCCGCCAACGCCCGCAAATGGGCTTCGGTCTCAGCTACCGCTTCGGGTTTACGACTCGACACCACCACGTTGGCTCCTGCCAACACAAACGTCTCGGCGATTGCCCGACCGATCCCTCTCGTACCGCCGGTCACCAACGCGGTGCGTCCCGAAAGGTCGAACAATGCCTGATGTTGTGCCTGATCCATACCGGTGACGCTAGGGCCCGCCACCTTCGCTGTCGAAGCGATCCGCAATGTGCTCCTAGGTGTTGGCCTTCAGGTCAGGCCAGCGCGTTGAGGAACAACTCGAAGAACCGTTCACCGGGATAATGCGTCACGATCTCCACGTTGGGTTCCCCACCAATGAAACCCAGCCGGTCGACTTCCATCACTCCCCGATGGCCGCCGTCACCAAACATCACGTTCACATGCAACCGTTGCGTTTCGGCCGGCGCCGGGTCGATGGCGTAGGCCATAGCGATCGGATCGGGAAGGTCGTCGCCTTCCAACCCGTTCGCCAAACAGAACCGCCGCACCGCCTGAGCGATCGACACTGCGAACCGCGAAAATTCGGTGTCGAGCGCCTTCATCGCCGCATGGCGTTCGGCATCAACCACCGCCGACGCGATCGAAATGTCCCAGCCCACGAACTCCAACGGCATCCCCGACGAGGTCACCACGTGCGCCGCCTCGGGATCGGCCCAGAAGTTGAACTCAGCCATGGCGCTGACGTTGCCAGGACCATGCACCCCGGTGCCACCCATCACCACCACCCGCTGCACGGCATCGACGATCTCCGGGGCTCGCAACACCGCAGCGGCAACGTTTGACAACGGCCCGAGACAGACCAGCGTGATCTCCCCCGGCGAACCCAGGATCGTGTCAACGATGACATCCACCGCTCGGCCCTCCGCAGGTACTCGGCTGTGCAACGGCAGACCACAATCACCCATGCCGTCCTCGCCGTGAATGTTCTGCGCGGTTTCTAAGGTTCGCATCACCGGAGTTGCTCGACCGGCGTACACCGGCGTGTTTTCACCGCACAATTCCACCGTGTACAAGGCGTTTTGTACGGCCTGATCGAGACCGACGTTGCCGCCCACCACCGTCAAAGCTTCCACGTGAATCTCGGGATGGCGAAGCGCCATCACGATCGCCGTGGCATCGTCGCTGGCCGTGTCGGTATCGATCAAAAATCTGCGCATACCCGCACGCTACATCGTCGGATGAGACACACGGTCCGACCCGGCGGAGCAGGCCGGTAGCCTTGCCCCGATGAGCAGCGACCACACCTCGCCGAACCGGACGCCTTACCCCCACGTCGAAAGCCCCAACCTCCCCGAAATCGAAAGCCGGGTGCTGGCTCGGTGGAGTGAACAGGCAACGTTCGAAAGCAGCGTCAACGACCGCAGCCTCGACGACGAATACGTGTTCTACGACGGTCCCCCGTTCGCCAACGGCCTCCCCCATCACGGCCATCTGCTCACCGGTTATGTCAAAGACGTCGTTCCCCGCTACCAGACGATGAAAGGCAAACGGGTCGAGCGCCGCTTCGGTTGGGACTGTCACGGGCTTCCCGCCGAGATGGAAGCCGAGAAGGAACTTCCGGTGAGCGGGCGGGCGTCGATCATCGAATACGGCATCGAACGCTTCAACGAGTACTGCCGCACCTCGGTACTCAAATACACCCAAGAGTGGGAAAAGACCGTTACTCGCCAAGCCCGCTGGGTTGACTTCGACAACGACTACAAGACCATGGACCTCGACTACATGGAGTCGGTCATGTGGGCGTTCAAACAACTCTGGGACAAAGGGCTGATCTATCAGGCCAACCGGGTCCTTCCTTACAGCTGGGGGGCCGAAACTCCGCTGTCGAACCACGAGATCCGGCTCGACGACGCCACCCGCCCCCGACAGGATCCGGCGGTCACCGTAGCTTTCCAACTCGACGACCCTTCGACGCTCCCCGGTAACCCGGAACGCAGCGCGGCCATCTTGGCCTGGACCACCACCCCATGGACGTTGCCGTCGAACCTGGCGCTGGCCGTCGGGCCCGACCTTGACTACACCGTGATGGCCGACCCCGACGGCAACCGGTACCTCCTCGGAACTGCCGCCATCGATAACTACGCCAAGCAGCTCGAAACCTTCGAACCGGTCGGCACGGTTACCGGCCGCGACCTCATCGGGCTCAGTTACCAGCCGCTGTTTCCGTACTTTGCCGACATGGCCCATGTTGACCCGGACAAAGCGCACCACGGAACCAACCGGGCGTTCGTGGTGCTCGGTGGTGACTTCATCGACACCGCCGAAGGAACCGGGATCGTTCACATGGCCCCCGGTTTTGGCGAAGACGACCAACGGGTGGTCGGCGAAGCCGGGATCGGGATCGTCGTGCCCGTCGACGACTCCGGGTGTTTCACCGACGAGGTCGTCGACTTCGCCGGGCAGAACGTCATCGAAGCCAACAGCGACATCATCCGTCACCTGCGCGACCACTCACAGTTGGTGCGTCACGACAGCTACACCCACAACTATCCCCACTGCTGGCGCACCGACACCCCGATCATCTACCGGGCCATGCCGTCGTGGTACGTGAAAGTCACCGACATTCGAGACCGGTTGCTCGAAACCAACCAGCAGATCAACTGGGTGCCGGGACACATCCAAGATGGACGGTTCGGTCAGTGGCTAGCTGGCGCCCGCGACTGGTCGATTAGCCGCAACCGGTTCTGGGGATCCCCCATTCCGGTGTGGATCAGCGACAACCCCGACTATCCCCGCACCGATGTGTACGGCAGCCTCGACGAACTCGAAGCCGACTTTGGGGTACGTCCCACCAACCTGCACCGTCCGTTCATCGACGAACTGGTCCGGCCCAACCCGGACGACCCCACCGGGCAGTCGATGATGCGCCGAGTCCCTGAGGTGCTCGACTGCTGGTTCGAGTCCGGGTCGATGCCGTTCGCTCAAGTCCACTACCCGTTCGAAAACAAAGACTGGTTCGACGAACACTTCCCGGCCGACTTCATTGTCGAATACATCAACCAGAGCCGGGGCTGGTTCTACACGCTGCACGTGCTGGCTACCGCCCTGTTCGACCGGCCCGCGTTCCAGAACGTGATCTGTCACGGGATCCTGCTCGCCGATGATGGAGCGAAACTCTCCAAGAAGCTACGCAACTACACCGAACCCGACGAGATCTTCGAAAAGCAGGGTTCTGACGCGCTTCGTTGGTATTTCATGTCGACCAACATTGTTCGTGGTGGCGACACCCGAATCTCGGATCAGGCCATCGACGACGTGGTTCGCCAAGTCATCCTGCCAATCTGGAACGCCTATTCGTTCTTTACGCTCTACGCCAACGTCGAAGGCCATCAGGCCACGTTCCGGACCCACATCGGCGACGACGGCGACCAACTCGACCGTTACATCTTGGCCAAAGTCGGGCAGCTCGTAAGCGCAGTCGAAACCCACATGGATGCCTACGACCTGCCCGGGGCCGCTACCGAAATCCAGTCGTTCATTGACGCGCTCAACAACTGGTACATCCGTCGCAGCCGAAACCGTTTCTGGGGTACCGGCGACAGCAGCGGCGCCGATCGGGAAGGCCTCGACACGCTCTACACCGTGCTGGTCACGTTGGTGCAGGTGGCGGCACCGTTCCTGCCGATGATCACCGAGGAAATCTGGACCGGGTTGGCGAGCAATGACCCGGACCTGCCGCCGTCGGTGCACCTGTCGAACTGGCCCGACGCCAACGCCTACAACACCGACCCGGTGCTCGTGTCGAGCATGGACCGCGTGCGAGACGTGGCCTCAGCCGGCCTGCGTCTCCGCGAAGAACAAGGGCTGCGAGTTCGGTTGCCGCTGGCCTCGGTGACCGTCGCCGGACGCGACGCATCGACGTTGGAACCGTTGTCCGAACTGCTGCGTGACGAACTCAACGTCAAAGCCGTCCATCTCACTGAAGACATCGGCAGTCTGGCCACGTTCGTGCTCCGGCCCGACGGCAAGACGCTTGGTCCGCGACTCGGCAAAGACGTACAGACCGTGTTCGCGGCGGCCCGAGACGGGGCGTGGGAAAGCGCCGACGATGGCAGCGTCCTCATCGCCGGTCACCGATTGACCACCGACGAGTACGAACTCGGACTGGTTTCACCCGAAGGTGTGGTCGCGGCTGCGCTGCGCTCCAACGATGCCGTGGTCAGCCTCGACACCGAACGCACCCCTGAACTCGAAGCCGAAGGTCTCGCCCGTGACCTCGTCCGCGAGATCCAAAACGCCCGCAAAGCCGACGAGTTGGTGGTGACCGACCGGATCGACGTTTGGGTCGATGTGGCCGCCGACGATCTGGTTGCCGCCATCGAAACCCACCGGGCCTACATTGCCGAACAGGTCCTCGCCGAGTCGATCACTCTGGGCGCCGGTGACGACGCTCTTCGAGTCCACGATGCCCACGTCGCCGGCGAACCGCTCCGGTTCACGTTGCGAGTTCACTAAGTCACTGGTTTCACCGGAGCCTCACCCATGCCGTATCAACTCGCCGCGCTGACGGCTGCGGCCCTCTGGGCGACCTCCAGCCTGATCGCCGCCGACCCGGTCCGCCGGATCGGTGGACCGAGATTTACTCGACTCCGGATGATCGTGGTCAGTGCCGAACTGCTGATCTTGGCTACCGTTACCGGCGCCTGGGATTCGTTGGCTTTCGATGACGTTGGGCTGGTCGGATTGTCGGGTCTGGTAGGGCTCACCATCGGCGACATCGCCTTGTTCACCGCCATGTCGCAGATGGGGCCGCGGCGCACCTCGGTGGTGTTCACCGCCAACGCCCCGCTGGCCGCCATCGGTGGCATCTGGCTTTTCGACGAAGCGTTCGGTCTGGGTTCTGGTACCGGCGCAGTGTTGACCGTGGCCGGCATCGTGATGGCGGTGGTCTACGGCGGCCGTCGAAGCGCCAACGATACGTTCGAACGGATCGAAGGCTCCATGACCAGCGGGATCGTTTGGGCTTCGATCGGCGCCATCGGACAGGCGGTGGGTGCGCTGGCAGCCAAACCGGTGCTCGACAGCGGCGCCGACACTCTGGCGGTTGCCGCGACTCGAGCTGTGATCGCCACCGTCGCCATGTGGATCGTGGCGCAACCAACCGATCGATGGCTCGGATCGAGCCGCAATGGACCGGTGAACGGTCAGGACTGGGTTCGCATCGTGTTCAGCGGAACGATCGCCATGGTGATCGGACAGTCGCTGGTGCTGTACGCCCTCGGTCACGGTGACGCCGGCGTCACCACCATCTTGTCGTCCACCACTCCAGTGCTGTTGCTACCGGCACTGTGGGTCCTGACCCGTCGGCCTCCGGCAATCCAAGCCTGGATCGGCGCGCTGCTGTCGGTAGCCAGAACCGCGCTACTGATCTAAGAAATGGTGGTTGAACCCGAGACCGCTGGCCACTACTGATCGAGACGTTTGCCGGTCTCGGTCAAGTTGATATCCCAAAGCACCTTTTCGAGAGCGTCGCTGGCCATGATCGACGAGTAACGCAGCGGGTTTTCCGCCGTGACCGTCGACGGGATCGGTGACAGGATCGTCCACGGAGTCGGATGGGCGAACTGCACCACCGAATACCGGTCGCCGGACTGGCCCGGAGCCGAAACCACCCGGTGAATACCCGACGGGATCACACCGTTGCTGATCCGTTCCAACATCATCCCGGTGTTGATGATCGCCCGACCATCCGGAGCCGACGCGTCGACCCAATCGTCACCGATCCGTACCTGCAACCCCGCGGCGGTTGCTCTCGGCAACGCGGTGATCAGGTTGATGTCAGCGTGCTCACCGGCCCAAACATGCTGCTCGTCGGGGGCCTGATCCATTGACGGATAGTGAATGGCTCGGGTCAGCGTGGCGCTGTCGTTCATCATCTCATCGAAGAACGACGGATGCGCCCCCAACCCTTCAGCGATGATCCGCAGCACCCGACGCTGCAAGTCGGCCACCGACTGGTGGAAGGTCATCAGGAGTTTGGCGATGCCGGGCAGGTCGCCTTCGGGCAGCATCGGTTCGCCATACCGATGCGGGTACCGGTCCCGCAACGGATGACCGATCCCCAACGGGGCACCCCAGTTGAGCATCTCTTTCCAGTCGGGAACGTCGGCCACCGCGGCGGTCTCTACCAGCAGGCCGGTGTAACCGTTCTGCCCTTTGCTTCCCGGCACGACGTAGCGATCTTTGTGATCTTGGGGAAGCGAGAAGAACGCCTCCAGTTGAGCGTAGGCCTCGTCGATCAACACCACCGGAAGGTCGTGTTCGACGTAGACGAACCCGGTTGCCAGGCTCCGACGAACTCCGTCTACCACCGCAGCGCGCTGCTCGGAAGAACCCTGCTCAAAGGCCAGAAGGTCAACATCAAGAATTTCCACCGCTTTACCCTAGCCTTGGCGACGAGACGGCTCTTCACCTGAGGATGATCATTATGGCCAAGCAACCACGTACCCCAAAACCACGAGGTTCCGCCGATGGAATCCTGGCTGCCATCGTGACCAATGACTGGTTCCGCAAGGTCGCCCCGAAAACAATCCCGGCCTTTCATCAGGCGATGAACCGTCTCACCCGAGGTCGGTTCGTGCCCGGCGCGGCGCTGGTATTGCACACCACCGGAGCCAAAACCGGTCAGCCTCGCACCACCCCGCTGGAAGCAACCTCGGGCCCTGATGGCACCTGGGTGCTGGTTGGCAGCAACTTTGCCCGCGAGTTTCACCCGGCGTGGACCAGCAACCTGATCGCTAACCCCGAATGCGAAATCGTGGTGCGGGGCCGGCGCCGGGCGATGACCGCCGAACTTTTGGAAGGGCCCGCCCGAGATATCGGTTGGCAGCAGGCTCTCGACCATTTCGGGGCCTGGGACGCCTACACCGACATCACCAACCGCGAATTTCGGATCTTTCGTCTTTCGCCCCGCTAAACCCCGCCGGCAAGAACGCGATATTCACAGCGTTGCCAAATTACACACACCCTGTGAATAACCCCCTGAGTGCCCCAACTTTTCGGGTTTTGTCATCCACAGCGGAAGTTCTTAAGGGCCCAGATTGCGCTCTATGACTGGGATCCGGTAGCGTTAGAGATCTGGCCCTTGACGGACATGTAATTACTGGACTGTACTTACATACCCGTCCTCTTTGAGGCCGGAACGGGTATACGGGTAAATGGGTACACGGGTAGATGGTCAGTCCGAAAGCCATCAAAACGCCCGACTGGTGATTTCGGAAAGATACGAGGGGCGCAATGGCGATTACCGAAGATCGACTCTCAGCAGTCGACAACAACGCAACTGTCAACGCAGCAGCGACAACGATGCGAGTAAAGAAACGAAACGGTTCGCTCGAACCGGTTGATGTCAACAAGATTGTCAACGCGGTAGCCCGAGCTGGCGAAGGTTTGCTCGGTATCGACCCGATGGTGGTCTCGACCCGAACCATCGCCGCCCTCGCCGATGGCGCCACCACGCAGGAACTCGACGAGCTCTCCATCCGCACCGCAGCCGGTCTCATCGTTGAAGAACCCAACTACTCGCGTCTCGCGGCCCGCCTCCTCGCCACCTACATCGACAAAGAAGTCCGCAACCAGAACGTCCCCTGGTTCTCTGAGTCGGTCAGCCTCGGCCACCAGCAAGGCCTGATCAGCGACGAAGTCGCCGAGTTCATCACCACCCACGCCCCCGAACTCAACGCGGCGATCAACACGCAGCGAGACAAGAACTTCGAGTTCTTTGGGTTGCGTACCGTCTACGACCGCTACCTGCTCCGTCACCCGGAAACCCGGCACGTCATCGAAACCCCGCAGTACTTCTTCCTGCGGGTGGCCTGCGGTCTAGCAACCAACCCCACCGAAGCCATCGCGTTCTACGACCTGATGTCCTCACTGGCGTACCTGCCGTCGTCGCCGACGTTGTTCAACTCGGGAACCACACACCCGCAGATGTCAAGCTGCTACCTGCTTGACTCGCCCGAAGACTCCCTTGAAGGCATCTACAAGCGCTACACCGACATTGCTCGCCTCTCGAAGTTCGCGGGCGGTATTGGGGTGGCCTGGCACCGCATTCGTTCAAAGCACAGCCTGATCGTCGGCACCAACGGCCTCTCCAACGGCATCGTTCCCTGGCTCAAGACCCTTGACGCCTCGGTCGCCGCGGTCAACCAGGGCGGACGGCGCAAGGGTGCCGCCTGCGTCTACCTCGAATCGTGGCATGCCGATATCGAACAGTTCCTTGAACTGCGTGATAACACCGGCGATCACTCCCGGCGAACCCACAACATCAACCTCGCCAACTGGATCCCCGACATGTTTATGGAACGGGTCGAAAAGGACTGGCAGTGGAGCCTGTTTGACCCCAAGAAAGTCCCGGAACTCATCGACACCTACGGCGACGAATTCCGTGCCATTTACGAGCAGGCCGAAGCCGACGGACGGTTCGAACGTCAGGTGTCGGCCCGCAACCTGTACCAGCGGATGATGACCACGTTGGCCGAAACCGGCAACGGCTGGATGACCTTCAAGGACCCATCCAACGAGAAATGTAACCAGACCGGCCCCGGTGCCACCGGAGGCGACAACGCCCGGGACCGGGTCGTTCATCTCTCGAACCTGTGCACCGAGATTCTCGAAGTGACCAGCCAGGACGAAACTGCGGTTTGCAACCTCGGCTCGATCAACCTTGGGGCGTTCGTCACCGACGGCGAAGGAACCAAAACCATCGACTTCGACCGGCTCGGTGCCGTTGTGCGCCAGGTCGTGCCGTTCCTCGACCGGGTCATCGACATCAACTACTACCCCACCAACGAAGCCGGCACGTCCAACGCCCGTTGGCGTCCGGTCGGCCTCGGCATGATGGGCCTCCAAGATGTCTTCTTCAAGATGGGGATCGCCTTCGACTCTCCAGAAGCCCGTGATGTCAGCAAAGCCATCTCCGAAGAGATCTACTTCAACGCCCTTTGGGCCTCCAGCGAACTCGCCGAAGCCAACGGAGCGCACGCTGCGTTCGCCGAGACTCGGGCCGCGGCCGGCAACCTCCAGTTTGATCTGTGGGGAGTCGAACCCAACGACCCGAAGCGCTGGGAACCACTGCGCGAACGGATCAGCACCCACGGCCTGCGCAACTCGCTGATGATCGCAATCGCCCCGACCGCCACGATCGCTTCGATCGCCGGTTGCTACGAATGCATCGAACCGCAGGTTTCCAACCTGTTCAAGCGTGAGACCCTGTCCGGCGAGTTCATGCAGATCAACCGCTACCTGGTCAAAGAACTCCAAGCCCGCGACCTTTGGGACGAACGGATGATCAACGACCTGAAGCGGGCCGAGGGCTCCATTCAGGACATTGACCGCATCCCCGAAGACCTCAAAGCCGTCTACCGCACTGCTTGGGAGATCCCGATGCGGTCGCTGATTGATCTGGCCGCCGACCGTGGCCCGTTCATCGATCAGAGCCAGTCGCTCAACTTGTTCATGGAGTCCCCGACCATCGGCCGTTTGTCGTCGATGTACATGTACGCATGGAAAGCCGGGCTCAAGACCACGTACTACCTACGGAGCCGTCCGGCCACCAAGATCAACAAGGCGACCGCCGGTTCCGACACCACCAGCAGCCCCAACGGCGGCGGTGGCGGTGGTGGCGGCAATCCGACCAAGACCTTCACCGACGAAGAGGCGCTGGCCTGCTCGCTGGAAAACCCCGAAGCATGTGAGGCGTGCAACTAATGGCACTAGCAGAGAACCACGATTACAACCTTGACACGTCGTTCGACGAACCCACCGTTGGCGGTTCGGTTGCCCCGACCACCGGCCGAGGCAACATCTTGGACCCCGGGTTCAACCTGACCCTGCGCCCCATGCGGTACCCGCAGTTCTTCGAGATGTACAAGGACGCCATCAAGAACACTTGGACCGTCGAAGAAATCGACTTCTCCGACGACCTCGCTGACCTTGATCGCAAGCTGACACCGGCAGAAAAGCACCTGATCAGCCGACTGGTGGCGTTCTTCGCCACCGGCGACTCGATCGTTGCTAACAACCTGGTGCTCAACCTCTACCAGCACATCAACGCTCCCGAAGCCCGGATGTACCTGTCCCGCCAGCTCTACGAAGAGGCGCTGCACGTCCAGTTCTACCTGAACCTGCTCGACAACTACATTCCTGACCACAGCGAACGGGCCGCAGCGTTCGCCGCAGTCGAAAACATTCCGTCGATCCGTCAGAAGGCCGAGTTCTGCTTCAAGTGGATGGGCAACGTTCCCGACGGTTCGCTCCAGACGCAAGAGGACCGTAAGCAGTTCCTCATGAACCTGATCTGCTTTGCGACCTGCATCGAAGGACTCTTCTTCTTCGCCGCGTTTGCCTATGTGTACTTCCTGCGGGACAAGGGTCTGCTCAACGGCTTGGCCGCCGGAACCAACTGGGTGTTCCGTGACGAGTCGATGCACATGAACTTTGCGTTGGAAGTGATCAACACGGTCCGCAACGAAGAGCCCGATTTGTTCGACGACGACATGAGCCGTCGGATCACCGAGATGATCAGCGAAGCCGTCAACGCCGAATACCAGTTCGCTCAGGATCTGCTGGGTGAAGGTGTTCAAGGCATGTCGGTCAACGACACCCGGGCCTACCTAGAGTTTGTCGCTGACCAGCGGCTCAACCAGCTCGGCCTTCCCGCCAAGTTTGGCTCCAAGAACCCCTTTACCTTCTTGGAACTCCAAGACGTTCAGGAGCTCTCGAACTTCTTCGAACGCACCGTTTCGGCCTATCAGGTCGGCGTCGAAGGCGAAGTTTCCTTCGGGGAAGACTTCTAACCATCCTGACCTGCACGGCCGCCACCGTTCAGGTCACCGCTTGGCTTGACCAAGCGAACAACAGCGCCCCATCGCCCCGATGGGGGTGACTAACGAAACGGCCGTCTCGTTCACCAGCGAGGCGGCCGTTTCCCGTTGTAGGCAGCCGAATCAGCGAAGGGCCAGCACCCCAGAGGGTCAGTACCCCATGAGGCCGTGGTACGGCGAACCGTTCGCCCGCCAGTCCTGGTAGATATCCAGGAAGCCTTGGCCAAACGGGTCCTCGCCACGCAACGGCATCATCGCCCGACGGATCGTCCAATCCTGCGGGGCCAACGCCGCGGCCTGATCGAAATGGCGGTCAGCACCGTCGGCATCGCCACGCTGTTGAAGGGCGACCGCCAACCGGAAATGCAGACGGGCTGCTTCTTCTTCGGGGGTCAAGTCCCCCACCGCAGCTCGGGCGTCTTCACTGCTAATCCCGGCGTCACCTTCACGCACCCAGCGCCGGATGCGGTCGTGTTGACGGTCCGCCGACACCCCCGTGAACTCGCTGAACGTATCGGTGCCGTACGCACTCCAGTTGGGCATGGCGATCCGGTCGTCTTCGTCGATCAACAGCACCGTGGGTACGTTCGAGATGGCGTACAGCTCGGTCAGAAGATGATCGGCGTCGATGAGCACCGGGAACGTGATGTTCTCGGCAAACCCGCGGATGGCTTCGACATTGTTGTCGATCGCGACTGCTAACACCTGAAACTCAAGGTGCCCGGCGGCGTGAAGTTCGTCCTGCAACGCCTGCCACCCGGGCAGGTCAAAGGCGCAACCTCACCAACTAGAAAACGCCACCAGCAGCCGTTTCTTGCTGCGGTGATCGCTTAACGCCGTCACCCCACCGTCAAGGTCGGGTAAGGCAAAGTCCGGGGCGTGCAGGTCGTTGAGCGCGCCTCGGCGCTGCTCACGAGGCGCACCAATCGCGGTCAACCCCGCCACCGGATCGACCACCACCGGGCGGTCCATCAACTCGGCAAACGTTTCCAGATCTACCCCGGCATCGGAAACCAGCCGGGCCCGATCTGGGACCAACACACAGACTTCCTCCCGGCACAGCCCTTCGGGTTTGAGCGTCCAGCCCAACTCCGAAGACAGCGTCTGCTCCGACACGGTTCCGGAACTACTGACGATGACAGCCTGAGGTTGCATGACGAGATGGTAGTCGGGTCAGTCGTTCTGGGGGAACCCGAGATCAACCGACGAACTCGCCGGATCAGGCCAGCGTGTCGTGACCGCCTGGGCCTTGGTGTAAAACCGAACCCCTTCCGGGCCGTACATGTGGGTGTCGCCAAACAACGAACTTTTCCAACCCCCAAACGAGTGGTAGCCGACCGGCACCGGGATCGCCACGTTGATCCCAACCATCCCGACCGGTGCCCGATCGCAGAACTCGCGGGCGGCGCCACCGTCACGGGTAAAGATCGCGGTTCCGTTGCCGTACGGGTTCGCTTCGAGCAGGCGAATGGCATCGTCAAAAGTCGCGACCCGCACGACCCCAAGGACCGGGCCAAACACTTCGTCCTGGTACACCGTCATGTCAGGAGTGACATGGTCGAGCAGGCTGCAACCGAGGAAAAACCCCTCGCCGTCAAAGTGCTGCTGGCGGCCATCGAGCACCGCGGTTGCTCCGGCTTCGATCCCGGCCGAAACATACCCCGACACCCGATCCCGATGTTCGGCGGTGACCAGAGGCCCCATCTCCGACGTCGGGTCCATGCCGTTTCCGATCGTCAGCCCCCGGGTTCGTTCCGCGATGGCTTCGACCAGCGGATCGGCGACGTCACCAACCGCCACCACGACCGAAATCGCCATGCAGCGTTCACCGGCCGAACCAAACCCGGCCGAGACCGCAGCATCGGCGGCCAACCCCAGATCGGCATCGGGGAGCACCAGCATGTGGTTTTTGGCCCCACCCAACGCCTGCACCCGTTTTCCATTCTCCGACGCGGTGCGGTGGATGTACTGGGCTATGGGAGTCGAACCAACGAAGCTCACCGCCCGAATCTCGGGATGGTTGAGCAGTCGGTCCACCGCTTCCTTGTCGCCGTTGACGACGTTAAACAAACCGTCCGGGAACCCCGCCTCACGGATGAGTTCAGCGATGAACATCGCCGCCGACGGATCCTTTTCGCTGGGTTTGAGAATGAACGCGTTTCCGCAGGCCAACGCATTCGGGATCATCCAGAGCGGCACCATGGCCGGGAAATTGAACGGGGTAATACCCGCCACTACCCCGAGCGGGCGCCGGATCGACGTGACGTCAACCCCGGTCGAGACCTGCGCCGAATGGGTGCCTTTGAGCAACTCGCCAACGTTGCAGGCGAACTCAATATTTTCGAGGCCTCGGGCCACCTCGCCCAGCGCGTCGCTGTGCACTTTGCCGTGCTCGGCGGTGATGCGAGCCGCGAGTTCATCGGCGTTGGTTTCGACCAGGTTCCGAAAAGCAAACATGGCTTTGGACCGCTTGGCCATGCTCGAAAAACGCCAGTCTTCGAACGCGGCGCTCGCCACCTCGATGGCGTGATCCAACTCGGCGACCGACGCCAACGCCACCGAACCGGTCTGTTCACCGGTCGCCGGGTTGTACACCGGGGCTGTCCGCGAGGACGTGCCGGCAACTACCGAACCGCCTACGAAATGTCCAATAGCTGTCCCAGTCATCAGCGATCCTCCACTGCGTTGATCGCCCCAAGGAGCGCTTCGATGCCTTCCTGCATCTCGGTTTCGGTCACGTTGAGCATCGGGGCGATCCGGATCACGTTGCCGTACAACCCACCCTTGCCCACCAGGAGGCCGTGGGCGCGACATGCTTCCAAGAAGGCCACGGCCCGAGCCGGATCTGGTTCGTTGCTGCCCGGAT
This sequence comes from Candidatus Neomicrothrix sp., assembly GCA_017852795.1. Taxonomy (GTDB): domain Bacteria; phylum Actinomycetota; class Acidimicrobiia; order Acidimicrobiales; family Aldehydirespiratoraceae; genus UBA11606. The sequence continues at coordinate 69,269 of JAFMKU010000004.1, forward strand.
GCACAAACTCCAACGCCTGCATCAACCCTTTGCCGCGCAGTTCTGCGATCCAGTCGTGGGCTTCAACCGCAGGGCCCAGCGCCTCGGTGAGTTGACGTCCGCGAGTCAACGCGTTGGCCTGCATGCCTTCTTCTTCAACGGCATTCAACGTGGCGAGGCCTGCCGCGGCCGACAAAGGGTTGCCTCCGAAGGTCGAAAACGATGTGACCGTGATGGTGTCCATGATTTCGGCTCGGGCCACTACCCCGGCCAGGCTGGCCCCGTTGCCAACTCCTTTGGCGAACGTCAACATGTCCGGCACCACGTCGTGGGCTTCGTAGCCCCAGTAGTGCTCACCGGTACGGCCCCAGCCGGTCTGCACCTCGTCAGAGATCAACAGGATTCCGTTGGCATCCAGTTCTTTCTTGAACGCCCCAAAGAACCCGTCGGGTGGGGTGGCGAAACCGCCAACTCCCTGAATGGGTTCAGCGATCAGACAGGCGATCCCACCGGCAGACATCATGTCGAGCATCTGCGACAGATCATCGACGCAGGCCTGGGTGAATTCGGCATCATCAAGGTTCCGGAACGGGCTCCGCAGTCGATAGCCGCCCTGCACGAAATGCACGTCAAGGCCAGAAATCGACGTTGACGACCAGGAAGCGTGCGAAGTGATGGCCTGCGTCGTGAACGACCGTCCGTGGTAGCTGTTGCGCATCGCCAGCACCTGGTTGCTGTTGCGGTAGCTCGTGGCCAGCAGCAGCGCCGTGTCGTTGGCTTCGGTTCCCGACGTGGTGAAGAACACTCGAGCGTCCGGGATGCCCGACAACGCGCAGATCTTCTCGGCCAGCGCGATCATCGGCTCGTTCAAATACAGCGTCGAACTGTGCATGACCTTCGCCGCCTGCGCCTGCACCGCCGCCACCACCTTGGGGTGGGCATGCCCGATCATGGTGGTCAGTACGCCACCAAAAAAATCGAGGTAACGATCTCCTGAAGCGGTGAAGACATAGCTGCCCTCGCCGCGATCCAGCGAGATCGGTTCGGCGTACATCGGCTTGACGAAAGACGGCAACACCGCGCGGTAGCGCTCATGCAGTTCAGAATCCATGAGGAGAGTCTGCCCCAAACCCGCCCGGATTGGGCAGATAACCGGGTTGCTACCAATCAGCAGCGATGTACTGCGTCTCGCAGAACTCGTAGATCCCCTCATGGGCCCCTTCACGGCCCAAACCGGACTGCTTCATACCGCCAAACGGTGCGGCCGGGTCCGACATCGAACCCCGGTT
>JAFMKU010000046.1:0-1449 GCA_017852795.1 Candidatus Neomicrothrix sp.
CCCGGCCCCGGCCACCCCGGCCCCGGCCCCGGCGCCAACCGCGGCCCCGGCCCCGACCCCAACCGCGGCCCCCACAGCTCCGGCGGCCCCGGCCCCAACCGTGGCCCCGGCGGCTCCCGCTCCGGTTGACCTTGCTGTCCCTACCACCACGATGGGAACCACCGGTGGCTCTTGACCGTCCGCTCGTTCGCTACCCGGAACCAATCATGGGCAGCGTCGTCGAGCTCCGCTGCCCACCCGAACGAGAAGCGCAGGCGTTTGCTCGGTTGCGCGAACTTGAGCGGCGCTGGTCGCGCTTCCGGGCCGACAGTGACATTTCCCGACTCAACAGCGCACAAGGCAACCCGGTGCGGGTTCATCGTGACACGGTCACGTTGCTCCGGCAGTTGGCGCGTGCCCAGCAGGCCACCAACGGAGCTTTCGACCCGACGATGCTTCGTCCGCTAGTTGATCTTGGCTATTCGACAAGTCGGTGCCACGACGAGCACCGCGCTCCGACCCCAATGCCGATCAGCCGCCCAGTACAAAGCCTGACCGGGGTGATGATTGGCCCCGATGAGGGCGCTGACCACCAACTGGTGGCCATTCCGCGGGGGCTACTGGTTGACCCCGGCGGTCTGGGCAAAGGTTTGGCCGCCGATCTCGTCGCAGACGAACTGATGCAGGCGGGGGCGGCCGGGGTGATGGTCAACGTCGGCGGCGACCTGCGGGTGGCCGGGGTTGGCGAACACGGCCCCGGGTGGCGTATCGCCATCGAAACCCCGGACGGCTCGGCGTCGCTGGGTTCGGTAGTGCTGCTCGACGGTGGGGTCGCCACGTCAAGCACCCGCAAACGCACTTGGCGGGCTGGCGGCCGAGATCTTCATCACCTGTTAGATCCGGCCACGCAGCAACCCAGCACCAACCGGGTGGTTGGCTGCACGGTGATTTCGTCGTCGGCGGTCTGGTCGGAGGCGTTCACCAAAGTGGCGTTCGTGCGACCCCCCGATGAGGCGATGGCCGTCTACGAGTCGCAGGGGTTGGCCGCGTTGCTCGTGACCGAAACCGGTCAAGAGTTGCGGTCCTCAACGTGGAAGGTGTTCGACCGATGAGTCAACATTTCTGGTGGTATCTGTCGCGTTCGACCGGGATCGTGGCGATGGTGCTGCTTTGCCTGTCGATGATTTGGGGGGTGCTCCTGTCAACCCGGGCTCTGCGGGAAGTAGATCGACCGGCCTGGCTGCTGTCGCTACACACCTGGCTGTCGGGCAGTTCGCTGGTGCTGGTGGCCTTGCACGTGGTCGGATTGATGTTCGACGAATGGGTCGCCTTTGGGTTCCGTGATCTGCTGATCCCGGGTCACGCCACCTGGCGGGGGGCAACGTTCACGAACGAGATCGGCACCGCAATCGGGGTGGTGGCGTTGTATGTGCTGGTGGTGGTGCAGGCCACGTCCTATCTGCGCCGTCG
>JAFMKU010000046.1:1459-16422 GCA_017852795.1 Candidatus Neomicrothrix sp.
TCTCGCCGGGTTTGGTCGCTGATTCACCGCCTCAGCTTTCCGCTGGTGTTCGCGGTGTTGTTGCACGCCGGTTGGAGCGGCACCGACACCACCAATCGGGCCTATCAGGTGATGGCGATGATGATGGCGATGGCGGTCGCGGCTGCGTCGGTGATCCGCTTGATCACACCGCGCCGGGTACAACGTTCCCGCCAGACCGCACCGACCCCAGAGAGCTGAACCCACCCGTTCAACGGTGGCCGGTCTGGTCTGGCCGGTCTGGCCTGGCCGGCGATTGCCTGGTCTGGCTTAGAGGGCGATCCCGGCGAGTTTCGTTTCGAGGTATTCGTCGATGCCTTCGTGGCCGCCTTCTCGACCGAGGCCCGAGTCGTTCATCCCGCCGAACGGCGCGGCCGCCGAGGTGGGGTTGACGTCGTTGATCCCGATGATGCCAAACCGCAGGCCTTCCATCGCTCGGATCGCCGTGGAGAGGTCACGGGTGTAGACGTAGGCGGCCAGTCCGTAGTTGGTGTCGTTGGCGAGGTCGATGACCTCGTCAACGTGGTCGTACAAGATGATCGGTGCGACCGGACCAAAGGTTTCTTCGCGATAGATCGTCATGGCACTGGTCACCCCGGTAACGACGGTCGGGGCGTAGAAGTGCCCGCGGTCGAGGCCATGCTCGGTCAACCGGTGTCCGCCTACCGGCACGTCGGCCCCGTTGGCGCGGGCATCGTCAACTTGAGCCGCGACTTTGGCCACCGCGGCTTCGTTGACCAGCGGGCCAACCCCGATCCCGTCGTCGGCCCCGTTGCCAGCTTTGACGTTGGCGACCCGAGCGACGATGGTCTCGATGAACACATCGGCGTGGTCGCGGTGCACATAGATCCGGTTCGGGCTGATGCAGGCCTGCCCCGAGTTGAGAAACTTGAGCGCCGTCGCGCCTTTGGCGGCATGTTCCGGGTCGGCGTCAGGAAACACGATAAACGGGGCATGCCCACCGAGTTCGACCGAGACTCGTTGCAGGTTGGCGCCGGCTTTGGCTGCGAGCACCCGCCCGACCGCAGTGGATCCGGTGAACGTCAACTTCTTGACCCGGGGATCGGAGGTAAAGACGTCACCGATCGGTTCTGGGTTGGCGGTGGTCACCAGGTTGATGACCCCGTCGGGGATCCCGGCGTCATGAAAGCATTCGAAGATGGCCTTGGCACACAGCGGGGTGGCTTCGGCCGGTTTGAGCACCAGAGTGCATCCGGCGGCCAGCGCCGGCCCCATCTTGCGGGTCAGCATCGACATGGGGTAGTTCCACGGGGTGATTGCCGCCACCACACCGACCGGGGTTCGTACCGAAAGGAATCGTTGATCGGGCCGCGACGACGGCAGCCATTGGCCGGTGATCCGGCGAGCTTCTTCGGCGAACCAGCGCAGAAAATCGGCACCGTAAGCGACTTCGTTTCGGCTTGCTTTGAGCGGTTTGCCTTGTTCTTTGGTCATGAGTTGGGCCAGCGGTTCGGCCCGTTCGCCCATCAGCCGCCACGCTTCCATGAGCAGGTCGGCTCGGGAAAAAGCGGTGGTGGCTCCCCACTGGGGTTGCGCGGCGTGGGCGGCGTCGATGGCTCGGATGGCGTCGGCCGCGGTGCCGTCGGGGCATTCACCGATGACGTCACCGGTGGCCGGATTGGTGATCTCGAATGTGGCTCCGTTGGCCGCGTCGACCCAGTTTCCGTTGATGAACATGATGGTGAGGTTAGTGGTGGCTCGAAGGGGTGCCCTTGTACCGCCCAATCCCTTGGTCTAGCCTTCTGCTTGTGGTGCGAAAGACCGAAACGGTCCTCGCATCAAATCGGCGGACCTTAAAACAAAGAGAATAGAAATGGCGGAAAGTATTGACGGTCGGGGAGCTACTGGTTCCCCCGCTGAAATGTCGCGACGTTCGGATCAGTCCGGGTTTACTCGGGCTCGTTGGTGGTTGCTGATCGCTAGCTTGGTGGTGGCGTTACTGGCCACCTCCTGCGGAGGCGACGGCAACGACTCTGATTCGGGGTCCGATGATGGTGCGACCGAATCATCCGAGGACGAAACATCCATCGAGGGTGGGGCTGACCCGGAGGTCGAAGAACCAGACGAGGCCGACGAGGCCGAAGAACCCGACGAGGCTGAAGAGCCCGACGAGGCCACCGGTAGTGACGACGGGAGCGCCATGTCGGCTCAGGAATATGCCATGAGCGATGAAATTGCCATCCCGGACTCCTGCCCGGACGGTGACGGTGGTTGGATGTCCGGCGATTACGCCCAGGACGGTTTCCCGTATGGCAACTGGGGAGGCTTTACATCGATGGCGATCGCCGGCCACGACACCCTTGATCGGTTCGTCATTGAGTTTGATGGACCGCTGGTTGGCGATGCCTCCTATTCGGTGGAGATGGTGGATCTCCCATTCACCGGAATGATCGAGGAGGGTCTAGCTCTAGAGGTCGAAGGGTCGGTAGGGATTCATCTGGTCGCACCGATCATGACCTACTACTCGGAGGAATTGGATTACAGCGGGCCAAAGCGGCTGTCCGGTGCCGATGCGGGAACCACCAACCTGCGTGAGGTCGCATACGCCGGTGGCTATGAGGGTATGGCCGATTGGGTGATCGGGTTCGACGAGGTTTCGTCGTATCAGGTGACGATGGTGACCGATCCCGCCCGTCTGGTGCTGGATGTCTGCAAGTAGTCCGCTCCTAAACAGCAGAGAAAGGGAGTTTTTATAATGGCGGGAATCAAGAAAGTCGTAGCGGTGATCGTTGCGCTGTTGGTGGTGTCGCTGGTCGGGTCGTGTGGTGACGGTGCCACGAACGATGAGGACGTAGACGACCTCTTGGCCGGCCTCACCGACTCGGTAGAGAGTTGTCCTGAGCGCGATGGCGATTGGCGTCTCGACGATGTCAGCGTGGACGATTTCGTGAGCTGGGGTGCCTTCAAGGAGATGGCAGCCAGCAACCACGACCTGTTTGAGCGGGTGGTGCTTCGCTTTGGGGATAGCCCAGACGACGCGAATTTCAACATCAAGGTTGAGCCGGGTCCGGCCAAGGACTCGGTTGCGGATGCCGAGGAGCATGCCCCGGACGTGGCCGGATCGGTGATGATGTACGTGACGGTGTCTGCGGACTCCAACACCGATTCCAACTCTGAGGACTTCTACAGCGGGCCCAGAGACATCTTCAGCAAGGACATCGGAACCACCAACCTTCAGCAGGTGCATTTTGGCGGAGGGTATGAGGGGATGGACGAATGGATCATTGGGTTCAATGAAGTCCGTTCGTTCCGGGCGCTCACCCTGAACAATCCGTCACGGTTGGTGCTCGATATCTGCAAGTAGAGGTGTTGAGGGTGCTGAGGACGGCGAGCCTGCCTCCTCGGCGTGAAGCCCTCCAAGGGGGCGCAACTGCATCCGGCCAGTACCGAGACTGGCCGGATGCAGGGCGTATCGCTTTGTCGGCGGTTTTGCTGCCAGACTGGCGGTGACAAGCAAGGAGTTGCCCGTGTCTGACACCGCTGAAGATCGTTCGACGTACCTCCGTTCGGATGTGTACACCCCCGAGATGGAGATGGCCGAGAAGGGTGCTGATGTGCCCTCGGTTGATGAGTTGGCCCTAGCCGATATCAACCCGGCGAACCCGCACCTGTTCAAAGAGGATCGTTGGCAGGAGCACTTCGCCCGGTTGCGGTCCGAGGATCCGGTGCATTTCAACGAGTTGGAAAGTTCAGGTCGTTACTGGTCGGTGACGTCCTATGACGACGTGCGGGCCGTTGATGGCGACTGGCAGACCTATTCCTCGGCTCGGGGGATCACGTTGGGTTTGCGAGCCAACGCGGTGAGCGAAGAGCAGTTGCGCCGGTTGACGTCGTTCATTTCGATGGATCCCCCGACCCACACCGAGCAGCGCAAGACGGTGCGTGGGGTGTCGGCGCCGAGCAACTTGAAAAACATGGAGCCGCTGATTCGGGAACGGACCGCGGCGGTGCTTGATTCGTTGCCGGAGGGTGAGACGTTCGATTGGGTGGACACGGTTTCGATCGAGTTGACCACGTTGATGCTGGCCACCTTGTTTGATTTCCCGTTGGAGGATCGGCGCAAGCTGACTCGCTGGTCCGACATCGTGTTTGCGGTGCCGGAGCCAGGCGGGGTGGTGGAAACCCAGGCTCAGAAGGTGGAGGAGTTGATGGAATGCGTCAGCTACTTCGAGGGCTTGTGGGAGCAGCGCCGGACGAACCCCGGGTCGGATCTGGTGTCCATGCTGGTGCACGGCGAAGCGACCCGTGACATGCCGACCCTCGAACATCTCGGCAACTTGCTGCTGTTGATCGTGGGTGGCAACGACACGACCCGCAACACCATGACCGGCAGCGTCTACGGCCTAAATACTTTCCCCGACCAGTACGACAAGTTGGTGGCTGACTCTGGTCTGATCCCTCGTATGGTGCCGGAGATCATTCGCTGGCAGACGCCGTTGTCTTACATGCGACGCACCGCCAACGTGGACACCGAGTTGGGCGGCAAGCAGATTCTGGCCGGCGATCAGATCCTGATGTGGTACATCTCGGCGAACCGTGACGAGTCGGTGTTTGACAACGCCAACGTCATCGACATTGAGCGTCACAACGCCGACCGTCAGCTTTCGTTTGGCTACGGCATCCATTTCTGCATGGGTAGCCGGCTGGCCGAACTGCAACTTCGGGTGCTGTGGGAGGAGATCTTGCAGCGCTTCGAGCGGATCGAGGTGCAGGAGGAACCGGAGCGCACCTTCTCGTCGTTCGTGCACGGTTACACCAAGCTCCCGGTGACCGTCACTCGACGCTGACCGAAGCGAGTCGGTGTTTCGATGCCGGTGTTTAGACGAGGTGCCGCCTCGGCCGCTGAAAATGCAGGAGTGCGTGTGACGTTTCAAACCATCGACGATCTTGATCACGAGGGTTTGGCGCTGCTGGTCAAAGAGCATCTCCTTGCCGGTCACCTCATTGATCGGGCCGGGATGCCGGTGGTCGCCGCGCACGGGGTGGACGTGATGGCGGCGATCGCGATCGACGAATGGATGGGGGCCAGCCCGATCTACACCAAACGCACCCAGCGCCTGCTCGGCTTCGAGGGTGACACGGTGGAGGCCTGTTTCAAAGCAATGCAGTTGGAGATTGGTGCTCCGTTGGAGTTCATGGACTTCCGGCTTGAGGTGCTCGACGACCACAACGGGCTCTTTCATCTCGACCATTGCGGTGCGCTGATGGATGTCGAACCGATGGGTGACGAGTTCGTGCATGCCATGTGTGTCGAGATTGAGGATCCGACCTTCGACGCCACGGCGTGGGCGACCAACCCCAAGATGCGGTTCCGCCCGATCCACCGTCCGCCTCGGGTTCCCGCCGACCGGCATCCGCATTGTGCCTGGAAGGTGTTTATCGACGAGTCACTCGAACCCACCCCCGAGCCGCCGCAGATGGCCCGGATCGCCGCAACCTTGGCGGCCAACCTGCCGCTCACCAGGATCGACGCCCCCGACGACTCTGGGCCCGACGCTCCCGACGACTCCAGGCCCGAGGGGATGCGTGATTACGCCGGTGCGTTCAACCCGGATCTACAAACCCGGATGTTTACCGATCCGGTGCTGCGGGCCATCGATGCTGAGGTGTGCCTCCAAGGGCATTTGTTGTCGATGTCGTTTATGGCCGCAGTCGAGCAACGGTACGGTACCGAAGCAGCCGTCGATGCTGGCGTCAAACAGTTCACCGGGGTGGCGGGGGTGGCGGCGGCCCGGATCAAGCGAGCGTTCGGGTTAGGCAACGACATCGCGGCGCTGGCCACCGTGTTTCATCTCCATCCCGCATTTCGACCGTTGTCCTACGTGGACTGGCAGGTCACGATTGACGGGGACACGGTGCGGTTGGCGCTGTCGGAGTGTCCGGCGTTGGCTGAGGAAGGCATCGAAAATTGGGTCACGTTGTTGGCTGACGGACACGACCGTGCCCTGTCGGCCATCGCCTATGAAGTAGACCCGTCGTGGCGGGTGCGGGCCGACGGCATCGGGCGTTGGGTGGTGGAACGCAGCGACGAAATGGCCGAAGAAATGGCCGAAGTGATCCTCACGAAGTTCTCGACCGGAGCCAAGTTCGGCTTCGAGCGGTGACTTCGTCGACCCCGCCTGGCGTCGTTGCATCACTGCGACAATCGGGTTACGGATTTCATCGTTAGCAGCGGTGAATGCTATTCCGGCGGTATACGACGCAGCCCTGAGCTAAAAACGTATGCAGACATTCCGCCCCCGACGGCAAGGATTGGTTAGACGATGAAGATTCTCGTTACTGGCGCTACTGGCTTTGTGGGTTCGCATGCGGTTGCCGCGTTGGCCGCGGCTGGTCACGAACTTCGGGTGTTGGCCCGCAACCCGTCTCGGGTACCGGCCGCGTTGGATCCTTTCGGTGTGACCCCCGAGATTTTCGAGGGTGACATGACCGATCCGGTTGCGGTCGCCGCCGCGGTCGCCGGCTGTGATGCGGTCGTGCATGCTGCGGCTCAGATCGGTGTTGGTGGCGGCGATGGTGGCCCGGCTGGCGAAGTGAACGTCGAAGGGGTGCGGACGGTGATCGGCGCCGCGATCGAGGCCGGGGTCAAGCGGGTGGTGTACACCTCGTCGTTGACGGTGCATGTCCCCACCGACGATCCGGTCATCACGCTGGACAGTCCGCTGGCGAACCCGCTGTCGCCCTACGGCCATTCCAAAGTGCAATGCGAGGAGTTGGTGCGGGGCTGGCAGGCCGACGGGCATCCGGTTACCGCGCTGGTGCTTGGCGGGGTGTACGGCCCACAAAGTTTGGAGCTGTCAAACAGTTTTACGGCGATCTTGAGTGCCTTGGAGATGATGATGGTGGTTCCGCCGTCGGGCACTTGGGTGATTGATGTGCGTGACGTCGCCGAAATGATCGTGCGGATCGTTGAGGCCGACGACCCGCCGCTGCGGGTGCTGGCTGGCGGCTACTACGTCGAATGGGAAGAGTGGGTCGCCACCCTTGAGCAGGTTGTCGGTCGGGACATTCCGCGGCTGTTGATGACCGGTGACGAGCTGATGGCGATGGCGCTCGAAATTGAAGCGTCGGCGAGTTCTGATGATGCGCTGCCGCTCAACGAGGAAGCCGCGACGGTGATGCTCAGCGGCGTGCCGACCGATGAACGTTCGTCGCGTGAAGCGCTCGGGATCGAGCTGCGACCGTTGGCTGAGTCGTTTGCTGATGCGGTCGCCTATTTGCAGTCAATCGGTCGGCTCTGAGCGATGACGACCGGTTCCGAGTCACTGGTTTTTGACCCGTACGACTATCAGGTGCACGAGGATCCGTATCCGTTGTATGCCCGGTTGCGTGACGAAGCGCCGGTGTACCGCAACGACGATCGAGATTTCTTTGCCTTGTCGCACCACGGCGACGTGCTCGACGCGTTTCGGGATTCGACCCGGTTTTCTAACTCGTACGGGGTGACCTTGGATGAGTTGGCGTGGGGTCCTGATGCCTGGCGGGCCATGTCGTTTCTGGCCATGGACCCGCCGCAGCATGGCCGGATGCGGGGTTTGGTGTCGCGGGGGTTCACTCCGCGCCGGGTGGCCGAAATGGAGCCGCGCATCCGCGAACTCGCGGTCGAATATCTCGATCAGGTCATCGAGGCCGGTTCGTTTGATTTCGTCGCCGATTTCGCCGGCAAACTTCCGATGGATGTGATTTCGGAAATGGTGGGGGTTCCGGTTGCCGACCGGGCTGAGGTTCGGCGGCTGGCCGACTTGACGGTGCATCGTGAAGAAGGCGTGATTGGCATCCCGGAGGCGGGGATCGTGGCCGCGATCGAGCTGGCTGCGTACTACACCGAGATGGTCGCCGAACGTCGCAAACACCCGACCGATGATCTGACATCGGCTCTGGTAGAGGTTGAGGTTGATGGGGATCGTCTGTCCGATGAGGAAATCATCGGTTTTCTCACGTTGATGATCGTCGCCGGCAACGAGACCACCACCAAGTTGCTCGGCCATGCCTGGTATTGGGCGTGGCGCAACCCGGATCAGCGTCGGATCGTGCAGGACGACCCGGGAACCATTTTGGGCTGGATCGAAGAGACGTTGCGCTACGACACTTCGAGCCAGATGCTGGCCCGGTTGGCGACCGAAGATGTGGCGTTGCATGGTTCGGTGATTCCGGCGGGGAGCCGGGTGCTGCTGCTGGCGGGTTCAGCCAACCGTGACCCGCAAGCTTTTGAGCAGCCCGAGGAGTATCGGGTGCTTCGCTTTGGCCGTGACGGTGCCGAAAGTCGCGGGGCGATCGCCAGTTTCGGCGTGGGTCGGCATTTTTGCATGGGGGCGGCGTTGGCTCGGCTCGAAGCGCAGATCGCGTTGGAGGAACTGTTGGCCCGGGTGCAGACCTGGGATGTTGATCAGGACGGGTGCCGTCGGGTTCATTCGGTGAACGTTCGAGGGTTCGCGGCGCTTCCGACCACGGTGACGAGCCGCTGATCGGGTGAAAGGAACTCTATGACCAACGATCTGGCGACGGAAATCCCGAAGGTTTCGGGGTGGGATGCCGACAATGGTCATCTGGAGGATCTGCGCACCGACCCCATCGGGTTGATGAAACGGGCCCGGGCCGAATGCGGTGACGTGGCCGAGTTGCGTTTGGCGGACAAAGAGATCGTGTTGCTGACGGGCGCCGACGCCAACGAGACCTTCTTTCGGGCGTCTGACGACGATCTGGACCAGGCCGCGGCGTATCCGTTTATGAAACCGATCTTTGGGGCCGGGGTGGTGTTTGACGCGTCGCCGGAGGAACGCCGTGAGGCGTTGCGTAATCAGGCGCTTCGCGACAAGTACATGCGGGGTCACGCCGAAACGATCGCCCGTGAAGTGCACGAGATGATCGGTTCGTGGGGCGCCGACGGTGGCGAGATCGACCTGCTCGACTTTTTCGGTGAGTTGACGTTGTACACCTCGTCGTCGTGTCTGGTGGGTCGCAAGTTTCGTGAACAGCTCAGCCGCGAGGTCGCCCATCTGTTCCACGAGTTGGAGAAAGGCACCGACGCGCTGGCCTACGTCGATCCCTACATGGACATCGAATCGTTCCGGCGTCGAGACGCGGCTCGGGAAGTGTTAGTGGACCAGATCCAAACGATTATGGATTCTCGGGTGGATGGCACCGCCCCCGATGGTCCCGACGATCTGGTCGATGTGCTCATTTCGTTGCGCAACGACGACGGTTCGGAGCGGTATTCGGCCGACATCATCACCGGGATGTTTATCTCGATGATGTTCGCCGGGCATCACACCACGTCGGGGACTGCGGCCTGGACGCTGATCGAGTTGTTGCGCCATCCCGAATGGTTTCAGCGGGTGTTGGCTGAGCAAGACGAGATCGCGGCGGAAGCCGCCGAACATGGTGAGGAGCTGACCTATCAGGCCCTTCGTGAGATGCCCGTCACCGAAGCGGCGATCAAAGAGGCGTTGCGGTTGCATCCTCCGTTGATCCTTTTGATGCGGGTCGTGACGACCCCGTTCGCAGTCGGTGGGTATCTGGTTGAGCCCGGCAAGTTGGTGGCGACATCCACCATCGTTTCGGCGACGCTGCCGGAAGTGTTCGATAACGCCGACGGCTACGACCCGGGCCGGTATCTCGAACCACGCCAAGACGACCGGGACAATCCGTGGAACTGGATCCCGTTCGGGGCGGGCCGGCATCGCTGCGTCGGCGCGGCGTTCGCCATGATGCAGCTCAAATCGATCTTTTCGATCCTGCTACGGGAGTGGACTTTTGAGCCGTCGCAGGACCCGTCGACGTATCGCAACGACCATTCCAAGATGGTCGTGCAGTTGGCGCAGCCCTGCGGGGCACGGTTCAGTCGCCGCAGCGGAACGGCCCCGGCTGATCGGCGGGGAGCCGAGCAGGCCGCGCCGTTGGGGCAGCGAGACCGGCGTTGGCGCTTGGTGGTGGACCATGACCTGTGTCAGGGTCACGGGGTCTGCGAGTCCGAAGCGCCGGAGTTGTTCCGGGTCGGCCGTGACGCCGACGTGCAGCTGCTGCACGTCAACCCGCCCGATAGCCAACGAGTTCGTGCCGAAACGGCCGTGAAGTACTGCCCAACCCAAGCCCTATCCATCGTCGAGGAGGACGAAACACCATGAGCTGGTCACGTGAAGAAATGGAAGAAATGGTGGAGCGTTGGCTCCAGATAAACCAGAAAGCCGAAGAGCTCGGCGACTGGAGTGTCATGGCCGAGATGTACACCGAAGACGCCTCCTACGGCTGGAATTACGGTGCCAAAACCGAGTTCATGGCGGTCGGTCGTGACGAGATCCGTGAGTACGCGTTGGGGGTTGAGATGCAAGGGCTTGGCGGCTGGGAGTATCCCTACCTCGCCAAGATCATCGACCCAGAACAGGGCTACTTCGTTGGTTTCTGGAAGCAGGTCGCGGGAGGTGAACGCCCCGACGGCACCCCTTATGAGGTCGCTGGGATCGGCGGGTCGTGGTTTAAGTACGGTGGCGATTTCAAATGGTGTTGGCAGCGCGACTGGTTTGATCTCGGCAACGCCACATCGCTGTTTTTTGAGTTGATGGACAACGGCACGTTGAGCGAGGGGATGACGCAGCGCATGACCCGCCCGATGAAGATCGGGTCGAATGGTTTGTACGCGGTGCATAAGGCGCCGGTCGGCATCTGGGATCTTCCCGAGTGACATCCGTGTCGCCGCGCGTGGCCTACATCGGCCTGGGGAGCATGGGGGGAGCGATGGCTTCTCACCTGCTCAAGCAGGGTCGCGAACTGGTGGTGCACGACTTGTCGGCTGAGGTGGTGGCTCGGATGGTTGACAAAGGTGCGATCGAAGCACCCGACGCCGAAGCCGCGACCCGTGATGTTGACATCGTGTCGATCTGTGTTCCTGCCGCCCATCATGTGGATGCGGTGTTGGATGCGATGAGGGCGTCGCTTCGTCCGGGGTTGACGATTCTGGTTCATTCGACGATTGGCCCGAGCGAAGTGCGGGCGTTGGCCGACAAGGCCGCGGCGTCGGGGGCGGTGTTACGTGACGCCTGCATCGCCGGTGGCGGTTCGGCTGCGGCCCGCGGTGAGGTGGTCATGTTTGTTGGTGGGCTGGATGATCTTTCCGTTCCGGTTCGTGAATTGCTCGACCAGTACGCCCGGGTGGTGCTCGATGGGGGCACGGTGGGTGGTGGCGCCGCGTTGAAGGTGGCGATCAACGTGATGACCTACGCCCAGTTCGCGGCGGCGTCGATCGGTCACGATGTGGTGACCAGCGAGGGTGTCGATGTCGGGGTGCTGATCGAGGCATGGAAGCAGATGGGGATGTTTGGCGTGACGGTCGAACAGTTCTCGATGATCCTCGGGCTTCCCGCTGAGCACCTCGGTGGGATGCTTGACATGCTTCGGGTGCAGGCCGATAACGCCTACAAAGATTTGAGCCTGGCCGTCGAGACGGTTGATGTCAGCCCGGTGGAGGAGGAATGGGTGGCGGCGTTGCGGGCCGCAATCCCGACCTTCTACCGCTATGAGCAAGCCAAGGAGTTGCACCAGTGAGCGAAGATCCAGTGAGCGAAGATTCGGTGTCGGAGCAGGGGTTGTGGGAGCAGGGCGCCGACAAGATGCGCGAGGTGTATCACCAGCGGGTGCCGGTGATGCCGGAAGGCATGATCCCGTTTAGCGACGTGATGCTGCGGACCTTGTTTGCTCAGGTCTGGACTCGGCCCGAGTTAGAGATGCGTGATCGCCGGTTGCTGCTGATGGGGGTCATCGCGGCGATGGGGGAGCGGGACACGTTTTCGATTCAGGCTCGGGCCGCGTTGGACAACGGAGAACTCACGCCGGCTCAACTGCGCGAAACGTTGATCATGTTGGCGCCCTATGCCGGGTATCCCCGGGTGGCCGGTTTGTTGATGCCGGTCGAGGAAGTGATTGCGGCCTGGGAGAAAGAGCAGGCTTAGGCCGGGCGGGCGAACGACGTGATCTCGAGGTGTTCTTCAAACCCGGCCTGGCCCATTTCGCGTCCAAGCCCAGATTGTTTGTAACCGCCGAAAGGCACGTCGGGGGAATACCAGACGGCACCGTTGATCGACATGGTGCCGGTGCGGATGCGTCGGCTTAGGTCAATCGCTCGGGTTTCGTTGCCGGAGAACACGGCCCCGGACAGTCCGTAGATCGAGTCGTTGGCGATCGCGATGGCGTCGTCTTCGTGGTCGTAGGCGATCGCGACAAGCACCGGCCCAAATACTTCTTCGCGGGCGATTGCCATGTCGTTGGTGACGTCGGCGAGCAGCGTCATTTCGTAGTAGCTGCCGTGCGGATGGTCGGGGTGGTGGTAGGGCTTGCCGCCGCACACCACTCGGGCGCCGTCGCGCACCGCGTCTTGGACGTACTGGTCGACGCGTTGGCGTTGCGTCGGGTTGATGAGCGGACCCATCATGGCGTGCGGGTTGGTTCCCGGGTTGTCGGGGGTGACGCTGGCCATCATGGTGGCGATCGCGTCAACGCCTTCTTGGTAGCGGGAGCGAGGTAGCAGGATGCGGGTGGTCAACGCACAGCCTTGACCGGCCACGGTGGCGGTGCCGAAGGTGGCGACCGCGGCGGCCATCCCGAAGTCCTCAACGTCGTCGAGCACCAAACTGACCGATTTGCCGCCAAGTTCGAGAAACACTTTGGTCAGGTTCTGGCTGGCGGCTTCCATGACCCGCCGGCCGACCGCGGTCGAACCGGTGAAGCTCACCATGTCCACCCGAGGGTCGGTGGTGAGTAGTTCGCCGATGGTCGGGTCTTGAGCGGTGATGATGTTGACGACTCCGGCCGGGATGTCGGTGTGTTCGGCGATCATGCGGCCCAGCCACAGCGCGGTCCAGGGGGTGTCGGGGGCGGCTTTTAGGATGGTGGTGCAACCCGCGGCGAGGGCAGGAACGATTTTGGCCAAGTTGATCTGGTTGGGGACGTTCCAGGGGGTGATGGCGGCGACGACACCGATGGGTCGGCGTTCGATCCAGCGTTCGGCTGGCCCTCCGATGGTGTCGCGGGTGCCGAGGTCGGTCCGCCACGCATAGTTTTCGGCCAGATCGGCGTAGTAGCCGATGCCGTCGATGGGTGGATCGACTTGCACGGTGCTGCATGCGCCGCGGGGCGCACCGACTTCGGCCACGATGATGTCGGCGAGTTCGTCGGCGTGTTCGCGAAGGGCCTGGTGGAGTTGGCGCAGGCCACGCACCCGGGCGGTGACGTTGCGTGACCAGTCGGTGGTGTCGAACGCGTGGCGGGCTGCGACGATGGCTGCTTCGACGTCGGCGGGGGAGGCGTCGGCGGCGACACCGAGGGTGTCTCCGGTAGCCGGGTTGGTGTTCGGGTAGACCGCGCCGTGTTGGGCGTCGCGGAGTTCGCCGTTGATGAACAGGCGGGCTTCGTGGGTTGGGGTGGTCATGGGCGTTCAGATCCGGGTGATTTGTCCGCCGTCGACGGCGAGGATGTGTCCGGTGATCCAGCGGGCTTCGTCGGAGAGCAAAAACAGCACCGGGCCGACGTGATCGTCGGGGGTTCCGAGTCGTTTGATGGCCAGCGACGCCACGATCGGGTCTTGGAACTCGGTGGGGACTTGTTTGTTCATGGCGGCGGTGTCGGTTGGTCCGGGGGCGATGGCGTTGACCCGAATGTTGTGACCGGCGAGCTCGTGGGCGAGCGAGGCGGTGAGGGAGTTGATCCCGGCTTTGGCGAGTCCGTAAAACCCGGAGATCCCCATCCACGCCGCGGTTGATGACTGGTTGACGATGGAGCCGCCTCCACCTTTTCGCATGGGTCGCATTACCGACCGGGTGCAGTGCAGCGCCCCCATCAGGTTGACCTGCATAAACCGGTGCAGGTAGTCGTAGTCGACGTTGGTGAGCCCGGCGAGTTCCATGTCGCCGAAGATGGCGGCGTTGTTGACGAGGTGGTCGATCCCGCCGAACGCTTCGACGGTGGCTTCGGCCATGGCGTCGGTGCTGGCCGGGTCGGCGACGTCGGTGTGGATGAATTGTGCCCGCGCTCCGAGGTCGGCGGCGACTGCCGCTCCGGCGTCGGCGTTGAGTTCGGCGATGACCACGTTGGCGCCGGCGGCGTGAAGGGCTCGAGCGTAGGCTTCGCCGATTCCGCCGCCGGCTCCGGTAACGATGGCGGTTTTTCCCGTGAAGGTCATGGGGCGACTCCTTAGCTGTGATGGGTGATTTCTGAGCCTAGTGGGGTCAAATCGGCCGAACCGCATCACTTTTGGCCAGGGTCGGTTCGGCGTTGCGGGTGGTGGCACCCCGAGCTGCCAGCGGCTAAAACTTCGTTGTGCGTTCCCCCGCGTTGCTTCGTCGTCTTCTTGCCGAGTTCAGTGGCACCGCAATGCTGCTGATCGGCGTGCTGGGGTCGGGAATGATGGCCGAACGGTTGACCAGCGACGTCGGGGTGCAGTTGTTGGCCAACACCGCAGCGACGGTGGGGGTGCTGTACTGCATCATTGCCGTGTTTGGCCCGATTTCGGGTGGGCATTTCAACCCGGCGGTCACTCTCAGCGAGGGCTTGTTGGGGATGCGACCGTGGTCGGATCTGTTGCCGTACACCGCGGCGCAACTCGCGGGCGGGGCGGGTGGCGCGGTGCTGGCCAACCTGATGTTCGACCTCGACGCGATCAACTTCAGCACCAAGGTGCGCGACGGCGGCGGCCAGTATTTGGGTGAGGTGATCGCCACGTTCGGGTTGGTGGTCGTCATCTTTGGTTTGGTGCGGTCGGGTCGGTCGCAGATGGTGACCGCGGCGGTGCCGGCCTACATCGCGGGGGCCTACTGGTTCACGTCGTCGACGTCGTTTGCTAATCCGGCGGTGGCGGTGACCCGGTCCTTGTCCGACACGTTCGCCGGGATTGACCCGTCGTCGTCACCGATGTTTGTGGCGATGGAGTTGGTTGGGGC
>JAFMKU010000005.1 GCA_017852795.1 Candidatus Neomicrothrix sp.
GAATCGTGTCGTATTCGTGCAGGTTGGAGGCGGCCAGCACCCCACCAAAGAGCGACCCGAAGAGCAAACCAATCAGGTTGAGCCTCACAGGTCACCTCCGGTCAAAAGATGCAAGACGAAAGTGGTGGCGATCGCCGTGGACATGAACGTTGCCGTCACGGTGAGGCTGGCCGGTGAACGTTGAGCGGTGCCGCACATCCCGTGACCACTGGTGCAACCACCGGCTTTGGCCGCTCCGAAACCGAGCAGCGTCGCCCCGGCAAACACCAACCCGACCGTGGCCCACAGCGGGAAAACATCCCGCAGCGCGTCGTACCCGGATCGCATCTCGGCACCGCTACGCAGCACCTGAGTAACCACCAGGCCACCAACCAACAGGCCAACGAAATACCAGACTCGCCAGACAACGACCTCGGTCCGGCGGGTCAGCAGGCCCATGGTGTGTACGTAGGCGCCGCTAGCGCCAAGTGGCTGGTTGGCGATCGCGAAAAGGCCCACGATCAGCAGCCCGAGGATCGGACCGCCAACAAACCAGGGCAGGCGATCAGGGAGCACATCAAACACGGTTCAGACTTCCTTGTCAGTCGGATTTTCGACGGTACACCGCGGCCAGAAGGCAACGCGTGAACCCACCGCCAAAAGCTTAGATCTCGGGTTCGTTCGGTAGGCGATAGGCGTTCGGAGAGGGCTTCAACGGCCGGGCGTACCAGAGCGGTCGTCGCAGCCCGGAGTCGTTGGTGCCAGCCGGACGGGTTTGTGCCATCCAGTCAAGGTACGCCTCTCGGGATTTGGCGGTGTCGACAACGACGTCGCCGTATTCGTCTCCAGCTTCAGCTGGGGTTACTCGCACTCGTTGATGCCAGCACTGCATCCCCGAAATCGGATCGGGTTGAACACAGAAGGTGGCGTTCTGGTGAACTCCGGTGTCTTTCCACCAGATCCGACCCGTATCGGGATCGGTCGAGTCGTAGGCCTCGTTGCCGTGTTCGCGCCGCAGCTTCCAAATCTGGCCCCCATCGGCGCTGGGCTCACTGCTCACCGAAGCCTTGCCGGTTCCCCACGAACGGGCCTTGTCTTCTTCGAGCCGCCATCGCCCCATATGGTGCGATGCCGCCACGACCCCCGGACGGATGCCTTCTGTGCGCCACGCCTGGATCACAAAATGCCCGATCCGAGTCGAGATGCGAACCAAGCCGCTCTCCTCGATCTCGAGCTTCTCGGCATCTTCGGGATGGATCCACAGCGGATGCCGGTGGCTGATCTCGTTCAGCCATTTGGAGTTGGCGGATCGGGTATGGATCAGGGTCGGGATCCGGAAGGTGGGTAACAAGATCCGTTCGTTCCCAGCCATGTCGAGGTCTTCCCAATGCACGTGGCTCGGGATCCAGGTCGGTGTGGCGTACTCGGGCCAACCCCATTCGGCCAGAGTCGTCGAATACAGCTCGAGCTTCTTGGACGGGGTCGGGAACCCTTCTTTGGCTTGACCGTCGACGACCACCGCTGGCGATCCGTCACCGAGCGGGGCCAGGGTCAGATCGCTGATGGTGGCAAGGTCCCCGTCCCAAGCCCCTGGGGTTCCCGGCTTGCGGTATACGCCCTCGTCGTCCACCGCGCAGCCGTCAAGCGCCGCATCGGCCACCGACCGTTCGTAGGGTTCATAGGTATCGCCAGGCACGGCAAACGCGGAGCGGTTCCGCATGTATTCCAGCGGCGACTCGCCAGCCTCGGCTGCGGCCTCTGCGAGCCCCGGCACGTTCTCGGCGAACAATTTGCCGTAGTACTCGTCGA
Organism: Candidatus Neomicrothrix sp.; assembly: GCA_017852795.1. Classification (GTDB taxonomy): domain Bacteria; phylum Actinomycetota; class Acidimicrobiia; order Acidimicrobiales; family Aldehydirespiratoraceae; genus UBA11606. The sequence continues at coordinate 1,789 of JAFMKU010000005.1, forward strand.
CGCTGAGCGGTTCACCTTCACGCTCAGGCGACTCGAACCATTTCCGAATACCGAGCGAACCATCGGGGTCGATCCGCCAGGACAAATCGATCCAGAATTCGTTCTCTTCCCAAACTTCGCCCGGGTTGTAGTCATAGGAACGGGTGTCGCTGGGGAGTTCACCCCCGTTGTTGAGTTCTGCGTAGCGCCGAAAGACCGGTTGACGCAGGCTCACCCAGCGACCGGCGTGGGTTTCGTAACTGGTGATGTCATGGCGTTCCGCACCCAGCCCCATCGGCAGCACGTAATCAGCGAACCATGACGTCTCCGACCACGTGGGGGTAAGCGCCACGTGGCATTTGACCTTGTTTTCGTCGGTGAGCGCCTCCATCCACGAGAAGCCATCGGGGTTGGTCCAGATCGGGTTGTAGACCCGACTGAAGTAGACGTCGAGCGAACCTCGTCCCTCGTTGAGGAAATGCGGAAGCAGAATCGACATCTCGTGGTAGGCCAGCGGGAACTCCTTGGGCCATTCGAGTTCGTTCCACTCGTGGGTGTTCGGAGCCCCAATGGGATCGGCCGGCTTGAACTTGTTCATGCCGTTCCCCGCGGTGCCACCTTTGGTTGCCACCGATCCGGTCAGCACGTTGAGGAAGAACAGGCAACGTGCCACCTGCCATCCCCCGCGGTTCCCTGCCCCAGCTGCCCGCCAGTTGTGGCTGGCGAACTTGGTGGGGTTGGCACCGATGACCTCGGCAATCTCACGGATCACCGACGCGTCGATACCGGTCTTTTGCTCGGCATTTTCCGGGGTGTAGTCCGCGTACTCGTCGAGCATCGCGGGTCGGACCTGTTCCCAGGCAACCGGACGGTCCGGGTGCTTTTCGCGCAGGTACGTCTCCCAGTTGGTCCAGCGGCGAACGAACGATTCGTTCCAGTCTCCCGACTCGATCAGCAGACGGGCGATGGCCAGCAGCAGGAATGGCTCAGTCCCGGGCCAGGTCGGCAGCCAGTAGTCGGCCTTGGCGCCGGTGTTCGACAAGCGAGGATCAACCGCGATGATCTTGGCCCCGTTGGCTTGGGCTTCCATGATGCGCTGCGCGTGCGGGTTGAAGTAGTGGCCCGATTCGAGATGCGACGAGATCAAGAAGATGACTTTGGCGTTGGCGAAATCTGACGATGGACGATCGTGACCCATCCAGCTCTGGTAGCCGATCCGGGCGTTGCTCGAACAGATATTGGTATGGCTGTTGTGCCCGTCAACCCCCCAGGCCTTCAACACTCGATCGGTGTAGCCCTCCTCACCCGGTCGACCCACGTGGTACATCACGCTGTTGCGGCGGTCCTCAACAAAAGCCGTTCGGATCCGGGTGCCGATCTCGTCAAGGGCCTCGTCCCAACTAATCCGTTCCCATTGGCCGGATCCCCGAGGGCCGACGCGTCGCATCGGGTAAAGCACCCGTTCCGGGTCATAGATTTGGTTGAGCGTGGCCGGACCTTTGGCGCAGTTGCGACCCCGACTACCGGGGTGCACCGGGTTTCCTTCAACCTTGGTGATCTCGCCGGTTTCCTTATCGAAATAGGTGATCAATCCGCATCCGGCTTCGCAGTTAAAGCAGGTGGTTGGGATCAGGGTGTAGTTGCGTTCCTTCTTTTCGGGCCACGCCGCGGCGTCGAGTTCGGTCCAGTCATGCCATTGGTCGAACGGTGGGTACTTGTTGAGATCAGTCACGGGTCTTCCTCGGGTGTTCTTCGAGCAGTTGATGGATCAGGACAGGGGAACCGACTGGCCGGCTCGCACAAAAGCGTCTTCGTAGGCGAACAACCCCAACACGGCTGACACGCCAGCGAGCGCCAGCAGGCCTGGTTCGGTGACGTCGCCGGCGATTGCACCGACCGTCAGGGCAGCGGGGACCACCAGTCCGACCAGCACTCCCCCCAGCCAGAACTGTCGGGCGTAGCGACCGCGGACCATGGCATGAACCGCGAGTTCGACGTGGCGGCTGCCGTGTGAGGTGAGCTCGATCGCTAGCAACGCCGCGGTGGCGGCGACCCCGCCGAGCAGCACCCAGGCCACCGCGCGGCCATCGGGCACGGTCACGAACAGGTCCATCACCGCAAAAGCGGCACCGCCCGCGGTGACCGCCTGAGCCAGCAGCACCGGAAGCAACAGCGGGGTCTGCCAGAGGTCACGACCTTCACATTGGGCAAACAAGAACGCGGTGTACCCGGCGGTCCCGGCCGCGCCCAGCACCGCTGGTAGGGCAAGGTACGCAAGCGCACTGTCGGTCCCGGTCACCCCGGCCAGGAACCAGGCCGCGCAGACCGCAGCGAACGCCATCAACACGTAGGCGCCTTTGACCAGCCACGACTCGCGGTTGCCACGGGTCAGGAGGTAATGGAACCGGGTCGGCTGTTTGAGGTCAGCGATCAGCAGCACCCCAGTGAACCCAAGGAACACCCCAGCGATCACCGGTGACGTCACCCCCACCGCGGTCTGGTCGGCGTGGCCGAGCAACACCATCAGTGCGGCGACCAGCATCACGCCGGCCGCCACCGCTTTGGTCACCAAATACCCGGAGACCTTTTCTTTCCAGGTCATCAGGTGGCTGGTGGTGTAGACGGTGCGGGCTACGACCCCGTCGAGATCGGTTGGCCGTTCGCCGAAGGCAACCGGAAGACTGGGGTGGTTCTTGGTGGTGGTGCCTCGCAGGGTGTCGGCCCAGATCATGCCGTCGTTGGCGATCGCAGTTCGGGTGGGATCAAGCGAGGCCTGATCGGCACCGCGGTAATAGACCTTTGGTTTGGTGTTCTGCTCCGGGGCTCGGACCGCCACGTCGTCGCGGGCAATGATCCGGCTGATCTCGCTGGTGGGATCGTCGAGGTCACCGATCTTGATGGCTTCGGTAGGGCAGACGATCTGACACGATGGCTCTAACCCCACCTCGATCCGGTGGTTGCACATGTTGCATTTGTGCGCGGTGTTGGTCTCCGGGTTGATGTAGAGCGCGTCGTAGGGGCAGGCGTTCATGCACGACTTACATCCAATGCAGTTGTCGTCTTGGAAATCGACCACACCGTTTGGTGCCCGGTACAGCGCCGACGTCGGGCAAATCTTCATGCAGGGCGCATCGTCGCACTGGTTGCATCGCATGACCGAGAACTTGCGAGCCACGTCAGGGAACGTGCCGGTCTCGATGTATTTGACCCAGGTGCGGTTGACCCCAAGCGGCACGTCGTGCTCGCTCTTGCAGGCCACCGTGCAGGCATGGCACCCGATGCAGCTATCACTGTCGAGAAGGAAACCCAGTCGTGTCACCCCTCTAGTGTGACTGACGTCTCACCCTACGTATAGAGTGAAACTAGCTATACAGCCATAGATCGTTCCTATGCCTCTTCCCGCGTACTTCCCCGAACTTGCCTCGCTTGACCTGTTCACCACCGTGGTCGAGGTCGGCAGCGTCAGCCGAGCCGCGAAAGCGCACGGGATTACCCAACCATCGGCAAGTAGCCGACTCAAACACCTCGAGCGCCAACTCGGGCTCCAACTCCTGGAGCGGAGCCCATCAGGGTCTCGCCCCACCGACGCCGGCGTGGTGGTGGCGGAATGGGCCGAGGCGATTCTGCGTGCTGCCCACGAACTCAACGCTGGCCTCGGAGCCTTTCGGGCCGAACAAACCGGTCGGCTTCGGATCGCCGCCAGTTTCACCATCGCTGAATACCTCCTTCCGCAATGGCTCGACCGGTTCTCCCGGCAGCATCCGAAAGACTCGATCGCCTTGGAAGTGCTGAACTCCACCGTGGTGACCGAACGGGTCCGTCGCGGCGAAGCCGATCTCGGTTTCATTGAGAGCCCCTCGGCGGCAGCCGGTCTGGTATCCCAGACGGTGGGATCTGACGAACTGGTCACCGTTGTCGCCCCCGGACATCCTTGGAGCCGCCGCGGGTCGGTCCCGGTCGAGGCGTTGGCCGCTACCCCGTTGGTGATGCGCGAGGCTGGCTCAGGAACTCGTCAAGCCCTCGAATCGGCGCTGATCGAATTGGGGCTCGGGCCGCCGACCACCGTGCTGGAGTTGGGGTCGACTTCGGCTGTTCGTACTGCGGTGGTGCACGGCAACGCTCCGACGGTCATCAGCAGACTGGCGGTCGCGGCTGAGATCAACAGCGCCCAGCTGGTGGAGATTCACATCCGAGGGTTGAGGATCGAACGGCAACTGCGCGCGATCTGGCCGGAGGGCAGCACCCTGTCATCGCTCGCTCGTGCCCTCCTCAACGACCTTTCGGCCGAAACCTCGCGACCGGCCAGAGCCCGACAACACTCTTGATCGAGCGAACGGAACCAGCGAAGCGGTTACACCGCGGCGAGCGAAGTCCAGGCTCCGTAGCCACCGAGCAGATCTGACACATCGGTGAACCCGGCTGCCGACAGGCGACTGGCTGCGATCGACGATCGGAACCCACCGGCGCAGTACACCACCGTGGGTCGGCTGGCATCCAGCGACGACAGCATGGCGTTGAGTTGGGTCAGCGGTACCAGCCGCGCTCCGTTAATGGTTCCACCTTCGGTTTCGCCCGGCTGACGCACGTCGACGATCTGCAGGTCAGGCATCTCGGCCCGTGCTCGTTCCAGCGCGGGAGCATCCATCCGGCTGCTCTGCACCACATCACCAGGGTTGGCCAACATCGCCGACAACGGATCCGCGAGCGCGCCCACCACCCGATCAAAGCCGATGCGGGCCAGACGGTTCTTCGCTTCGAGATCCCCGCCAGGGTCGCTGACTAACACGATGGGGGCACCAGGTTGCACCACCCCACCGGCCTGCTCGGCGAAACGACCCGAGATTCCGATGTTGATCGCGCTGATGAGGTGCCCGGCGGCAAATTCTTCCGGGGAGCGGGTATCGAGCACCACCGCTCCTCGACGCTGCCACGTCAGCACCTCGTCGAGCGACAACGGTTCGGGAGGGGTGACCTCGTCGAGCAGAGGGCGAAGCTCACGGTTGAGCACCGCGTCGAACGCGAAATAGGCCGGCGGGCTGGTCTGGCCCTCGGTTACCGCAGCAATGAACTCATCCTTGGACATCGGGGCCAAGGCGTAGTTGCTTGTGCGTTGCTCCCCAAGCGTCGACCACGTATCAGTCGAAAGGCTTTTGCCACATGACGAGCCTGCCCCGTGGGCCGGGTACACCCGGGTGGCGTCGGGCAGGGTCAACAACTGTTGATGAATCGAGTCGTAGAGGCTGCTGGCCAAGTCGTCAGCGGTCACCCCTCGTGAGCTGAGCAGGTCAGGGCGGCCAACGTCACCGATGAAGAGGGTGTCGCCGGTGAGCACACCGTAGGGAACCTCGTCGTCGGCGTGTTCATAGACAACCACGCTGATCGACTCCGGTGTGTGGCCGGGGGTGTGGCGAACTTCAAGCGTGACATCGCCGAGGCTGATGCGTTCTCCGTCGGCAAGTTTGCGACTCTCGAACTCGGTTTCAGCTACCGACCCGTAGGCAATGGCAGCACCGGTCGCGGCCGCCAATTCCAGATGCCCGCTCAGGAAGTCGGCATGAAAGTGGGTTTCAATGACGAGTTCAATGGTGAGGCCCTGTTCGGCGGCACTCTCCAGATACGGCGCGATGTCCCGGCGAGGGTCAACCACCACCGCTCGCCCGCTGCCCTCATCGCCGACAAGGTAGGAGGCTTGAGAGAGGCATTCGAGGTAGTGCTGCTCAAAGATCATGCCCCTAAATGTACGGACATTTTCGGGAGTGGTCAATCGGTTCGTTGCTCGCCACCGTTGCCGCCCACCGGGTGAGCTGCCGTGTCGCTATTCGGTTGAGGGTCGAAGTTCGCTGCGACCTCGTGCCGTCCAGTCGCTGACGAACCGGTACCGGTCGCCACGGATGACCGTCGTTCTCCATTCGACCGGAACCCCATCACGAGAACCGAGCCGTTCCAGCGAGAACACCGCCGAGGCCTCATCAAGGTCAAGGAGCCGTCGGTCATCGGCGGAGGGCAGCGCTGGTTCTAGCCGCTCCCACCCTTCATTTGGTGTCGGTGCACCGATCCGGGTCATTTCGTCGTAGAGCGCGGTGCGGGACCAGTCCACGTTCAGCAGCGGTTTCGCTAGCTTCAACGGGAGCCAGGCTCGGTCAATGGCCAACGGTTCACCACCAGCCCGACGCAACCGGGCCAACAGCAGGAGCGGCGCGTCGTCGGCGAGCCCGAGACGCGCCGACGCTGACGGATCGGTCACCGTGTCGAGGGCCAACACCTCACTGGTTTGCACGACCCCCGCCGCTTCGATCGTGCGGAACAAGCTGTAGAGCGTGCCGAGCGGCTGCTCGAATTCGCCGTGATTGACGATCGTGCCTCGACCCCGCTCACGGGTTACCAGCCCCTGCTGGTTGAGGCACCGAACCGCCTCGCGGACCGTGTGGCGACTGACTTCGTAGGACTCGGTGAGTTCAAGGTCGCTCGGGAATCGGCCATCACCAAACTCCCCTGCTTCGATCCGACGAAGCAGGTCGTCTTCAAGTTGGGCCCACAACGGGGACGATGCGGAACGATCAAGTGGGCGGGCGGACACTGACGACTCGCCTACCGTTCTCCGTGAACCGGATCAGTTTGATCGCCAACATCGATTCGTTGACGGAGTTGTACCGCCGCACCGGTGCTGCGCCGACGGGCGGTGATGTTCAACGTCTCCACAAACATCGAGAACGCCATGGCGGCGTAGACGTACCCCTTCGGGACTTCTTCACCGAAGCCGTGAGCGATCAGGGTCATGCCGATCAGCAGCAGGAACGCCAGCGCCAACATCTTGACTGAGGGGTGGGTGTTGACGAACCGATAGATCGCCCCCGACGCGGCCAGCATTACCCCCACCGAGACCAAGATGGCGATGACCATCACGATCACATACGAGGTCATCCCAACCGCGGTAACGACCGAATCGACGGAAAAGACGAGGTCAAGCAGCATGACTTGCGCAATGACCGAAGCGAACGTTGCGCCGCTGCGAGTACTGGCGTGATCCACTTCGCCTTCGAGTTTGTGGTGGATCTCCTTGGTCGCTTTGTAGATCAAGAACAGACCGCCCGCGAGCAAAATGAGTTCTTTCCCGCTGAAGCCATGCCCTAAGACGGTGAACAGTTCCTCTTTCAAGGTGATGACCCAACCGACCGCGAGCAACAACAGCACCCGCATCCCACCGGCGGCAAGAATCCCCACTCGTCGAGCCCGATCCCGTTCACCTTCCGGGAGCTTCCCGGCGAGGATCGAAATAAAGACGACGTTGTCCACCCCGAGCACGATTTCGAGCGTGGTCAGCGCCGCTAACGCGCTCCACGCCGCCGGGTCACTCAGCCACTCAGTCAACCAGTCCATGACCTTCAGGATAGATCCTGCGGCGCCATCACCCGAGATCAACGCTCCCTACCGGTCGCCGACCCGGGCTGCGCCTACACTCGGTGACCGTGAACACTCGCCCCCACCAGACCGCCATTCGGGTGCGCTTCGGTGAACTTGACCCCTACAACCATGTCAACCACGCCGTGTACGTGCAGTACTTCGAAGCCGCACGAGTGGAGTTGCTGGCCGAAGCCGGGATCTTCCTCGGCAGGATGCGCTCTGACGTCGGGTCGATTGTGGTTTCTGAAATCCAAACTCGCTTTCTTGCCAGCGCTGAGGAACTCGACAATCTGATTGTCGAAACTGAGGTAGTCGAGATGCGCCGGGTGACGTCACTTTGGCGGCAGAGGATCCTGCGCGGCGATCAGGTGATCGCAACCCAAGACGTCCGCGCCGCCATGGTTGACCCCAGCGGTAAACCGATCCGGTTTCCCGAGGAGATGGTTGCTTCCCTCCGGCCCTACATGGCCGCTGAGGACGACACCGCTTCGGGCTAATCCCGGCTGGGTTCTCACCGAGGTTCGTCGATGCCGTCGACAAAAGCCCGAAATGACTCGTTGGTTTCGCGAAACGACTCGACGGTTTTGACCTTGGTGTCGGTGCCTCGCAGCGCCGCCAACGGATCCTGTTGATCGCCGACGTAGCCAAGCGCGAACGCTCCCTGCTGGTAGCCCATCATTTTGAGCAGGTCGTCGTCGAGGGTGCGGGCCACTTCAGGGGGGCAGGCGAGGTATTGGTTTTCTTCCTGGCGTACCCAACCCACTGAATAGGTGATGTTGACACCTTGGCGAACATGGTCGCTTCGGTTCGCTCCCCCACCGTGAAGGACTTTGCCGTCGTAGAGCAGCACCGACCCTCGTGGCATTTCGGCCTGGACCATGTGGATCGCTTCTGATTCCGGGTCTAGAAGACCACCGGAACCTGGTGCGAGTCGGGTGGCACCGTTGTCCGTAGTGAAATCGGTCAGCGCCCACATCGTGTTGCATTGGGCGTGATAGCCGATCGGGAAATCGAAGAAATCGAACGCCATCTGGTCTCGGTGTGGTTTCTGCTCACTTTCACCGGGTTCGATCGTGATGAGTTGGGTGAGGTGGAGTTGGTAGGTCGAGGCGTGGCCCAGAAACTGGCCAACCACGGCGCGAACCAGCGGGTTCATGACCAGCGTCCGGGCGGTTGGGCAGCGGCGGATCAACGCTCCTGTTCTGCGAGTGTGAACGCCGTCGTACTGGTCACGGCCCGGTGCCGACGCATCAACGAACGGGGCAACCTCGGCCGCGAGCTGATCCATGAGGCTGGCACTGACCAACCGTTCGATCACGACAAACCCGTGCTGGTTGAGCACGCCAAGAATTTCCGAAACCGGCGTTTCGGAGGTCACGCGAAACGGACTCATGAGGCGACGGTACCAAGTCGGTGCTGCTGATCGTTCACTTCTCGTCAACGACCAACGCGTGGAGATCAGCGGCTACCCGCACCAGCAGATCTGCCGCCTCGACCCGTTCACGCCACTGGCGAGCGAACGCGTGTGGTCCGTGCGCTGCGCCGAGCATCTGACCGACGATCGAGCCGGTCGAGTCGCTGTCGCCCGAGTGGTTCACTGCCAACAGCAGGCACTGATGCGGGTCGGGCTCAGCGAGGACACACGCCACCGCAATAGCCAGCGCCTCATCGCCGGTCCAGCCTTGTCCGAATGCGTCGATGCCTTCGGCATCAAGGCATCCGGAGGTGCCGAGCGTGATCCCACGATCTAACCACGCAAGGGCCTCACCGGCCGCGGGTTCGTCAGCGAGCGCGTCTCGGCCGGCTGCGATGCCCTCCGGGAGCGAACCGCCTTCACACAACGACCAGACCATGACCGCAAAAGCACCCGCCGGGGCCCAACCGCTGGGATGCCCGTGGGTTAGCGCAGCCGCCGCACACCCCAACTCCCATGCCTCGACACGGTTAGATGCCACCAACCCAACCGGGGCAACCCGCATCACCCCACCGCAGCCTTTGGAGTCGTTGACCGGTTCGGCAACCGTACCCGGCACTCCACCCCGCAACGCCCCGAGACAGGTATTGCCCGGGGCCCGAAGTTGGCGAAGGACCGCTTCGGCAGCCAGACCCGAAACCGAACCGTCCGACCGACCCGACTGGGTTCCGAGCCAACGCAGATACGCCTGCCAAATGGACACAACCCGATCGGTGTCATCTACCGCGCGAATGAGACCCTCGGCAGTGAACAAGGTCATCTGAGTGTCGTCGGTAAATCGGCCTTCGGCCCCGTACGCCGTGGCGAAGTCCGTTAACCCGTCGAGTCCAAAAAGCCGCCGGATCGATGACAGCGATTCGAACTCGGTGGCAGCCCCCAGCGCGTCACCGATCGCCCCACCGATCAGAGACCCTTCGATCCGGTCTCCACGTCCGAACGTCTCGGTCACCGCCCGACGCTCCATCCGGCCACCAATGCCCGCTGCTCCGACGTCTCCGGAGCCGGTCGGTCACCAGCGCCACGATCACCGCGGCGAAGGCTGGTCAACACCTCAAACACGGTTGCCGGTGTCGCATGGCCGTGACGAATCATCCAGCAACCCAACACCAGCGCCGTGCGCCCCACTCCACCCCAACAATGCACGTACACCGTCCGGCCTTCAGCTAGCCCCTGGTCGATGCAGTCAAGCGCCTCGGACACCAGCAACGGGTTTGAAGGCACCGAAACGTCCGGGATCGGGAAACGCCGAACCAAGACGGTGGTGTCGTGGATGTACGGGTCGTAGCGGTCGAGGTGCTCGTCGGTGCCACCCGGGTAGTCCTCGGTCAGGTTGACCAGCAAACCAACACCACACGCAAGAAGCTCTGCGACGACGTCGGGCTCAACGCTGCTCCCCGGCGCTTGTTTGCCGGGATAGGCGCCGCCAAGAAGAGCTCCGTCAACTACCCAATACGAACGTACGGTGGGCCCCGGACGCCAATGCGCTGTATCAGGAAGGAAGAGTTCCATGCCCAAAGAGTAGGGCCAGGGTGTGACGGTGCTGATCCACGCCACCTCCCCACCGGGTCGCACCCTCGACCACCAGCGAACCGCAATTGTCCCAACAGCTCCCGGGAGTCACACCCCCTGACTACTGTCGTCGCATGGCGCTTCACCTTCACGTAGATCGCAACCTCGAGACCCTCGCCGACCGTCTCGCCGCGTTCTTGTCTGAGCAGCCAGCCGACCCGTTCCAACCCGAGTTGGTACTCGTCCCCTCAGCCGGGATCCGCACCTGGCTGACCCACGGTCTAGCCACCCGGTTGGGGGTCACTGCCCACATCGAATTCGCCTTTCCGGTTCTATCATCCAACGGTCGATCAACGCCGACCAGCAACTTGGCCTCTGGTCCACCAACCGTTTGATGTGGGGAATCTTCCACCTCATGAGTGCCGGCGATCCCTCGGCGGGTGAGCCCGATCTGGCCCGGGCCCGACGCATCGCCGACCTGTTCGATCGCTACACCAACCACCGTCCCGCCATGGTGCTGCAGTGGAGCAACGGTCGAGATGTCGACGCCCTCGACCAGCCGCTGCCCGAGGGGCACCGCTGGCAACCTGCGTTGTGGCGGTCACTCGAAACGCACTACGGCCAACCCTGCGACGCTCGACTCCTCAAAGATCGAGTTGATGATCTTGCCGCCGACAGTTACTCGTTGCCGGCTTCGGTTCCCGAACGGGTCTCGCTGTTCGGCATGACCCCCGCCTCCGCGGCACAACTCTGGGCATTGCGGGCGCTGGCCGCACCACGAACCGTGTACGTCTTTGCCCCAACGCCATCGGCGGCCCGCTGGGCCTCGATCGCTGATTCTCTGAGCCAGCCACTCACCCAACCCACCGCCCGAGCGCGCATCACACTCGGCCACGGCGCCCACCCGTTGCTCGATCGTTGGGGACTAAACCCGCTCGAAGGGCTCGCCATGTTCGAGTCGTTGCGTATCGAAACCGAAGGAAGCCTCACCGGACCAACCTCGCCGAGTCCGGCACCAACCACTCTGCTCGGGCGTCTCCAACACGACCTTGACCAAGACCTCAAACCGGACAGGTCAGCCACTGCGCCAGACGAGGCCACCACCCAACTCGTTGGCGATGGATCGGTGGTCTGGCACCAGACCTATGGCGGGGCTCGCCAGATCGAAACCCTTCGCGACCAGATCCTTCACCTGCTTTGCGAGCAGCAGGACGGAGTCCAGCGTTTTCAACCGCGAGATATCGCCGTACTTTGCCCCGATATCGCCACCGCGGCCCCGCTCATTGAGGCGGTGTTTGCCGGCGACCCCGACCACGGCGTCCCAGCGATCCCGGTGGCGATCGCCGACCGTTCCGTTGCCAGCGAAAACCCGTTTGCGCTCGCTGCGACAACCCTCGCCGGGCTCACCGAAGGGCGATTCCGGTTCGAAGACCTCTTCGAACTGCTGTCCAATCCCGTCGTCGCAGCCCGACTCGCCTTCACCCCCGAAGCGCTTTCGCGAGCCCACGAACTGCTTGCCGACGCCGGCTTCCGGTGGGGTATCACCCCAGAAGACCAAGCCCGCTTCGGTTTCGCCCCGCTCGGAATCCACACCCTGCACGATGCCCTCAACCGCCTCATGGTTTCGGCCATCACCGATACTGGCCAACACCGGTTGATCCTTGGTTCGATCGCTCCTGTCCCGTCGAGCCAACTCTCCGACCTAGCCCTGCTCGGTGCTCTCGCCCGAGCGGCCGAACAGGTCACCGAGGCAACCCGACACCTACGACAAGCCACCACCCTCGAAACTTGGGTTGCTGCACTGCGCACCGGGCTCCGCATGCTCACCACCACCGCAGACCATGACGCGTCGGATCAGGAATGGGTTGATCACGAACTCGCCTCACTCGTGGAGGAAGCCAGTTGGAACGGTGAGGTTTGTCAGGACCTCGTTGCGAGCGACGCCCTAGCCCGCCTAGTTGACTCTCGGCTTCGTTCCAACGCGGGTCGGACCCGGTTCGGCACCGGCCGGATCACGATCTCATCGCTCGCCGCACAGCGCGGTGTCCCCTTCCCGGTGATCTGCATTCTCGGGTTGGATGCCGCCAACGAGACCGGATCGTTTAGCGACCCTGATGACCTCGTGGTGTCCTCGCCAAGCCTTGGCGATTCAGACCACCGCAGCGAGCGTCGAGCCCAGTTGCTTGATGCCATCAACGCAGCCGGGGAACGAATGATCATCTGCTCAACCGGTTTCGACCTCAACCGCAGCGAGCCGTTGCCAACCTCGACCTTGCTTGTCGAACTCGACGATCTCGTGCTTGCCACCACCGGGGAACACCTCCCCGCTATCGCCCATCCACGACAGGCGTGGGCTCGCAGCGCACTCAGCATCGACGGTCTCGGCACCGGTCATCTGTGGAGCTTCGATCAGAGCGCACTCGCCGCGGCCACCGCCCGAATCGCACAACTCGAACAACCACTCCCGAAGCTCTCTACCTCGCAGCCTCCACATAACGCCACCGACGAAACCGCTATCTCACTCGACGAGCTGTCCTTGGCTCTCACCGACCCGGCGAAACTGGTGGCCACTCGTCGGCTCGGTATTGCAGCCCCCGGTTCCCTCAAAGAAGCCAACGCCGAAACCATCGAATTGAGCAGCACCCCGCTAGAACGGTGGGAGCTCATCAAGCAAGCGTTGACCGTTGCGATCACCGGTGAGTCACTCACCGAGTGGGCGGCCACCATGAGCCGCAGCGGGATCGGAGCCCCGGGTGGGTTCGGCAGCCCCGACCTTGCCCAAGCGGTACTGGCCGGCAGTCTCGCCCGCGAGGTCCTCTCCGAACTCGGAGCCGACGACGACCCACTTCACCACATCCCGATCGACTGCGCGCTGCGCTGCGCTCAAGGCACGCTCCGTGTAAGTGGATCCATCGGCCCCGTGGTCGGCAACACCGTGTTCGCGACCCATGCGTCCCGCAGCCGCAACCACCATCTGCTTGTCTCCTGGTTACACCTCCTTCTTTTGCACACCCAGCATCCAGAAACCAACTGGAGCGCGGTGGTCATCTCGCGCGACATCTCCGGCGAGAAACTCCTCTCCCGGACGATGACGCTGCACGAAACCGCCGATGTCGCCGCGGCCGTGACCGCTATCACTGCACTTTGGGATCAGGCATCTCAGCGGCCGGTTCCGTTCTTTGCCGATCTTTCCGCAACCCGGCTGGCGACGCTTCAGCCTGAACTGCCCAAGTGGCTGACCAACAAAGCAAAGCAGACCTGGGAGAAAGGTTTCTCCAACCGCGGCGAACGCCAGACCGGACACAACCCGCTCTTCTTCGACGAAACCTTCGACCAACTCATCAAACAAACCGACCTCGACGATTGGGCCCAAGCCGTGTACCTGCCCATGATCACCTCCGTCGACGTCGTAAATACCATTCTCAAAGCCGACGATGCACTCGCCGCACTCGCCAATGAGGTGCACCAATGGGCGTGAGTTTCTCTCTGAACGACTGGCAACCGACCGGGATCACAATGATCGAAGCATCCGCGGGTACCGGCAAAACCTTCACCCTCGCGTCGATGTGCGTGCGCGGGTTCGCACAAGGATGGCTCGACCCGACCGGTTTGTGCGCGGTGACGTTCAGCGATCGGGCCACCGCCGAACTCAAAGATCGTTTCCGAAGCCAGACCGCCGAAGTCCATCAGGCTTTCCTCGACGCACGTTCCAACCCGGACCAGGCAGATTCGGAATCGGTCAACCCGGTGTTCGCCGCCCTCTGGCAGGGGGTCGATGACGACGAACGAGACCGCCGGACGGCCAACCTCGAACGAGCCCTCAGTGACTTCGACGCCGTGTCGGTCTCCACCATCCATGGTTTCTGCCAACGAGTCTTGTCGAGCCTGGGCGAAGACCGGCCCGCCGCGGCTACGACGTTCGACATCAACGAAGTCACCACCGACCTGCTTCTCGGCCGGTTCTCACATCCCGATCAACTACCGCTCAGTGTCGAATCTTTGCAGGACGCCGTGCGGGCTCGCATCGCCAACCCCGACCTTGGGATCTGGCCCAGCCACCCTGAGGTGGACGAGTTGATCGGTGCCGTAGCTACCGAAACTCAAGCCCGACGTCAACGGCTCGGCTACCGGAGTTTTGACGATCTGATCGTCGCCACCCGAGACGCCGTGGTTGCCTCCGACCGCCACCCCACGCTGGTATCGGACTTGCGGCGACGTTTCTCGTTGGTGCTCATTGACGAGTTCCAAGACACCGATCGTGTCCAGTGGGATCTGTTTCGGTCGGCGTTCGCTGATCCAGGCCGAGGAGCCCCCGTCCCGATGGTCCTCGTCGGCGACCCGAAGCAGTCGATATATCGGTTCCGAGGCGCCGAACTCTCTAGCTACCTCGACGCCAAGGCCTACACCCAAGCCAGCGGTGGGACGCTCTACGAGTTGACTACCAACTACCGTTCCTCGCCGGCGTTGATCGACTCGCTCGACCACCTCTTTTCCGGATTTACATTCGGTGAAGGAGTTGATTTTGTTTCGGTCGCAGCCCGACCAGACGGGCACCCCCAGCTCACTCCCTTGCCGGCTGCGGCACTCCAACTGCGGTTGTTGCCTGGCAAAAAGACGGGCCCGATTGAGGACACGTTCCGCGATGATCTCGCTGATGTCGTGATCGACCTTCTGACCACCGGCCAACTCGAAACCACCGAGGCAACCAGACCGCTCAAACCAAGCGACATCGCGATCCTCACTCGCTCCAATAGCGATGGCGAAGTCATCATGAACGTGCTGCGCAGCATTGGGGTTCCGGCCAGCGCTAGCAGCGAAGAATCAGTGCTGTCCTCGCGCGCCGCCCGAGAATGGGCAACCCTGCTCCGATCGCTGGCCACTCCCTCCTCGGTCGCGCTCGCTCGCACCGTTGCCGTGGGCTGGTTTGGCCGCGCCACCCTGCAAGAACTCGACGAGTTCACCGACGCCGACGATCTCGAGCTCCTCGAGCAGGTCGCGGGATGGGCCACCACGCTCACCCGTAGCGGGCTCCCCCATTTGCTCGCCGCCCTCCGACGCGACGGCCTACGCGAACGGCTGCTCGGCCGGGTCGGCGGCGAACGCGACTTGACCGACGTTGACCACATCGCCGAACTCATGCAACAACACACCGGTGGCGCCCCGGTGCAACCCGAGCAGTTGACGGCGTTTCTCAGCGAACTCGCGCAAACCACCGTTGACCGTACGACCTCAGAGCTTCTTGAACGCCGCATCGACCGCGACGACGAAACGGTCAAGGTCATGACCATCCACAAGGCGAAAGGTTTGGAATTTCCGGTGGTGCTCTGCGCTGGTCTCTGGCGGGGCGCCGCGAACACAACCGATCGAGTGCGCCACGCCTACCACCCTGAACTCGATCGACGAGTCATCGACAGCGAACGACTGGTTGGAGCCAAAGCTGGCAGCACCGGGTTGCACCCGCTCATCGCCGCCGAAGAACTCGGTGAAGCGCAACGCCTTGTCTATGTCGCACTGACCCGTGCCAAGT
Organism: Candidatus Neomicrothrix sp.; assembly: GCA_017852795.1. Lineage (GTDB taxonomy): Bacteria > Actinomycetota > Acidimicrobiia > Acidimicrobiales > Aldehydirespiratoraceae > UBA11606. The sequence continues at coordinate 17,679 of JAFMKU010000005.1, forward strand.
ATTTCGCCGCGGCCTGGTGGGCCCCCGATTTCAACACTCGTCACCCCGCGTTCCGAAGCGTCCTCGCCCATTCATGTGACGAAGAACTAGACCGATGGATCGGCAACCCGTCTATCCCGATCGACGCGGTACCGGTCAACCCGCCCCCACTCGACCGGACCCGCCGCTGGAAACCACCGGTTACCCCCGTTGACGATCTTGCGGTTCGCACGTTCAGCGGCCAGATCGACCACGTCTGGGGTTCCTGGTCGTTCAGCCGGATACTCCGGATCGGGACGGTCCAAGAAACCGCACGCTGGCCGCAGGAATACATCCCCGAAAGCGACGAACCCGCGGCCGGTGGAACCGACGAAACCAGCCCCGATCGTCAAGAACCCACCGAGGCGCCGACGACAGCGTTTCGGCCGGACGAAAGCGCCCTCGTCACCGCTCCCGGCGGTGTTTCCTTTGGCCTGCTCGTCCACTCCATCCTTGAACACACCGATTTCGCTAGTCCGCAGCTGGCTTCTGAACTCGTCGACCGAGCACGCGTTCACCTGCAATACCACGACCTCGAAATTGATCCGGAAAGCCTCGCCGGTGGGCTCCAGACCGTGGTCGAAGCACCGCTTGGTGGCCCACTCGGCTCTTTCCGGCTTGCTGACCTCCAGCGCGACCACCGGCTCGACGAACTCTGGTTCCACCTTCCCGTCAGTCGGCTGACCGCCGCAGAAATCGCCGCCACGATCTGCGATCATCTCCCCGATGACGACCCGCTGCTCGACTGGTTCCGCGCGGTGGCGAACGGATTGCTCAACGTCGAACTCGAAGGCCTCCTCAACGGTTCGATTGACCTCGTAGGCCGAACCGGCGACCGGTATTGGCTTGCCGACTACAAATCCAACCGCATCGGAAATCAGGCCACCTTCAGCACACCAGAACTCGCGCACGAGATGGCCCACCACGGATATCCGCTTCAAGCCGCCTTGTACCTGCTGGCGCTTCACCGGATTCTTCGACTGCGACTCCCCGACTACGACCCGACGAAACACCTCTGCGGCGCGGCCTACTTGTTCGTTCGTGGCATGGCGGGGCGCACCGACGGGCACGGCGTGTTCTGGTGGCAACCACCAGAGGCCATGCTCGACGCCCTCGACGCCCTCGTGCGAGGAAGCGAGCAACCCTGATGACCATCTCGGAGATCAGCAGCACCCAAACGACCTCCACCGTGGTCAAAGCGCAACTGGCTCCCTGGGTGGCCGCCGGGGTGATCAGCGAAGCAGACCGAGCGGTCACCGCCCACCTCTGTTCGCTTACCGATGAGCGTCTCGCCACTGTCTCGCTGGCGCTCGCACTGGCCCTGCGCGGCCCATCGCATGGGCACGTCGCGGTTGACCCTGAACGCATCCGATCGCAGGTCCTTACCCAGATTGAGCATCAAGGACGAGGTGATCTCGGCGCGGTAACCGCTCTCGATTGGCCCGTCGATTCCTCGGCCTGGCTTGACGAAGTCGCGGCCTCGGGGCTCTGCCCGGAACTGCTTCATGTGGAACGCGGTTTGATCTATCTGCGCCGCTCTGCCGATCACGAACGCAAAGTTGCGGACTGGTTCCTGACCAGGGCTACGTCACCGATGGCCGCCACAACCGAACTGAGCTCGCCCAACCTTGACGAGATCACCGCAACGTTGGCCCTAACTGAAGAACAACACTCGGCGGTGGTTGGCGCCCTCGGTTCCCGGGTTTCGGTGCTGACCGGTGGGCCCGGCATGGGAAAGACCACCACCGTTGCCGCGCTGTTGGCTGCGCTCACTGACCAGCAACGCGATCACCCATTACGGATCGCACTCGCCGCTCCTACCGGAAAGGCAGCCGCCCGACTGGCGGAAAGCATCAACACCGCCGCCGCACGGTTGGCCGATGCCAACCCAGCCGGCAGAGGCCGCCAGTTGGCCGAAACGCTGGCATCAGCCCAACCGTCCACCATTCACTCGCTGCTGGGCAGCAATCGGGGTGGAACATTCCGCCATCATCGTGACCATCCCCTTCCCTTTGATGTGGTCATCGTCGACGAAACCTCAATGGTGTCCCTCGAATTGATGAGCGCGCTACTCGACAGCATCGGCGAAACCACCCAACTGACCTTGGTTGGCGATGCCCACCAGCTCCCCAGCATCGACGCCGGTTCGGTACTCGGCGACTTGGCCACCGCTGCTCGCCTTCCGTCGTCACCGTTGGCCGGGCTGGTTCACGAGTTGACGGTCAGTTTCCGGTTTCCACCGTCGAGCCAACTCGGCCTTCTCGCCGCCGCGGTGAACGCAGGCGACCCTGACGTCGCCTGGTCTCTGCTCAGCGACCCAACCCCTCACAAACCTGGCACTGGCCTCGATGCTGACCTCGAAGCTGGCCTCGATGCTGGCTTCGAGGCGATCCGTGTGTCGTTTACCGACGATCTCGCCATCGTGAGCGACGCGGTAACTGCCAACGCCAAAGCCGTTCGAGCCGCAGCCGATGCTGGCGACGGCGACGGTGCCCTATCGACGATCGAATCGAAGCGGGTGATGTGTGCCCACAACCACGGCCCCACCGGGGTGCACCACTGGAACGAACTCGCCGAAGCCGTGACCTCGGAGGCAACCACCGGTGAAGGCTGGTGGCATCCGGGACGTCCCGTGATGGTGACCGCCAACAACCGAACCCTCCACCTGGTCAACGGTGATCAAGGTGTCGTCGTCAACGACGAATCGGGACAACGCAAAGTCGTTTTTCGTTCCGAACACAACTCGGTTCGCTACTTGGCCCCCACCCAACTTCCCAACGTCACCACCATGCATGCCATCACGATCCACAAAAGCCAGGGTTCAGAATTCGACGAGGTGATCGTGGTACTCCCGCCCGCCGACTCGTTGTTAGCAACCCGACAACTGCTCTACACCGCCATCACCCGGGCTCGAAAAACGCTCCGGATCGTCGGGACAGAAGCGTCGCTTCGAGCTTCGGTGGTCAACGACACCGAACGTCACAGCGGCCTGCTCTCGCGCCTCAGCGAACCCCGATAGCCCGTCGTTGGTCGCCGCTCGGTGTCGGCCTTAGAGGCCGATCCCAATCCCGGCAATGGGGCGCAACCGGGTGATCTGCGGTGGTTCATCAACCAACGGCATAAACGCCTGCATCGCCTTCTGCATGCCTGCGGTCTTGCCATGCTGGTCGGTCGCCTCATCGTCACTCATCATGGCCATGAACCAGAACCGGTTGCCTTCGCCACGGTGATACGAATAAACCTCCACCCCCGGTTCAACCTTGGCGGCCTCAACCATCTCGGTGAGCACCCCTTCCATCGCCGCTGCTTCACCATCACGGCACGAAAACGTCCCGACCATGACCACCTTTTGTGTTTCGTCCCCACCCATGTCAGCCCCCAAGAACCAATCGAAACCTTCGCTGAGTGGATGGTAGCCCCCGGATGGCCGCCCGATCTGTCGGCCCTGTGTGACCGGCCGTTCCCCTGCTCAACTATCCTTTCCGAAGCGATCGCCACGTCACCATGTGCCCAGAACCTCACCCTTCCTCACCAGTCGAAACTGCGACTACCCCTGCAAAACCTTCACGCCCGAGGGCGCTGGGATTTCGGTATCTCTATGTCATCGACGCGGTGAGCTTGTTCGTGCTGATGCACCTCCTGATCGCGCTTCGCTTCGGTACCGAGTGGCCAACGTATGACTACCTGTATTACCTAGCCGGGTTCTCGATGGCCACGGTGATGCACATGGTCGTCTACTACTTCGGCGGCATGTACGAATACGAGCAACGACTCGGCTGGCCGCCTTGGCTCCCACGAGCCACGGTGCTCACCGGCGTCGCGGTGCTTATCAACGCCACGTTGGCGCTGGCCACCGACCGCTACCTGATGCCCCGCGGCAACCTGTTGGCATTGTTCTTCGCGGCCGCCGCGCTGGTCAGCTTCAACCGGTGGTTCGCCCGTCGGGTTCGGTCCCGGCGCTTCGGCAGGCCCCGCGTGCTGCTGGTCGGGTCACCCGATGAGATTCGCTTGGCCGAAAGCCACCTTGGCGATACCGGAAATCGAGCGCAGGTCGCCGGTACCGAAACGGACCCCACCGACCTGTTCGGCAGCGTCCAACGAACCGACGCAACCGACGTGCTGCTCCTGTCCGAGATCCCGTTGACCCGCATCTACCCAAGCCCGCTCGACCGCCTCGAACAACGCTCCGTCGGGGTTTACCGGCGGGTACACCCGGCCGACACGCTGCTCGGCCTCCAGCGCAGCCGTGAGATCGCCGGCGCCCCGTTCATCGCGCTTCGGACCCACGCCGTTCCCCAATACCGCCTTCGGCTCAAACGACTCATCGACCTGACGCTGCTGCTGCTGGCATCACCACTGATTGTGCTGGTGGTGACTGGCGCCGCGGCCTACACCCGGATCCGGGTGGGTTCAGGAATTCTGTACCGGCAGGAACGGGTCGGTTATCTCAGTTCAGAGTTCACGCTCGTCAAATTCCGAACCATGAGCGAAGACGCCGAAGCGCAAACCGGTGCAACGTTGGCCAGCAACGACGACCCCCGGGTGGTTCGCGGGATGCGCTGGTTCCGGGCTGCTCGCCTTGATGAACTCCCGCAACTGTGGAACGTGATCCGTGGTGAAATGTCTCTGGTCGGTCCCCGCCCGGAGCGACCAGAGTTCGTGAAGCGTTTCGCGAAGGAATACCCGGGGTACTTGCGTCGCCACGACACCCCTCCCGGATTGACTGGTCTCGCTCAGGTCCGCGGCGCCTACCAAACCAACCCGGGATACAAGCTGGGTCACGATCTGCAATACATCGTCAACTGGTCACCGGTGCTGGACTTGATCATCCTCGCCGAGACGTTCCGTGTCGTCTTGTGGAAGCCATCGCGGTGACCCAAGCCGAACCAGCCCAGATCTCCGTCATTATCCCGGTGAGAAACGCCGCACCGTTTCTCGACCGTTGCCTTGATCTGATCTTCCAACAAGTCGTCGATCGGCCGTTTGAAGTTGTCGTAGCCGTCGGGCCTTCCGACGATGCCACCGAGGCGATCGTGGCGCAACGAGCAGCGGCCGAACCGCGCCTTCGCGGGGTGGCGAACCCGAGCGGCAACACCCCAACCGGCCTCAACCTGGCCATCGCAGAATGCGTCGGCGATCTCGTGGTCCGTGTCGACGCCCAGTCCGAAATCCCCGACGGCTACCTGCAACGCCTGGCCGCCACGGCGTCTCGTACCGGTGCCGCCAACGTGGGTGGCCGCCAGCAGGCCGTCGGGTTTGACCCTTGGTCGGTCGCGATTGCTGCCGCCATGACCTCGCCGTGGGGGGCGGGTCCCGCCGCGTTTCGGCGCAGCACCCACGAAGGTCCGGTTGACACGGTCTATCTCGGCGCCTACGACCGGGCCTCGCTGGACGCGGTCGGTGGTTTCAACGAGGCGTTCCTACGGAACCAGGACTACGAGTTGAATTGGCGCTTGCGCCAGGCCGGCTACACCGTCTGGTTCGATCCCGAACTCCTCGTCACCTACCGGCCTCGGAACAGCCTCCGGGCGCTCGCCCGCCAGTATTTCGATTACGGCCAGTGGAAACGCCGAATGGTTTGGGCTGAGCCTCGTTCGCTGCGCCCCCGGCAGGTCGCCGCGCCGCTGCTGGTCGTCGGGTTGGCGGCTTCGCTGGTCACGTTGCCGTGGCTGGCCTGGTGGTCGCTAGTTGGGCCAGTCGCCTACCTGATGGCGGTGGCCGCAGTAAGCCTTCCCGTATCTGCGACCACCCGCGAAACAACCGACCACCCCGCTGGCCAATCGGCCCGCGTTGGCCCGGCCTCGACCCTTCGCCGCTGGCCGAAGGTGGCCATGGCGATCGCCACCATGCATCTCAGTTGGGGATGCGGGTTCTGGCTCAGTCTCGGGTCGTGAGGGTGTTGTCACCCCGGCTCTCGACATGGTCAAGGTAGGCCGGAACCACCCGATTGGGGTCGCCCATCTCAAGGATTCGACCGTGGTCAAGCCAGGCCGCCGAATCACACATCTGGCGCACCAGTTGTGAGTTGTGGGTTACCAGCACGATGGTGACACCTTCGCTCCGTAACCGATCAATATGGGCCATGCAGCGTTTCTGAAATTCTTCGTCACCAACAGCAATGACTTCGTCGACCAGCAGAATTTCGGGACTGACGTTGACCGAAACCGCAAAACCGAGCCGGACATACATCCCGCTGGAGTAGATCTTGACCGGTTCGTCGATGAACTCGCCGATCCCGCTGAACTCGATGATTTCGTCCATCGCGCTCGACATCTCTTTGCGGCCCAAACCCAGCATGGCGCCGTTGAGGTAGACGTTCTCGCGCCCGGTCAGATCGGGGTGAAAGCCAGATCCGAGTTCGAGCAGCGCCGCCAACCGACCCTCCGCGGTGATTGTCCCGACCGTAGGGCGATGAATGCCGGCGATGAGACGCAGCAGCGTTGATTTGCCGCTTCCGTTGTGACCAATCAGGCCAACACAACTACCGGGCTCGATCTGCAAGTCGATGTCACGCAGCACCCAGAAATCGTCTGCGTCGGTACGGCGACCCATCCGGATGATGGCTTCTTTGAGGCTGCTAGGCCGGTTGCGTTCCAGTTGGAACCGTTTCGACACCCCTGAGACAACGATTTCACCGACGGTCATGGTTCCTCACTGATCTCCATGCTCCGCGCCCGGAAATACACCCACCCGACGGTGAACGCAGCACCACTCCAAGCAGTCGCCACAAGCAATTTGGTGATGGACGGCACCTGAAGGAAGTAGGCACCGTCCCGGGCTATCTCCACGAACAACGCCGGAGGGTTCCACTCGACCAGCAGCCGAGTCGGGATCCCCCGTGTGTGTTCCGGCACCAGTTCCAGCGGGTACACGATCGGGACCAGGAAGAACCCAACGTTGAGAACCACCCCCACCAGATATTGCACGTCTCGGTAGCGCGCGTTGCTGACCGCCACGATGAACCCCAACCCCAACGCGAACACGATGGCCAAAATGAGCGCCAACAGCAGGAACACCACCGTCCAAGAAATGTTGCGGAAGGCGACCATGATCGACACCAGCACCAACGCTTCGAGACTGGTCTGGATCCCGTTCGACACGGCCCCACCCAGCAACGCGGTTTCGGTCGGGAAATACACCTTCTTGCGGAGGTCGCTCACCCCAGCCAACCAACCCATGCATCCGTTGACCACACCGGTGAACAACGACCAAGTGATCAAACCACAGAACAAGTACAGACCGAAGTTTTGTGCTCGACCGCTACCGGTGGGCGGCGGGGGCGTGTCAAACACCACACCGAACACGAAGCCGTACACCACCACGGTGGTCAGCGGGTTAACAAAGGACCAGAACCAACCGAGCACGCTGCGCTTGTAACGCGCCTTCGATTCGCGTTCCGCAAAGTTGTGGATGAGGTTCAGGCTCTTACGAAGAGCTGGGGAAAGATCAGGCATCGTGGTCAAACCCCGAGTGAGGCAACAACGATCCTAGCGAGCGACAGCGGGCGCTACAGTGCATGGGTGGTCGCCAATTCGTTCCGAACTGCGCTCGCCGCGGCGTGGATCGTGGTTTTAGCCAATGGTCCTCTCATTTTTGTGACCCAACGACTCCTCGACCGGTCAACCGCGTGGGAAACCGTGCCGATCCGTCCGGTCATCGTGGCGACCGCGCTTTCCGCACTGGTACTGGTGAGTTGGGACCATTTCCGGTCCCGACGGGTGCTCGCACCGATCGTTGCTCCGTTGCCGTTGCTGGCCGCGTTACTGCTGGGCGGCTGGGCGGCATTGAGCGCATCGTGGAGCCTCCAACCCAGCGTCTCGTTGTGGCGAGGACTGGTCTACCTCGCACTTCCCTTCGTGGGTTGGGGCATTGCCTCAATCCGACCAAACCGCATCATCGACGTGCTCGCCTTGGCCAGCGGGGCCCTCATCTCCACCAGCCTGATACTCGTCATCTGGTGGCCCCGGATCGGGCTTGACAAAAACGACGACTGGCGGGGAATCATGACCGGCCGCAACAGCCTCGGCCCGATCTGTGGCATCGCCGTGCTCGTCGGCGTAGCCGCCTTGGTGGAACGCCGTCGTTGGGCGATCCCGTTAACCGCAGCGGGAATGGTGGGGTTGGCGGGCTCCGGTAGTCGCACGGCGTGGGGAGCGACGCTGGTGGCCCTCGGCCTGGCATCGCTTCTGGTGTTGGCCCGACGCCGACACCTACGAAACCAACAACGCCCAAACCTGTGGATCTGGATACCCGCCAGCGGAGCCGGGCTAGCGGCCATCGCGTTCGCCACCGTGCAGTTCTGGGATGAATCAACGTTCGTTCAGCGCCGCACGATTTGGCGTCTGCTCAGCGACACGATCGAATCGGCCCCGTTGCGAGGCGTCGGATGGGAAGCGTTCTGGTACACCTCAGAGTTACATACCGACATTCTGTTACAGCGAGGCTCGGCTCACGGATCGATCCCTGAGCTGCTGCTCGGGTTGGGTGTGGTCGGGTTGGCGCTGTGGCTCGTGGTGGTAGTCGCCGCGATGATCGGTGTGACCCGACGGGCCTGGCAACAACCCGACACCACCGCCTGGCTCTGGTTAAGCCTGACCGTTCTGCTTGTCGTGGAAAACCTGACCGAAAGCTTCGTGCTCTGGTTCTCTTACAACTGGGTGCTGCTCATCGCCGCCGCCCTGCGATTCTCGAGCCGCTGGCCCGCAATTTCCGGACCAGACGACGAAGCAGACTCGGCCTGATCATCGCCTGCGCCGAGGCTAGGTCGTACTCGTGCCGAGACCCTGCGCCCGGTTGAAAGTGGGCTGCGGCGACCCGCCGGGCGTCACCCGCGGGAAGCAGAAGAGGACGGGCCGACAGCCGATCGATCACGACACCATGAGTTGCGACCCAAACCGGGGGCAGTTCGGCTTCATTCGCGTTCCCGGCATCGAGTTGTCGATAAAGAGAAGTTGGCTCGTCGATGGAATGAACCCCGGTCAACGGAGCAACCCGCATCAGCAGATCCCAGTCTTCGTAGACGGGCAAAGCCTCATCAAAGCGCAGTCCAAAAGTGTCCAGCACCGGCCGCGCCAACGCCACCGCACAGATTGGGGTTTCGTTGTGGCTGACATGAGCCAGCAGATCAAAAACCGGAGCGAACGGTTCGTGCACAGACCCGGCCGGCCGGCGCGGTTCGCCACTTCCGTCCGTGGCCCAGCTCTGGACTTCAGTACGAGCCCGTGGAGTGGTCAACGGATGGGCCTGAATGACCTGATCAAACGAAGCAAGCCAGTTCGGATAAGCCAGGTCGTCGTCATCAAGGAAGCAAACATAATCGCCCGTTGCCAGATCGAGACCACGATTGAGCGGGCGGGACCGACCACCACCTTGGACCAGATGAACCACTGCCGGAAGACCATCGACGCTCGACACCGTTGCTCGGACTGAGGCCAGTTCAACTGGTTCATCGTTGGTCTCCGCCAGGTGAGCCATGACCAGAACTTCATGCGGGACCAACGTCTGCTCGGCCAACGACCGTAACGCGTCAGCTAACGAACCAGGTCGCCGCCCCTGCGTCCGAACAATCACGCTAAACCGGACCGGACCCTCAGGGTTCCAGCTCGGCCACGACCTGGAACCGCCTAGCTGCTCGTACGGTGTGGTCACCGAAGGAAACCCCGACGACGTAGATGACGATCGTCGGAACGACGACGAAACGAGATGCGAAGGTTGCGAGGACCAAACCGGCGACGACGTTCGACCCGCTGCGGGTCGGGGGTTGACGACCGGAAACTCCGCAACGACTTCAGCGATTCCTCAGCATCGGTCACTCGATGGGAAAGCTCCGTCACCAGATGGTCTCGGTTGGCAATGGTTGCCACCAGCACTTCTCGTTGAGCGTCGATTACAGCCATCCGGTCACGGATGGTGAGCAAATCTCGGCGGAGCGTTTCGATATCGTTCGAGTCAAGCGCCTCCTCGATGATCGCCGGAAGTTCCTTCTCTGGTTCAGGGAGGCGAGTGACAACCTTGATCGTTGGTTCGCTCTGCTCAGCCGGTCGCAACCGCGGCTGATGAAAGGTCGACGACGTCATGGGCTGACGCAGCGACCCCACATTCCAAGTTCGAATCGGCGGGAGGTGGTCGGCGTTGAGCCGACGGTTATGCGGCAAATCGGGACGGTGAAACCCCGGGTGATACCAAGGGTCGTCAATCTGCCCCCAGCGGCCCACGAACGTATTCCACTCTTCAAGTTTGATGGCATCGTCGCGGCTGGCGCTCTCCAAATGGACGAGCTGAGCTGCGGGTTCAAACACCACCCGATGACCATGACGTCGGAGTTTGAGGCAGAGGTCAACGTCATTGAACGATCCCGGAAGTTTCTCGCACAACCCACCGACCGCCATCACCGCCGAGCGACGGACCAACATGCAGGCCGCGGTCACCGCGATCATGTCCCGAGGAATGTCCCCGCCGAGGGTGGCCAATTCATCAACGGTTCGGCCGACGAAACAATGAAGCGGGAAGGCGTCGTCGATAATCATGCCCGCATGCTGCACGGTCCGGTCCGGGTAGAGCAGCAGCGCACCCACCGCGGCGACGGTCGGGTCGCTGAGATGACCCAAAAGGTGGTCAAGCCAATCCGAGTTCACCCGATCACCCGCGACACTGAGCTCAGTATCATCATTGAGCAGCAGTACGGCGTCGTGGCGGGCGGGCAACAAGCCGAGGTTGATCGACTCCGAGAAGTTCCACGCTCCCGGAGGTCGGCGCACCAATCGAATCCGCGGGTCGGTGAGAAGATCTTCGGGGATGCCCCGGTATTCCTCACCGACGACCAGCATCACATCCAAATCTTCGATACCGGTGGCAAACACCGCTCGTAGTGCACCGTCCACCAAACGACCATTGGGACCATGCGTGCCGGCGGTCGGAATGATCACGCTGACCCCGGTCGGTCGGGGTAGACGGTACCGGGCGGCAAGTAATGACTCGGCCAGTTCCCGGTCGGCATCGCTGACCTCGCAGGCCGCGGTACGCAGCAGCATCGGTTTAGCGAGATGCCCGATCCGTTGATCGTCGGTGGAGAACAACACCCGGAGTCGGTCGGCGAGCGCACCGGAAGGGTGGACACCGCGGGCCACGACAAAATCAAGATTTTCGGGTCGGGCCGCAATCCAGTTCGGTGACCACGCGCCTCGTAGGCGAGGAGCGCCAGCGACGACAGCATCAACGATGAACGCATCCACATCGGGGTGTTCGTGAAGTCGGGCCAAAATTTCTTGGGCCGCGTTGGGCACGAGATGGCTATCGCCATCAACCATCACCGTGGCGACAATGCCAGGGGTCTCCGGATTGGTCGTCCAGTATTGGCTGGCGTGACGTCCAAGCGAACGTTTGAGAGCGGTTCCCGGTTCGGCAGCAACGAACAAGACAGGCATGGGCAACCGCGATGCTACCGGGACCGACGAAGCTCAGGAAGGCAACGCATCGCTGATGCCACGAAGCTCCGAGTCGGAGTCGAGCTGGTCGAGGAACCACGCGTAGGTGGATCGGATGCCGTCGTCAAGGCTGTGGGTTGGGGACCAACCGAGGGCGCTGAGACGGCTGACATCGAGCACTTTCCGGGGAGTGCCATCGGGTTTGGACTCGTCAAACACCAGATGGGCCGCCGGGTTGACAATGCTGCGAACCAGCTCGGCGAGTTCTCGGATCGGGAGGTCTTCACCGGTGCCGACGTTGATGTGCTCTTCTCCGCCGTAGTGCTCCATCAAAAACAGGCAGGCATCCGCGAGGTCATCCACATGAAGGAATTCGCGCATCGGAGTTCCAGTACCCCAGATCGTGACTTCGGGATCTTCGGCCTCCAGCGAGTCGTGGAACTTGCGGATCAGCGCCGGCAGCACGTGGGACGATTCGAGGTCGAAGTTGTCACCAGGCCCGTACAGGTTGGTGGGCATCGCAGAGATGAAGTCGCATCCGTACTGGCGTCGGTACGCCTGACAGAGTTTGATGCCAGCGATCTTGGCGATTGCGTACCATTCGTTGGTCGGTTCAAGCGGGCCAGCCAAAAGCGCATCCTCAGAGATGGGCTGGTCGGCTTCACGCGGGTAGATGCAAGACGAGCCGAGGTACAGCAGTTTGGTGCAGTTCGCCTGCCGGGCCGCTTCCACGACAGTCCCGTGAATCATCAAGTTGTCGTAGATGAACTCGGCCGGGCGGGTCGAGTTGGCAAGGATCCCCCCGACGGTTCCCGCCACCAAGAACACGTAGTCGGGTTGGTTGGCCTGAAACCAGCTCAAAACCTCGGATTGGTTGCGAAGGTCAAGTTCTTGACGGCTTGCGGTGAGGATGTTGTTGAAGCCTTCCGCACGCAGTTTGCGGGTAATCGCTGATCCGACGAGCCCCCGATGCCCGGCCACGAAAACTCGGGCGTTTCGTTCAATCGGCATGTCACCCCCCGTGGCTCAGCGTGCCGTCTTGGTGCTTCGTAGGATGCCACGTAGCTCGTGGCGTTACTTTCCCTACAGACGCTAACAGCCGACGATGGCCGACGGTTAGGTCTCGCCGTTGACCGATTCACCGACTGTTACTCTTCGGTCGAGAAACCACAAAGGAGGGTGCAGTGGTCTTTGCATGGCAGGACGATCATCGGCGGTTTTGTGAGGATCACATCTGGGGGATTCTGGCTACCGGCCGACGAGATGGCTCACCCCAACAGTCCATGGTCGGTTACCTCCTGAACGCCGAGGGCCAGTTGGTGGTTTCCGCGAAGAGCACCACCGCGAAATGGCACAATGCGTTGCGGCAACCGTCGGTGAGCTTGACCGTTACCGAAGGTCGAGCCCATCTGGTGATCTACGGACAGGCAGAAGCCATCTCCGAAGACCCCGAGCGGGCCAACCTCACCGCTGACGTTTTCGCGGCGCTTACCGGCAGTGACCGTCCCGACCCCGCGTCGATACTGCCGCTACTGAACGCGGATCGACGAGTAATCCTCCGGATACATCCGAGCCATACCGTCTTCCAGGACTAATCAATTAGCCCGTCTGCGCTAGCTAGTCGGCGATGATCTCCTGAGCGTCCACAAACGCGCCGGACGCAGGCCGAAGGAAGACCCGATCGAGTCCAGGTTCGATCGGACGTTCGGGATAAGGATCTTCCCCAACTACCGGAACGATCGCCCGGTAGTCGGCGGTTCCCACGTCGATGCCCTGCCGGGTCATCCAAGGAAGGTTGCTCCACGCCGAACAGTAGTGGTTGACCAGCGCCCGACGGTTCCGGTTCACCGACGCGTTCCGCAGCGACCGGTGCAGCAGATAGCCGTTGAAGAACACCACGTCACCCGCCTTGACCGTGAGCAGTCGCTCGTCAGCCGGATCGAAACCGTAGGCTTCCTCCCCCGGATCGAACTCCTCGGGCAGGCCGTGATCTCGCAGCGCAAACAGTTCCCCGGTCCGATGAGACCGAGGCAGCACTCGAAGACATCCGTTCTCCTCGTCGGCGTCATCAAGGGCGATCCAGGCTCCGATCAGGGACCGATCGCGGGTCGGAATGTAGCGCTCGTCTTGGTGCCACGCCTGCCCTGGGAGGCCCGGCGGTTTCGCGAAAAGCATTGACTGCATGCACTTGACTCGGCCATCCCAATACGGGATGTGCGCACCGGTGATCTCCCCCAGAACCGCCGCTATTCGTGGGTGCCGGACCATGTCGGCGACGATCGGGCTCACCCAATGCGGGAAATGCACCGCCAGGATTTGGGCCAGCCGTTGCTCGTCAGTCGCATCCTCGGGTACCGCCGGGGGGTTCTCCACCGGATAGTCGCCCCGAGCAAACGCCAAGAGCTCCCCACTGACCGCCTGACGTTGCTGGTCAGAAACGAGGCCCTCCACCACGACGAAACCTTCGCTCATGTACTCATCGGCCAGTCCGGTCATGGCGACAAGGTAGCGCGCTTGCGCGGTTTGGTTCTTCCCGTTGCCGCTCGCCAAAACCTGGGGTGGAGTCGCTCGCCCCCGCAGCCGCGGGTCAGACGCCGGCGGCTACCGCGTCGTCGATCAGGTCGTAAAGCTGCGCGGCCAGCATCGAGGCCGTCCCGTTGTCCGATTCGGTGAGCAGCAACGCGCCGTAACCATCTTCGAGATCAAGCCAAGGAACCGACCCAAAGGCGCCCCCGTCAGAACGACGACCCGTTGCCCGGTCGACCCACCAGCCCATGCCGTACCCGCTGCCGGACCCAATGGCGTCGCCGTTGTAGGCCGCCGCGATCCGGTCGCTGTGCATCGCCGCTAACGCCTCCACGCTCAACACCTGATTATCTCCGCACTTGCCGTCGCGCAGATGCATGAGCAGCAGGGACGCGTAGTCGGTGGTGTTGGTGTAGGCACCGCCTTCCATGTTGGGGTTCTCTGACTCGACCAGAGCCGACGGATCAGCATTGAACGCGGGAGGGTAAGAGAACCCGTTGGTCGGGATCTGCGAGAAATGATTGTTGAACCCGAACACCTCCAGCCCACACGGCTCGACGAAGAACTCGTTGATGAGTTCGGTCCACGATTTTCCAGAAACCACCTCGGCGACCGCACCCGCTACCTGCCATTGGGCACCGCCATAATCGAAACCGGTGTCGGGTGGCCGCACCACCGCATCGTCGGCGGAAGTGGTCATGACGGCTTCAGCGCAGGCCTGCAACGTCGTGTCGTGCGTAAAGACACAGAGATACTCAGGGTAGGCAGCCGTGGCCAGCAGTCCCGGCAAACCCGAACTGTTCGACAGCAGCTGCGCGGTGGTGATTTCGGGGTGGTCACCCGCCCACGGAACGTATTCGGCGATCGGCGTGTTGATGTCGAGCAACCCGTCGTCTTGCAGGCGTAGCAGCACCCCGGCGGTCACCATCTTGGAACTCGACGCAATGAGCGACACTCGGTTCTGGTCAAACACCCCCCAGAATTGGTGGCCGACGATTCCGTAGTCGCGGTGCACGATGACTAGCGCCGCACCGTTGAGCTGTCGTTCGCCAATGAACGTCTCAACGATCGGGCTGACCGCCGTGAAATCAAACCGTTCCGGTTCGTCTAACGGGACGTCATCGGCCGGGGTTTGTTCAACCGGGACTTCTTCAGCTTCGGTGTCCTCATCGCCCGGCCCCAGGTCAGTGCCCGCCTGCTCGTCCACCGTCGCTACCGTCACGGTGGGTTCCGCTCCCGGTTCATCATCACCACAGGCCGCAACGATAAGCGCGGACAGGACCAGAAGAGCAGCTACTCGGATTCGCATCGGGCTACGTTAGCGCGCTGCTACTGAGGCGATCCCGGTTGCCCGCTTGATCGTTCCCGAATGAGATACATCGGTCGATCCTTGGCCTCCACCAAAATTCGTCCCACGTATTCGCCGATCACGCCAAGCGAAACCAACTGGAGCGAACCGAGGAACGTGACGGCAAAGACCGTCGTCAGGTAGCCGGGCACGGTGATCCCGTCCCGCCAGGCCGCGGCCAGCAACACCAGCATGTAACAAAACGACAGAAACCCGGTCGTCAGGCCAGTCAGCAAAATGAACCGAAGCGGCCGGTCATTGAACGACGTGACGCCATCAATCGAATAGCTGAACAACGCTCGTAGCGACCACCGTGATTTCCGAACCGGAAGGTCATCGGGCGGGTCAAACGTAATGACCTCGTCGGGGTCACCCAGCCAGGCATACAGACCTTTGGAGAACCGGTTGCGTTCCGGCATGGCAGCCAACACCGCCACGAGTTCGGCTTCAAGCATTCGGAAATCTCCCTGACCGTTCATCAGGGAAACCTGCATGATTTTGGAGAGCACACCGTAGGCCACTCGGGCCAGCAATCGCCGTCGAAGCGACTCATCGAGCCGGTTTCGTTCGGCAACGACATGACTCGCCCCGGCCCGGGTGGCCTCGATCAGTTGACGAGCCACCACCGGCGGATGCTGCCCGTCGGCATCCATGATGAGCACCGCACCCCCACGTTCGGCCACCCAATCGATCCCAGCCAACATGGCCGCTTCCTTGCCGAAGTTCCGGGTAAACGAGAGATAGTTGACCCACGAGTAGGTCTGGCGGAGTTCACGAAACACCTCGAGCGTGTTGTCACCGGACCCATCGTTGATGAGGAGCACTTCCACATCGCCGAGTTCTTCGATGTGTGGTTGAAGTTCGCGAACAAGCCGACCAATGCGAGGCGCCTCGTCAAAGCACGGGATGACAATGAACGCTTGCTCGGTCGGCATAGAGATTCCTCCCCCGAGACTCTACACAAGTGCATCAGCTGCAAACCGGCGGGGGATCGAGGTCTGCTGAGGCAACCAAGCCGCGAATGAATTTGCCCGCGAGCGGTTCGCCGTGGTGCGATGAATCTTCATGGCTGAACATTTCAGAGAAACCGAGACCGAACTGGCCCATCCCGACTGGGTGCGCCGACTGAACCTGTTCGGCGACGCGGTCGGGGATCCACGTCTGCTGGTGGCGCTCAACCCTGACGAGTTGCTTGCTGCCGCCCAGGCCAGCGTCGGGCTTACCGAGATCGGCGACGAGGACGGATGGTCGACCGGATACCGCAACCTCGTTCAGCACCTCGATAGCGAAGCAAACCTGACCGTGCTCGGACGGCTCTCGGCCCGAGCAGAGATCATTCGCAACCTTCAGACCCGCCTGCGTCTGGTGGAGTACTGGTCCACCAACCCCGACGTTTTTGACGAGCAGATCGTCGCACCGGTGTTCATCGTCGGGCCTCCCCGAACCGGGACCTCGATCTTGCTGGAACTGCTCGCCCGCGATCCTCGGTTGCGGCCGGTGATCGCTCACGAAGCCCATTTCCCGCTCGGACCGCTCCCCGGATCCGACCGAACCGCCCTTGAGGTGGCCGAACCCGAACAAGAATTCTGGGCCGATATCCATCCTGACTTTCAGGCCATGCACGAGCTGCGAAGTGACCTGCCCTGCGAATGTGTTCATTTCGTGCAACCCGAGTTCCGGAGCTGGCACTGGTCGATGATGTTTGACCTCAATGGGCTCACCGACCAGACCACTCCCGCCGCGACCCGGTCGATTTATGCTTTCCACAAACGTTTCCTTCAGACGTTGCAGCACCGCGATGGGGCCCCCGCAACCTTCCTGCTCAAAACGCCGGCCCATCTCGGGTTCCTTCCCGAACTGTTCGCTACCTATCCCGACGCCCGGGTGCTGTTCACCCACCGCGACCCGGTCAAGTTCATCGGTTCGAGCGCGAACCTCACCGGCGTGCTGCATTGGATGCGCAGCGACCAGGTTGACCTTTCGATCCGCGGCCCGATCATGGCTGCGGTGTACGAGATCATGCTGGGGGGCGCCATGAACCAACGGATCGCCGAAACCGTTCCCACCGCCCAGATCGCCGACGTCCACTTCCGCACGCTGATGGGCGACCCGGTGAACGCCATCGAAGCCGCGTATCGGCAACTCGGGATTCCCTTCGATGACTCGATGCGCACCTCAATCCCTGACTATCTGGCAGCAAAACCCAAAGGGAAGTTTGGGGTGCACCGCTACGACCCAGCCCGGCTCGGGCTTGACGAGTCATCGCTGCGAGCGCAATTCGCTGACTACATCGACCATTACCAGGTCGTGCTGGAGGACTGATGACCAACGATTCTGTAGCCGCCTTTGATGATCTCATCGCCGCGCTCGGCGAGATCCGCGACGGGTTCATCAATAACCCGGAACGTTGGACCGAACCCGTGGAGGTTGCTGAGGCCTACCGCTACGTCGGACAGGTGCTTTCTGCTGCATCCGAAATGTTCTTCGAAGCCGATCCTGACCATCCGCGTTTTGCGTCGATTGTGTCTCCGGCCCGCAAGCTTCAGGGGGACAACCCGGACGCCATCTACCATTTCGCTCGGATCCGCGGCAATCGCACGTACCGGGTACGAGGCCGGATCGACGGCCAGTGTTACGTCTCGTTCACGGTGCATGGCCCAGCCGCCGACGGTGGGATGGCCGGCCCGCTGCTTGGCGACGTCAACAACAACGATTTCGTGGTGGACCCTGACGGGAGCTACGAAGTGATTTTCAGCGCCGACCCGCACCCCGGCAACTGGGTGGAACTGCACCCTGATGCTCATTCGCTGGTCGTTCGCAGCTACTACGAGTTTGAGGTTTCGGCCCAAAACGACGCGGGGGTCAGCGTCAACATCGACATCGTGGCCCTCGACTCCCCCGCGATCGAACCGCTGGACGATGCCACCATCGCGGCGCGAATGACCGAAGGCGTCGCGTTTCTGCGCCAAGCCACACTCGGGCAGGGCCTCCCCGGCAACCCTTCGCCGGTCCCGTTCGTGTCGAACACCCCAAACGATGTCGCCACCCCGTTTAGTTTCCGAGATAGTGGCCTCCCGGTTCCCGGGGCAGCCGACATTTTCTATTCGATGGGCCGCTGGGACCTAGCCGACGACGAAGCACTGGTCATGACCGGCACCTTGCCGGACGGGCCATTCGCCAACGTCATGCTCTGGAACGTTCACATGCAGACGCTCGACTATCGGAATCTCCCCACCGCGCTTAACAAAACCCAGATTCGGCTCGAACCTGACGGCTCCTACCGGATCGTGATCTCAGCGAAAAACCCGGGTGTGCCCAACTGGCTCTGCACCGACGGACACCGACGAGGCACCATTTTCTGGCGCTTCCTGTTGCCAGCTACCGACCCGCCAAAGCCTGACTGCACGGTCGTCAACATTTCCGAAATTGGCTGACGGCAACGGCCCACACTGGCCCACGTTGGGCTGAACCGAGCCGTCAGGGCAACTACACCGCTGCCAGTGCCTCGGCTGGGTCGACAAACTCTCGGCCCTGCACTGCGGCCACTTCGCGCTCAGTCAACTGGCCTCGGAACACATTGAGCCCTGAGAGCAGATGCGGATCAGCACGCAGCGCCGCTACCGGTCCAAGGTCAGCCAAACGGAGCAGATACGGCAGCGTGGCGTTGGTCAACGCTTCGGTTGACGTTCGCGGAACGGCGCCCGGCATGTTGGCCACGCAGTAATGCACCACATCGTGCACGACAAACGTCGGATCATCGTGGGTGGTGGGGTGGCTGGTGGCGAAACATCCACCTTGGTCGATCGCCACATCAACCAGCACCGAACCCGGCTTCATGTTGCGAACCATTTCCTCGGTGACCAGTTTCGGGGCGGCTGCACCCTTGACCAGTACCGCACCGATCACGAGATCGGCTCCCTGCACAGCCTGCTCCAACGCGGTGGTCGTTGAGTACTGGGTCGCAAGCGCCGGGCCGAACCGGTGGGCAAGCCGTTCAAGAACCGCGAGCGAACGGTCAAGCACCGTGACTCGGCTTCCCATCCCCAAGGCAATAGCGATGGCGTTCTCACCGACCGTTCCTCCACCAATCACCACGGTGTGGGCGGGCGGAACCCCGGTTGCGCCCGACAGCAGGCGGCCCGATCCCCCGGCCGGGGCTTCAAGACTGCGGGCTCCCGCTTGAACCGACAATCGACCAGCCACCTCCGACATGGGCATCAGCAACGGCAGACGACCCTGGTGGTCGGTCACCGTCTCGTAGGCGATCGCCACCGCTCCCGAAGCCAGCAGGTCTTCGGTCTGGGGCACATCGGGGGCCAGATGAAGGTACGTGAACAGGGTCTGACCTTCCGAAAGTTGGGCCCGCTCCGACGCCTGCGGCTCTTTGACCTTGACGATCAGCTCTACGTCAGCCCAGACGGTGGCCGCCGTGTCGGCGATCCGAGCCCCGGCGGCGGTGTAGGCGTTATCGGACGCGCCAATTCCACCACCAGCCCCAGACTCGACCAGCACGTTGTGCCCTCGGGCAACCAGTTCGGCAACACCGTTGGGGGTAAGCCCAACTCGCCGTTCGGCAGTTTTGATTTCGGTAGGAACACCAATATCCATGGCTCAACTCCCCTCAGATGATCTCGAGATCACGAGATGCTAACCCTCACCGGAAAACAACACTCCTCCTGCGGACAGGACGATTATCGAGCGGCGTGATCCATCGTGTCGATGATCTTGTCGATGTCTTGATCTTCAATCACCAGCGGAGGGCAGATGGCGATCCAGTCAGCCACCCCTCGAACAATTACGCCGTTTTCGATCATGACGTCGCGGATCGGGATCGCATCTTTGCCTTCCGGCAGTTTGGCAGCCCAGACCCCCGCTTTGCCGCGGTAACCCGCGAGCACCCCGTCAGCCACCATCGCGGCCAACCCGGACTCCATGCGTGAACCAATGTGTCGGGCGCGTTCGACCAAACCTTCACGCTCAATGATGTCAATGTTGGCCAGACCCGCCGCGCAGGCCGCTGGATGACCGCTGTAGGTGTAGCCGTGGCGCAGCACAAAACTCGGATCTGCTTCCAGCACGTCACAGACCTCACGGGAACAGATCACGCCGCCCAGCGGCTGATATCCGCTAGTCACGCCTTTAGCGAAGGTCATCAGATCGGGAGTGACTCCATAGGTTTGGCCCGCGAACCATTCACCGGTGCGTCCGAACCCGGAAATGACCTCATCAAAAATCAGGAGGGCACCGTTGGCATCGCAGAGGCGCCGCAACCCTTCGAGATACCCATCGGTGGGCGGAAACACCCCACCCGCGCCCTGCAACGGCTCGCAGATCACCGCAGCAATCGAGTCACCATGTTCGGCGAAAATCCGGGCCGCGGATTCGATGTCATCACCATCGGCTTCCATGAAATGTGGCACGAGATCGCCCCAGCCTTCGCGGTTTGCCGGAAGCCCCTGAGCTGCGGTTCCGCCGAAGTTCACACCGTGATAGCCCCGTTCGCGTCGGACGATGATTTGCCGCTGCTCCCCAGCACCGTTGCGTTCGTGGCGAAGCCGGGCGACAACCCGAGCAATCTTCAGCGCCGAGTCGACCGATTCGGAACCTGAGCAGCACAGAAACACTCGACCATCGGGCAGGGGCGACAACGAGCGAACCCGGTCGGCTAGTTCTTCAGCCGGACCATTGGTCCAGGGATCGAAGGTGTTGTAGGTCGCAAGCTGACGCATCTGATTGGCGACCGCATCAATGATCTCGTGACGGCCGTGGCCTACCTGGCAGTACCACAACGATGCCATCCCATCGATGTATTCCTTGCCGGTGTCGTCATAAACCCGCACTCCCTCGGCCCGAACCAGATTGTGGAACGTTTCCCGAGCCGGCACACCGAATGAGTGAAGTAGAGCTGGAGTCGACATTACTGATACCCCTTTTGGGTGTGAGGACCTGCCGCGTTTGCGGCATTGCCGAAGCTATTCGTTGCCCTGATAGTCGGGATTATGCCAGACGATCATGGAGGCCCAACCATCAGATTTTCGGTCCGGCAAGTAATTCTCTAGCACACCGATGACCTCAAAACCCGACGCCAGTTGCATCGTCAACGTCGGGTCGGTGAGTTCCCCGTCGCGCACAGCTTCGACGTACTCCGCAGCCGTCATTTCGTGCTTGTAGTTGACGAATCCAGGCAGCACGCCACCCGCGATGATCCCCCGCAGGTTGTAGTCCCGGCAGACCTGTTTACGAAGCTCGTACAACCGTTGACCGATCCCCCGGCGGCGGTATTCGGGAAGCACCGTGATCGTGGTTCCGTAATACCAATCTCCGTCGGCTTCATGCCCGGAGAACCCTGACTCGAAAAACTCGGCCATGGTGTGCTGGTAGTTGTTCAGGTCGAAATGGCGCCGAACCCCGGTCCCCATCGCCACCGCCCGATCGCCGTCAAGTACCGCGAACGAACCCTCAGAGAAATCTTCGGCCACCGCCCGCAGTTCCCGAGCGTTGTAGAGATCCACCGGGTCGGTGGATGGGAAACTGGCCAGTTCGATGGCCTCAAGTTCTTCGGCCATGGCTGGCTCGATGTTGACGTATCGCAATTCCTCGCCGCTCATCGAAAGCTCCCCCTGTGTCTGATCCTATGCTGGCCCTAATGGAACACGAAGCTGCTAGCCCAACCCCGTCAAGCTACCGCAGCCTTTCGCTGTGGCTGGACAACCCCGAGCTGGAACTGACCCCTCGCCTGCCGTTAGCTGGCGATATCGACGTTGATGTCGCCATTGTGGGTGGCGGGTTTACCGGGCTCTGGACCGCCTACTACTTGACCGAACGTGATCCGACGTTGCGGGTTCTGGTCATCGAACGAGACATTTGCGGATTTGGGGCCAGCGGCCGCAACGGGGGTTGGGTGGTTGGTGAACTCCCAGCCAGCGTCGAGGCGTACGCCAGTCTCAGTTCGCATTCCGAAGCGATGCGTCAGGTCCGCACGCTGTTCACCACCGTCGATGAGGTTGGGCGGGTCGCCGACGCCGAAGGTATCCAGTGTGGCTACGCCAAAGGCGGGGTCATTCGTTGGGCTCGAAATGCCCCGCAGGCTGCTCGTCAGCAGGCCGAGATCGAACACCACCATCAGCAGGGATTCACCGAGGCAGAGATGCGGCTGCTGACCCCCGATGAAGCTCGGGGGTATGGCAACGCCAGCGACGTCCGTTCAGGGATTTTCTTTGCCCCGTGCGCGGCGGTGGATCCGGCCCGGCTGGTGCGAGGTCTGGCCTCGGTGGTCGAAGCCCGAGGGGTGACCATCGCCGAGCAGACACCAGCGACCGAGGTTGGCCCCGGAGAGGTGCAGACCCCGTTCGGTCGGGTCCGAGCCGAGGTGGTGATCCGGGCCACCGAGGCCTACACCCGCGACCTTCCCGGCGAGAAGCGCACCTTGGTGCCGATCTATTCACTGATGGTCGCTACCGAACCGCTCGACGATGCCACGCTGGCCAAGGTGGGCCTCGCTGACCGGCCGACGTTTGCCGATGACCGCTACATGGTGGTGTACGGGCAGCGCACTGAAGACAACCGGATCGCTTTCGGGGGACGCGGGGTGCCGTATGCCTTCGGTTCCGGAATCAATCCTGGGATCGAGCAGGACAGTAAAGCCCACCAGTTGATCAGCCGAACGCTGGTGGAGATCCTCCCCGATCTAGCCGACGTGAAAATCACCCATCGTTGGGGCGGGGTGCTGGCTGCTCCCCGAAACTGGACGCCATCGGTCTGGCTGGACCGCAAATCTGGCTACGGAACCGCGGGTGGTTACGTAGGTGAAGGGGTGGCAGCGTCGAACATGGCCGGCCGCACCATGGCGGACCTTGTTACCGGCACCGAATCTGATCTGGTGACCCTGCCGTGGGTTGGGGTTCGAAGCCGACGCTGGGAACCAGAACCGTTGCGCTGGCTCGGTATTCGAGGCACTCGCATGGTGATGGACTGGGCGGACCGTACCGAATACCGGCGGGATCGCCGGTCGCGGGCCGGCCAGATCGCCTACAAGCTGCTGCGCTGAAGCCGGTTAGTACCGGCCTGCTTGGCGTTGCTCGGCGAGCAAGCAGAGCATGTCATGGGCGACCGTTGCCGCGGCCAGCGAGGTGATTTCGGCATGGTCGTAAGCGGGAGCTACCTCCACCACGTCGAAGCCCACCAGGTTCAGCGAAGCCAGTCCGCGTATTATCGCCAGGGCTTGCGCGGTCGATAGTCCTCCCGGCACTGGGGTTCCGGTACCGGGCGCGAAGGCCGGGTCGAGACAATCAATGTCGAAGGTCAGATAGGCCGGATGATCGCCGACAACCCGCAGGATTTCTGCGACTACTGCGGCAGGCCCGTTCTCGTGCACCCAGGGGGCGTCACGGACCGTGTACCCGTGCGTTTCCGAGTTGACGGTGCGGATCCCGACTTGTATCGACCGGGAAGGATCAACGATCCCTTCACGAGCAGCCCGCAGAAACATCGAACCGTGATCGAGGCGTTCGCCGTCATCGGGCCAGGTGTCGCTGTGGGCATCGAAATGGACCAACGCCATCGGTCCGTGAACCTTGGCGTGGGCCCGTAGCAACGGGTAGGTCACGAAATGGTCGCCGCCGAAGGTCAGCATGGTGGTGCCGGTCGCCAAGATCGCGTCGGCGTGGGCTTCGATGATCTCTACTGCGTGATGCTGATAGCCGAAATCGAATTGGCAGTCGCCGTAGTCGACGACCTCAATGATGTCGAACGGGTCGAACCCCCAAGGGAACCCATCGAGTTCGGCCACCATCGTTGACGCAGCCCGGATCCCGCGGGGGCCCATGCGGGCACCGGACCGGTTGCTGGTGGCCGAGTCGAACGGTATTCCCGAGACGGCCACGTCGACCCCGGTCAGGTCGCGGGAGTACCGCCGTCGAAGAAACGAAAGCGCCCCGGCGTAGACCATTTCTGGCCATTTAGATTGGCCGGGCACCCCCCGGAAGGCGAAATCGCCTTCCGGGGGCGCGCTATCGGACATGGTCGGGACGACGCTTCCAGTCCCGCCGTCGACTCAGCCCTTGGCCTCGATGAAGGCGTCGGAGAAGTTCGTTTCGAAATCACCGGTGTCCGCGATGAACTCCAGCGTGCTGGTGTCGGTCGGGTAGACGACAGGATCTTCAAGGACTTCCTGGTCGATGAACTCAACCGCAGCCGCGTTGGGGCTGGCGTAGTAGTTCCAGTTGGTGAGCGCCGCACCGTTTTCGGCGTCAAGCAGGAAGTTCATGAAGGTGTGAGCGGTGCACGGATGCGGTGCGTCGGCTACCACTGCCATGTTGTCCACCCAACGGGTGCCACCTTCGTCGGGAACGAAGTAGGTGTACTGGTCGGGGTCATCAGCTTCGTCAAACTGAACGAGGAAGTTCCCGGAGTAGCCGTGAGCCACCGCCGTGTTCCCGCTCGCCAACAGTTCGTCGTACTGATCCGACTCGTAGGCAGCCAGTCCGCCGGTCGCTTCAGAAACAAGCGCCTTGGCTTGGTCAAGTTCGTCCTGGCTCGTGGTGTTGAGCGAGAAGCCGAGGTACTTCAAGGCAGCGCCCATCGTCTCGCGGGGATCGTTCAGAAGCGTGATCTTTCCGTCAATCCCGAGTTCGGCCCGCAGTTCCGGATCAAAGACAAGCCCCCAAGTATGCGGGACGTCTTCACCAACGACGGCCAAGTCAACTCCGAGACCGGTGGTTCCCCACTGGTACGGAACTGAGTACTCGCCGGCCGGGTCGAACGGCAGCCCCGACGCAAACTCCGGATCAAGGTTCACGAGGTTCGGTACGGCGTCGCGCTGAACCGGGGCGACGTCGCCCGCCTCGATAAGGATCGACACCATGTAGTCAGACGGCACGATCAGGTCGTACCCGCTGTTGCCCGCCGAGATAATCGGCTGCATGGCTTCGTTCGAGTCGTAGTTGTCTTCGTTGACGGCCACGCCGTACTGCTCTTCGAAGGCAGTCTTCAGATCAGGGTCGATGTATTCGGCCCAGTTGAAGAGGTTCAGATCTCCATCAACTTGGTCGACGGCGCAAGCAGCAGATTCGCCTGACGCTCCTTGGTCGTCACTCCCACCGCATGAAGCGAACAGGGTGACAGCAGCAAGCCCGGCTACGAGCCGGAGTAGGAAATTCGAATTCATGGCCTTCTCCTTCTGCCATCGACAACCGACGACGTTCGGTGAGTATAGAGGGCTGATCGTTACTCAACCGGTAATCGACCCACCCCGCAGCCGCTGAACGGCGACAGACAGCGCGACCAGCAACAGTGAGGCGACGAGCATCACCACCGAAACGGCGTTGATAACCGGGGTGACACCTTTTCGGATCAACGAAAACACTCGGACCGGCAGCGTGGTCCCACCCGGTCCAGCCACAAACTGGGTGATCACCACATCATCGAGGCTGAGCGTCAACGCCAACAGCGCGCCACCGGCGATCCCAGGCACGATTTGTGGGAAGGTCACGTGCCGGAAGGCTTTCCAGCGAGACGCGTAAAGGTCGCGCGCGGCTTCTTCGAGTTCGAGGCTCATCCCGGCTAGCCGAGCGCGGACAACGACAGAAACGAAACTGATGCTGAAGGCAATATGGCTGAGGGTGATGGTGGCAAACCCTTTGGCGAAGTTGGTGCCGAACGCCTCGTTGGTGAGGTCAATCCCCCAAGTGAAGAACAGCAGCATCATCACTGCCATCGTCACGTCCGGAATGATGATCGGCAGGTACAGCACCGAGTCAAAGAACCGCTGAGATTTCCAGCGGAATCGTTCCAACCCGAGGGCGGCCATTGTCCCCAACACGACAGAGATCACGGTCGAAACTGCCGCCACCCTGAGCGATACCCAAAGTGAACTGGTCAGTTCGGTGTCGTTCCAGAATTCGCCATACCAGGAGGTGGTGAAACCTCCCCAACGGCCAACCAGCCGGTCATCGCTGAACGAGAAAACCGCCAGAATGACGATGGGTAGGAAGAAGAAGGCGTACACCAAGAAGGCGTTGACGGTCAGCGCCGCCGCGACGGGACCCTTTGGTTTCACGGTGCTTCCGCTCACAACGCCCTCCCGCCGCTACGGAAATGGATACGGGTCGCCAGCAGCATCACCGCCACCAGCACCACCGAAAGTGCGGCACCAAACGGCCAGTTTCGGGCGGTGAGGAACTGAACCACGATGTACGAGCCAAGCAGCGTTTCTTTGTCGCCGCCCAGAATCTGGGGAGTGACGTAGGCGCCGAGGCTGGGAACAAAGACCAGAATCGAGCCGGCGACAATGCCCGGCATCGACAGCGGGATCAGTACCCGGCGCAGCGTTTGACGCCCGGAGGCGTAGAGATCTCGACTGGCCTCGATCAAGCTGAGATCGATCCGTTCGATCGCGGCGTACAACGGCAGGATCATGAACGGCAAGAAGCCGTAGACCAGGCCGAGCACGATGCCCACTTCGGAGAACAGCGGTGACGGCAGATGCTCGATCCAGTTCGGTATCGCCCACTGGATCCAGTGTGGCAGGCCAAGCAGCCAGTCGACCAAGGTGTCGGTGCCGGTGGCGTCGACCGCATCGTTCCAGATGCCGTCGTTTTCGAGAATGACCCGCCAGGCGTAGTTGCGGACCAAAAAGTTGGTCCAAAACGGGATCATCACGAACACCAGCATCACGTTGCGTACCGCCGGACGGCGGGTGGCGATGAAGTAGGCAAACGGATAGGCGATGACGAGGCAGATCACGGTGGTCACCACCGCCAGCCACAACGACCGGAACAGGATCGTTCGCACGATCGGTTCGTCGAGCCGGGCGTAGGAGTCGAGGTTCCAACCTTGAAGGTCGGTGCCTCCCTGCCGGTTGCGGGTAGCGAACGAGTACATGGTCACGATCCCGAGTGGGACCACGAAAAAGACCATCAAGTACACATAGGCCGGAGCCGCCAGCAGAAAACCACGCCAAGCATCGGCTCGCAGAGCCGCTCGCTCAGTTTCCGGGCTGGCTTCGACCGCGGGAGGCGGAGCGACGCCGTTCACGCCCGTACCACCACCGCAGCGTCCCGATCCCAGGACACGACAACTTCGGTGCCCAATGCGGGAGCCGAGTAGCCACTCAGGTTTTCAACCCTCACATCAAGGGTCATCCAGTCCAACGCCACCGTAAGAACCAGTGCGTTCCCCAGATAGGTGTGTTGTTCGAGACGCCCGGTGACATGAGGAAGATCAGCAGGTTGTTGGCCCGGCTGATGTAGTTGTGCTCGTTCGGGGCGCAGGCTCACCGCAACCGGAGTTCCCGCCGCCAACGACTGGGTATTGACCGGGACGCGGGCGCCGTTGCGGAGACACACGGTGCCGTCCGATTCGACCGTGCCGTCAAGCAGGTTGGTTTGACCAATGAAGTCGGCCACGAACCGGTTGGCGGGTCGTTCGTAGATCTCCTCAGGAGTTCCGACCTGAAGCAGTTCACCGTCGTTCATCACCCCGATCCGGTCGCTCATCGTGAGCGCTTCCTCTTGATCGTGGGTAACGAAAACGAAGGTGATCCCTACTTCGCGCTGAAGGGTCTTGAGTTCCCGCTGCATCTCCTGACGCAGTTTCAAATCGAGTGCCCCGAGTGGTTCGTCGAGAAGGAGAACTTTCGGACTGTTGACCAGTGCTCGCGCCAGCGCCACCCGCTGCTGCTGGCCTCCTGAGAGCTGATGAGGCCGACGCGCTTCTTTGCCGTCCATCTTCACCAGACGAATCGCCTCAAGAGCCCGTTCGTTGGCTTCGGCCTTGGCGACTTTCTGCATCCGCAGACCGAACGCAACGTTCTGGATCACCGTCATGTGCGGGAACAGCGCGTAGCTCTGAAACACCGTGTTGACGGGGCGCTTGTCCGGAGGAAGCGTGCCAACTTCATCGCCAAAGATGCGAAGGCTGCCTTCGGTGGGGAACTCCAAACCGGCGATCATCCGCAGCGTCGTGGTCTTCCCACAACCCGATGGGCCGAGCAGTGCGAAAAACTCGCCGTCGGCGATGTTGAGATCGACGCGATCGACCGCAGTGACATCGCCAAACCGTTTGATGATCCCGTTGAGCGCGACGGCTGCTTCGGGAACGGTCACGAGATCGCCCCTGCGAAGTCGATCGGTTCGTAGTCGTTTTCGCTTGGAAGCCCCCAGCAGGCCCAGAACTCCCGGGTGCGGGGCCGCATGATCGTCGCCCCGCTCGATTCGATATGGCTGGGTTCGCTCGACACCTGACACACCGCTCCGGCTGTCAACGCCATCAGATCAGCAACCGTGATGTCTTCACGGTCAAGTTCTTTGTCGGCGGTTTCGAGACGGAAATGCGAGCTGGCCTGAAGCGCATCAGAACGTTGCCCTTGGACCGCCTGTGTTTCTGGGAACGTCGTGTGGTTGGTGTGGGTCAACGCATCGCCTTCAAGGCCGGTCACCGGACGCGCGGTGGGCATCGCCTCAATGTTGTACCCGTCACCGTCAGCGTCGAACAACATGAAGTTGTGCCCACCGGCCAGATCGGCGCCAAGGATGACGTCGCGCGCCGCGGCCGCCGAGTCTTGATGGAGGGCCTCGCGCACGACCGAAGGCCACGTCACCCCGATCCCGCCGTCGGCTGCGGTCAGGTTGTTGATCCCGACGCAGACACCGAGTTCGTTCATCCCGATTTGTCCCAGACATCCGGTGGTGCTGAACACCAACGCAGCGGGCGCATCATCGGGTCGGGTACGCAGCAAGACGACATAGTCGGTGGCGGAGTCGTGCATGTCCCACGTCTGACCGTAGAAGCCAGCCCCAGCGGCACGATGGTCGGGGACGATAAAGGCGGTGCAGTCGTCTTCGATGGTTTCCGGGGGGTGGACGCCACCGAGGTTGGCCCGAACCGTGTCGACGAAATCGGTGAAGCCTCCGACCACGACCGCTTCGGCTGGAGTGATGCCTGCCGCTTCGGCCATGGCCAACATTTCTTCGTGCAGCGCCGGAGCAAACGCCTCGTGGGCAGGCAAGCAAGCAGCGGCCAAGTCGAGCACGGTAGCCCGATCTACTGGCCCTCCGCTCCAGGAACCAGCCATCACCAGCTGAACTCGTTCCTCAGCGTAGGCCCGAATCTCGTCGGCATAAACCGTGCCGTGATGGTGCCCCATTGCCGCTGGTGAACCAGCGACGTCAAGCACCCGAATCGGTGGACGCTTCACCATTACCTCCCTGCAATTTCTTTCCGTATTCAACCATGCCTTCGCAACGCTGCGGTAACGCTAAAGCCCATTCGCAGAATCACTCACAAATTTTTTGTCAATCGTTGTCTGACCAAGTTGTCAGGGGTCCTACTACTCCAGAAGCTGTTCGACCCGCTGACGGATCTCGTCGCGAATGACCCGAACGGTCTCAAGCGGTTGACCAGCCGGATCGTCCACCACCCAGTCCTCGTAGCGTTTCCCCGGCACGAACGGGCAGGCATCTCCACAACCCATCGTGACCACGACATCGGCTTGATCAAACGCAGCCTCGCTCCAAGGCTGCGGTTGCGCAGAGGCAATATCGATCCCGACCTCGGCCATCGCCAAAACTGCAACCGGATTGGTTTCATTCGCCGGCGCCGACCCGCCCGAGAACACGGTCACCGCGTCGCCGCCAAGATGACGCAGCCAGCCAGCCGCCATCTGCGAACGTCCCGCGTTATGGATGCACACAAACAACACTGTTGTCGTGGCGGTGCTGCCGTCGGGGGTCACTGCTTCAGGTTATGACACATCGCTCGGTTGGGTCGCGCCCTGACGGTTAAAATCGAACTCCGGCCTGCTTGGTAAGGGCATCACGCAGGGCCCGCTCGGCAACGTCTGAGTCGACCCGGTTGCTCTCGTGCAGTCCGATGAAGTTCCCCCAACTATCGGAACTCGGAGCGGTCCCGTCATAGCGATACAGCGACCGCCAACGATGATCGCCCCCGTAACGCTCGATCGGGAACCACTCGCTGATCCAGACCGTGTACCCCGCAGCCACAAGTTCTTCCGCATATTCACCCGAGGAATAGCCAAGCTGCATCGTCTTGTTGTCCTCAAACTCGGTAACCAACGTTCGAGGAACGAGATCGCCTCGGGACCGAAAGACATGACGGTCGAAACCTTCGACGTCGATTTTCAGAAAGTCCACGACGTCGAGCGGAAGCTGATCCAGCCGCCGAGTCGCGACCTCGCCCAAAGGTTCGTGAGAGTCGTGGAAGTCAACCAGCGAGCTGATCCCGGTGCTCAGATCTGAAACGAAGAACGGGACTGCATCCTTAATCTCATCGCTGACGGCAACCGGAAACAACCGCAGTGTCGGCCAGCGCCCGAAGCGCTTGATCAGACCGGCGTGCATCACCGGGTTCGGTTCAAACGCCCACACGTCCCAGCCGCTCTCAAGAAACGGCCGAAGCGATGCCCCCGTGTGCGCCCCCACGTCAACCATTACCGATCCACCGGTGAGCAAACTCGAGGTCCAGAACGCTTGGCGTAGCAAGGCGACCTCGTCGACGACAATCCGGTCCTCTGTTCGTTTCATGCTCCCCCCTCGGATCCCAGATAGGCCGCGTTGATTGCCGGAATGTTCGAGGCCGCCACCGAAACCACTCGAGCGCCAGTCCCGACCAGCCTGTCCATCCAATGCTTCACATGATCGTCATGCCCATCGCGGTACTGCTGATAATCGACTCGGAAGAATTCCGGATGCATCTCGCGAACCGTTTGCTGTAAAGCCTCGTCGTAGTTCACCTGAGCCTCGTACCCCCAGAACCGCTGCTCACCGACGACGCCGCCGTCAAAACCAGACAACTCCACCGAACTTGGTGCCAGATGTTCCGCCAACGGCAGCATCAACAAGGTGAGTACGTTGTTGAACGGCTGCACCGTTCCCGAACTGATCGCGACCGGGTGGGAATAGTTGATGGCTGGAAGGAAGTCGACCGAAACGATCTGTTGGTGCACGCTGCTGGGAAGTTCCCGCAGATAGATCGCGATGTCGCGGGCGACGGTGACGAAGAGATGCTCGGGGTCCTGGGCCAACCAGGCTGCAAGATCCTCGCGGAATCGATGGGCATAGGGCGATGGGCCGGCATGGAAGATCGGATCCCCGGCGGTCAAGATGCGTCCGTTGTGTCTCGCCATCAGTTCCGGCTGCCGAACCCAACTGTTGCAGAAAACACCGATGGGCTGGTCGCCGGTCTCCTCCGGAGAGAGTTTCGCTAGCCCTGATGGTCCGGTTCCGAAAAGACGAAGCGGTGTCCCCTGCAACTGGATACGGAGTTCGTGTAGGAGAATCGCTGAGCGGACCTGCTCCGTGGTGACCTGCTCAGGGTAGTGCTGTTTCCAAAGCCGAAGCAGCTTGCTGGTCATCGTTGGGTCAGTCTTGAAGCTTCCGACTCGCCGCTGGCTCCCGCCGGACCGACTAACGACATCCACCTCTCCTAGCGGCAGACTCCGGTCCTCGACGACGTCAAACCAGTCTCCCCGGAACGTGAAATCGACAGCCTGTCTGGCCCCGGCCAGTGCCGGATCTGAAAGGTTGAACAAAACGGTGGGACGATCGCTGATGGTTCGGGCATGCACTTGGCTGACCGCCAACAGGCCACTCATCAGACCGAGATGTGCGCCCTCTGTGATGGTTGATGCATTCGCGGGACGGGCGAAGTGAGGGGCGCGCGAAGAAAGCTCGTCGGCGGCATACGACAGAAGCCCTTCGCGAACCAGTTCTTCTGCGTTTTCACTGATGCGGTTTTTCACCCCGTTCCAGTGCCGCCGTAAATGCTCAGGATCTACCACGACAGCCGGGACGTCGCGATCGTAGTAGGCCTGTAGTGCTTCCGCCCCGCCTTGGAAGACTTCCACGACCGAAGTACGACCCCAGGCCAGTTCGGCGGCTACCCGGCCCGTCAATTGCGAAAGAAGCGCAGTCCCCAGCTCTGTCGCACCGCTTGAGCTGGAGATGGAAGTCTCAGCTTCAGCGGCCCGTTCAGCCAGCATTCGAAGATACGCGGTCGCGTCTTTGGGGCGTCTCGTGATTCGTCCCTCATCTTCTCGATGGTCGGCATAGGTAAAGAACGCAAGCGACATGTCGCTGTGGGAAATCGTCCCAACTGAAGTCTCGACCTCGAGAGCCAAGATGGCGTCTTCTAGATCGGCACTCGGGTAGCGAAGCGTCCCCGATCGGAAGAGCGACGTCGGCCACAACCGACCCGAATGATGGTGGCTGAACCTGGCATGAAATGACCTTGGTGCCGCAACGGGCTCAAGGCCTGACCGCGTCAGACGGTGGGTCGGGAACGAGTGCACGACGTGAAACGCTGCCGGGTGCGAGATCGCCACCCGCGTCGCTGCGGCTAACGCAGCAAGGTCAACCCGATCGTCGGCGTCGACGAACGCCAGAAACGGTGCATCGGCGAGCAGCGCCCCGGCATTTCGCTTCGGGCCCACTGCGCGTTCGGGATGAGCAACAACTCGGACCCGGTCACCGCAGTCGGCGTTCGCGAACCGAAACAGCCCGGCAATTCCCGTTTCGATCTCGGCAAGCCGGTCCGGCTCGACCACGATGGTCCAGCGTGCCCCTGAGGTCACCAACGCCCCCGGTTCGGACAGGACACCGCTGAGGTTGATCAGGCCATGGGAGGGGCCGAGCGGTGTGACGATGTCGACCAGAACTCGCATCGTCAACGGGAGCGTCCCATCTGGCACGTTGGTGAACCCGATATGGCCTTGAGTTCTGGACAGCGACCCAACCCGAAGCTGGCGCCACCATCTTCGTGAGCTGGTGAACAACCTCCACGTCGTAACCGTCAGATGCGCCACGACCGCGAACGCAAGGAGCCCAAAAACGGCCGGAGGTGCCTTGGCGAGAGCCAACCCTGCCGCGACTGCTCCCGGCAACAACACCACCGCGGTAGCCCGCAGATCTAGGCTCCGAACAATCGCATCCCAACTTCCACGGGGTCGAACCAGACGGACCGGTTCTTTGGAGAAACTTCCGACCAGCAGGAACCGTCGGGTGGCTGGACTGCGAGAACCGAAAGAGACCAGCGCGGTTACGGACCTGATCATTGCCAGGCCAGCCAGAAGCGCAGCGAACACAACCATGCTCACCACAGTCACCGCGTCGCTGTCAGGGGCTAGGTCGAGCGAGGCAACAAAGACGATGGTGGCCGTAGCGGTCAGGGCCAGACCCCAGAATATGAAAAACCCACGCCTCGAACCGATGTATGCCGCAGCGCCTAACCCAATGAGGAGCACTCGTTTTCGAGCCGAACGATGGTGCCCGTTTCCGCCGTTATGTCGGAAGATTTCGTAGGTTGATGTGAGCCCATGAAGACTCCCCAGCCCGTACCCAAGCAGGGCCACAATGAGTGAAGCGTGGGCGATGACCAGCACGAGGGTACCGAGCACTACCAGGGGGGCGAGCGCCGCTTCGGAGCCACGGTCCAGGACCGTAAGGAGCGCAAAAGCACCGACCGAGACCAGCGCAACACTCCCTGACGCGACTATCGAAAACCTCCGCATGTGGACTTCTTCCGTTGCTTGCTGGCGGGACCGCCGGGGTTCACGTTAGACCAGCTTCGATCTCATCGGAGGCTTGGCAGCCTGCTTCGGCCTCGCCCGGGGACGTTCAGCCCTCTGGTAACGCGATCTTTCTCGGCAGAATTAGTCCGGGATGAAGACCGGGCACCCGTTCTGACCTGGCTCCGGAGCGGGGATAAAAGTGTAGAGATACTCCACGTCGTACGTCGCTGAGCCTCCAACCGCCCGAATTTCGGCCGTGAACTCAAGGTCCTCCCCTTGAGTTGCTGGCCAGAACGGTGTCGGGAATCCAAACTCATCGGCATGGAACCGAAGAACGTTGTCGCGGCTACCTGCCACCGACTTGCTGAGCGGCGGATAGTCATCGAATTTCACGCTAACGAGCCACTCGGCGGGGAGAGGATCGCCAAAGTCGGCACTCCAGACGACCTCTACCCAGGGTCGATTGCCGAAACATTCCGCGGTTATCAACGTCGAATACAGATCCAGCGGACAACTCAGCGTCAAGCTGTCGTTCAGTGTCTCGTACACCGTCCCACCACTGCTGGTGATCTTGACGTCAAAGGTCACGAAGCCAGCGTTGTCAGGCCAGATGTACGGCGCGAACCCTCCAGGACTGAAATCGGCCGGACGCATGTCGACCGTCCAACCGGTTTCCCCTGAGGAGGTGGCTTTCGTCGTGGTGTAGGTCTGGAGTCCGTAGACATCCGAGTTGAAGCTGACCTTCAACGTCCAATTCGCGGGCAGCGGATCACCGGCCCGAACGAACCACCGGACTTGCAAGCTGTTTTGTTCTACCGCGCATTCGCCGTACATCGAGATGTCAGCGATGCGGTTTGGATCCGGGTCAGGATCCGGGTCAGGATCCGGATCGGGATCGGGGTCCGGATCGGGATCTGGATCCGGGTCATTCGAAGGGGTGACCGGAGGATCGAAACAAGGTCCCCAACCAGGGAGGCCCTGATTGCTCTCGATCGTGCTTGTTGCTCCCGTAGGTGTGCCGTCAGCATCGACCGGGGTCCAGATTCCTTGGATGAAACGCCAGTAGTTCCCGTTCGGGTCTTGCCAGAGCGTGGCTCCGTCGGCAGTCTCGACCCACCCCCAAAGCGTGGTGTCGCAGTGGCAGTCTTCGATGTAACCAGGGAGGTCTTCGGTAGGTACCTCGAACTCGTAATACCCCTCCCCGATCGGTCGATCCGCGGGGACCCATCCACCGTCATAGGCCGGATACCAAGTGATCCCAGTGGGGTCAACCCAGACATAGCCGCCGTTGGGTCCTGTCTGCCAACCCCACGGTGGGCATTCGAAACAATCTGAGTTCCAATCGGGCAGATCACGGATGTCGGTGATCACGATGTCTTCGTCCGCAACGGCCAAGAACTGGCGCCATCCACCGTCATTGAACGACCAGGCCCAGGCGTTGCCGTCACGCTCCATCCACACCCAGCCCGAATACAGGTCGGTGTTGCCATAGATCCAGCCCCAAGATCCGTCATCGGGACACGGCGGGAAGCATTCATCGGGGTCGTAGGTCTCCCGGTATTCGTAGGCGACACCCCCTTCGATCTGTTCGATTTCACGGACGCCAGGGGTGATGATGACGTAGGTGGTCGTGCGCTGCTCACCTTCGGCAGAGATCACGTCTTCAGGTGTTCGGTACGTGCCGTCGACGTATTCGTAGGACTGCGTACCCGAAGAATCGCCGGGGCACGGATAGCAGTCTCTTCGATACCCGGGGACGAGGGTCTCGTCTTCATAGACCGCGCCGCTTCCGTCGGTCGCTTCCCATGTTCCCGAATCTTCGTAGAAGCGGTATTCCCCGTCAGGGGTTTCGAGGATCCAACTTTCGTCGCTTTCACGGAACCCATAGGGCGGAACCGGTGGGCAATCAGGGACCGTGGTGGTCGGCGGTTCTTCACCCGGGGTGTCCGGTGGGATAAGCGGGTTGCCACAGGCACAACGGGCCCGAGGAATCCCGTCCTCGTCAACCAGCACCGCGGTGCCGGCCTCCAAGACGGCTTGGAACGGGGTGGCCCTGCCGTTGCGGTAACCGTGGTTGGTGACCAGCGTGTTCTCAAGCAGGATGGCCGGTTCTAAGGTGCGGAGGTAGTTCTCAAGTTCGCCAACGGTCAGCCCCTGTACGTCGGCCCAAGCCTGAGCCATCTGTGGGTTGTTGCGCATAAAGGCGATGAGCCGGTCCACATCACACACGTTTTCGCCGGTGCCGCCATAGAGGCCGGGCCCCGCCACCACGACACCGCTACGTAGCCCTTCGTTCTCGACATCGACCAGCACGTTGGCTACCGAAGCGGTAAACGGGTCAGGCCCGGGGGCGTCAGCCGGTTGGAACAAGAAGTCTTCCCGAGGGGACAGCACGGTCTGGTCACCATCATCAGACATCGACTGCCAAGCAAAAAGCCCACCGATGAGCGAGACAATGACCACCGCGGCGATCACTGCTCGGCTCCGCGGAGCGAGCCAGTTCTTCAGCGGTGAACCGTCGGGGTTCACCGGTGAGTTCGAGCCAGCATCCGAGGACTGTTCATTCATGACGAAACAGTAGCCGACCACTAAACGCTGGGGTGCGGAATCCCGCAACCACACTGCACGGAAGCGACGCGTCAACCACCGACCCGTCGCAACTAGACAGCAACTCGACGGTCGCCGACAAAACCCTCGCCGAGCAGCTCGCAAAGCTGGGTAGCGACCGGCCAGCGGCCGATCAACAACTCACCAAAGGGCTACTACTCGCTGGTCCTGAAGTACGGACCAGCAGAAATTGCCCGGATCGACGTACTTCCCGGATCTCGCTACGAGTGCCAGCAGGCAAAACGGATGCTCCTCGTTCGGGAGCGCACAGAGAACTCGAACAAAAAGACGAAGGCCCGGTCCCTGAGGACCGGGCTTTCTCTCTTAGTGGCGGGGGCAGGATTTGAACCTGCGACCTTCGGGTTATGAGCCCGACGAGCTACCACACTGCTCCACCCCGCATACAAGACGTTAGCGACCCGCCACCCAATCACCAACCGATGCCACGTTTCGACAACTCCCCAGCGATCACGGACAATGGACCCATGGCCGACCATTCCGAACCAACCGGAACCCCCCTGACCGTCGACGTGGTCAACGACACTGTTCGATCCCACTGGGCCGACTCGCCGCACGTCTGTATCGACATCGGGCCGACGTTCGCGGTTGCTCGCCACGAGATCGACCAGAGCCGCCTACGGCCCGGCGGTTTCGTCCCGGGGCCCACCATGTTCTCGATGGCTGACCTCGTGCTCTGGTATCTGTGCTTCGGCGCCCTGAACCGAGTCGAACCGATGGCGCTCACCTCTGAATTGTCGATCCGGTTTCTCCGGCCCGCGCAAGGCCAGACGTTGTTTGCTCGAGCCGACCTCGACAAAGCCGGACGCACCTCAGTGGTCGGAACGGTCAAGCTCTGGATGGACGACCAACCCGAACGTCTCGTTGCCACCGCTCAAGGAACCTACGCGCTGCCCCGAGAAGCCTGAAATACCCCCGGGGGGGCGGCAGCACTTTCGCCGCTAGCGTCCTCAGGATGCCCCAGACCGCCGCCGATCGATCACCGTCGCTGGTGCCGTTTCAGATCGTGATGGGGGCCACCACCGCAGCAGTCGGAGGCATCGTCGCCGTCCTCGGTGAGATCCGATCCGAACTCAACGTGGGCGGCACCAGTATCGGAATCATTGTTGCCAGTGGGTTCATTTCATCGTTTGTCGCCCAGATTGCGCTCTCGCCGCTAGCCGACCGCGGGTACGGCAGAATCATGGCGATCTACGGGACAATCATCAGCGCGCTCGCGCTGTTTCTCATGTCGCAGGCTGACAGTGTCACGGTTTGGATCGTGGCTCGCTCAATGGTCGGTTTCGCGGGAGGAATGCTTCTCCCTGGGTTACGCCGTGCTGCCACCGTGCTCGACCCGCAGCGATCGGGAGAGAACCTCGGAAAACTCGCAGCCAGCGAAATTTTTGGCTTCATGATCGGACCAGTTGCGGCCGCCGCACTGGTTGAAGTGGGCGATGCGCACCTTCCGTTCATCGTTTTTGGTGTCGCCATGATCCTCTTTCTCCCGGTTGTCTTCCGTCTTCCACCCGACAACGGGCGCCAGAGCACCCGCACCCAGAACCCGCTGGGTTTGCTTCGCTACCGGCGTCTCCAGGGCGCAATCATTCTGGTGAGCGGCTACTTCCTGATGGTTGGCGCGTTCGAATCGGTCCTGCCGTTGATGTTTACTGATCGCGGCGGCTCCGCGTTCCATATTGGACTGGCCTTCACAGCGTTCTGTATCCCGATCATGGCGGTCAGCCGGCATGCTGGCCGGCTCGCCGATCGACACTCAGCCGCCCATATCGCCATCGCTGGAATGGCAATTTCCACATTCTTCGTCCTTACCTACGGGTTCATTCCCGGACTGCTGTGGCTGGTGATCGTGATGATGATCGCCGGGATTGCCGACGGCTACGGCTACACCGCGGGCCAAGTCGCGGTTTCTCAATCGGTCCCGGAGGACCGGCAAGCCGCAGCGCTCGGGCTGATGGGTGCCGCTGAGGTTCTGGCCGCCGGAATGTCGGCTCTGCCATCAGCAGCCCTCTACGAACACCACGGTGACAAAGTTGCCTGGCTGGCGGTCGGGTCGAGCACGCTCATCATTTTGGCGATCGGGACAAGCCGACTTCGAGGCACTCAACCGATCTCTCACGCCGCGTCCAGCCACTGACCGTCTACCCACTGATCGCCCGCGACGGTGATCGCCCGAGACGGTGATCGCCCGAGACGGTGATCGCCCGCGACGGCGAGGGCTCTAGAACGGACGGTCCCCGATCACCGTGACCCGTTCCATCCGGCGATGAGCCGGAAGGAAGTCGTTGGTGGCGGCGTGCTGGGCGGACCGGTTGTCCCACATCACGAAGGTGTCCTTTTGCCACCGGACCCGGCACTGCACCGACGGACTCATGATCTGCCGCTCGAGTTGCCGCAGGATCTCCTCGGACTCCTCCGGCGAAACCCCCTCGATGTGGGAAGTGAAACCGATGTTGGTGTAAATCCCGCGTTCCCCAGTCTCCGGGTGGGTGCGGATGACCGGATGATGCTGGACCGGATACTTGGCTCGCATCTCCGCCTTTTGGTCGTCAGGAACCCGACCCCCAAACACCTTCATGTAGTCGTGCACCGCTACCAGCCCATCGATCCGCTCCTTCCATTCGTCGGAAAGACGTTCGTAGGCCAACGCAGCATCGGCGAAACAGGTGTCGCCACCAACCGGCGGGACAATTACCCCTCGCAGAATCGAACCCATCGACGGTTCGGCCCGCCAGGTCACATCGCTGTGCCAGCCCGATGCAACAAACGAACGACCCGTGTCGCCCCCGGCTTCAAGGACCACGATCTCGGGATGGCCGTCGTCGTTTTCGGTAAACGGATGCACCTCAAGTTCGCCGAACAGCCGTCCAAACGCGATGTGCTGCTCCTGAGTGATGGGCTGGTCCCGAATCACCAGAACTTTGTGGTCAAGCCACACCTTGCGGAGTTCTTCAGCGGTGTCCTGAGAAATCTCGGAAAGGTCAATGCCGGTGATCTCGGCGCCGATCGCGGCCGTTATGGGGTGAACGTCAAACGCCATGGCTTCCTCCTAGACGAGCTCAACGGCAAACACTACTGCCCTGCGGGTTTCGGTAAGCCTCAACCCGTTCCGGCAAGTCTCAACCCAAACGAGGCGAACCGCAAGACCGGCAAGCCGACGGTGAGGTGTCGCCAAGCCCAGTAGTGTCGCGAACGTGTTCGATGTCTGGCTTTGGGTTCTGTTCGGCTTCGCGGTGGCGCTGGTTCTGCTCGCGATCTATGACCTGACGCAACGCCGGCACGCCATCTTGCGCAACTATCCGGTGATCGGCCATCTGCGGTTCATGCTCGAAGCGGTCGGCCCTGAACTCCGCCAATACATCGTCACCGACAACGACGAAGAACGACCGTTTTCGCGGGATCAACGGCGCTGGGTGTACGCCAGTGCCAAAGGACAGAACTCCTATTTCGGGTTCGGCACCGACAACAACCTCAACCAGACCGGGTATCCATTCTTTCACCACAGCGCCTTTCCGCTTGACGGCGAAACCGACGGGCCGATCCCCTGCCTAAAAACGTTGGGCGAATGGCGAAACCGCGCCGACGCGTTCCAACCAGCGTCGATCGTGGCAATTTCAGCCATGAGCTTCGGGGCGTTGTCCAGCGCCGCGATCGTTGCCCTCAACCGGGGCGCGGCAACCGCACGGGCGTTGCACAACACCGGCGAAGGGGGCATCTCCATTCACCACCGCCAAGGTGGCGACCTCGTGTTCCAATTGGGAACCGGCTATTTCGGGGCTCGCCAGGCCGACGGTTCGTTCTCAATGGATCGCTTTGTGGAAGCGGTCCAAAGCGCACCGGTTCAGGCGATCGAAGTCAAGCTCTCGCAAGGAGCAAAGCCCGGCTTGGGCGGTCGGCTTCCCGGAGCCAAAGTCACCGCTGAGATCGCTGCAGCCCGAGGAGTGCCGGTCAACGTCACCGTGCAAAGCCCGGCTCGGCATCGGGCTTTCGACGATGTCCACGGCCTCGTTGACTTCGTGGAACAACTCGCGGCTGCATCAGGGAAGCCGGTGGGGATCAAGTCGGCAGTCGGCGACCCGCGCTTTTGGTCGGAACTTGCCGAAGTCATGGCTCAAACCGGGCGCGGCCCCGACTTCATCACGGTGGACGGAGGCGAAGGCGGCACCGGTGCCGCCCCGCTGGTGTTCGCCGACCATGTCGCGCTTCCGTTCCGACAGGCGTTCCCCACCGTTCGTAATGCGCTCGCCGTTCACCGACTCGACGAACGGATCGTGCTGATCGGTGCCGGCAAGCTCGGCATCACTCCGGACGGGGCGATGGCCATGGCCATGGGTGCGGACATGATCGCGGTGGCCCGCGAAGCGATGCTGGCTGTGGGATGCATTCAGGCCCAGAAATGCCACACCGGACACTGCCCGACCGGTGTCGCTACCCAGACCCCACGGCTCGTGCGGGGCCTCGATCCCGCCGACAAGTCGGTTCGGGTCGCCAACTATCTGCTGGCGTTCCAACATGACCTGATGACCCTCGCCCACGCCATGGGACATGACCATCCGGGCCACATCACGCTGGATCAAGTCAGCCTCTCCGACGGCCATGGCCGGCTGCTCCCAGCGACCGACTCCTACTAGTCCGGCTTGGACCTGCTCGTCAGCGTCGGACCGGGCCGCTCAGGACAACTCGGTTTGGATGGCATCGGCGGCCAGCGACGCGGCAGCGACCTCGTCGGGAAGGTGCAACCGTCCCGCAAGGAACGCTTCGGCGGACCGCCGCACCTCATCACCGGTGAGCAGATCGCGGTTGAGTGCCGCGGCAATGTCGGACGCGTTCTTGGTGTGTATGAGCGCACCGGTAAGCGCCGGGAACGCGGCTGATCGTTCACCGTGAGGGTTGTGAAACAGCAGCTGGACTCCACGCACCAGCGCCTCCAGGCACAGCGTCGAGAACCGTGAAAGGAGATGGCTCGACTCGGCCAGCAGTTCCGACGCGGTCCGGTTGCTTGTTCGGTACGGCAAACTCGTCCCCCGCTCGGCACGATGCCGAGACAGCGCCCAATCACACGACGCGCTGCGACATCCGGCAACCGCTTCGGCTACCCACGGGCGACGAACATCGGACAACACGCCGTAGGTGAAGTTCGAGTTGATGGTCACGAACCGTTCGGTCGGAGTCGTCGGTGGCGCCAACCACAGCGACTGGAGCCGCTGGCTACCCACCACCGAGGTGCGTTGCTCGATGAGCTGCGACGCGTCGAACTCACCGAGACACAAAACGTGATCAACCCGTCGGTACGGCCGACGGCTGCGACCCGTGTCAGCATCGTCGAAATCCTGCACGCCCTCCACCCAGCCGAACGTGGGAATCCCCAAACCCTGACTGCGTTCAACCAACTCCCGAGGTGTTCCCCAATCGTTCATCACCACCAGCGCCCGTGCCCGGCCGGCCAACCGCTCGGGGCTGATCGTGGCCCCAGCGGTCGGTGCCGCCGAGACCAGTTCCTGAAACCGCCGATAACCGGGGCGTAACCGCCTCACCGGTTGACGGGGAGGAACCGGTGCGACCAGCAACGCGGGCACCCCTCTGCGCCGCAGTTCGTCCTGCAACGGAAGCAACTCCCCGAGGTGATACGCGGCCTGAGCGACCAGAACCACCGACGAACCTTCCGGATCTTGACCGAAAATTCGGTAGTGGTCGATCACACCGCCCATGAACCCAACCGCCCAGGTGGGACACCAATCGGACCGGTTTCGACAACGTACAGATCCCCCGCACCTTCGAGTCGAGGGTCCAAACCGATCGACGCGGTGGTGATAACCAACCGGTCCAGTTCCGGGCCAGCAAACGTCGGACAAGTGACCTGGCTCGCCGGGACCTCAACAACCACATCCAGGCGCCCTTCGAGGTAGCGGTGCACGGCACTGCCTCCCCAAAGCGCCACCCAGAGGCCGCCTTCGGCATCAATACACATTCCGTCGGGGCTGCCCACCGATCGGTCGATCGCTACCCACGGGCGACGGTTCACTGCCGACCCGGTGTCTCGGTCGTAGTCGAACTGGTCAATGCATCCAGTCGGCGTATCAATCCAATACAACGTTTCTCCGCTGGCGTCCCAAGCCAGACCGTTGGCGATCGTGACATCAGCAACCAGTCGGGTCGCGTTGTCGCTAGCCAGTGACCACAACGAACCAGCCCCCGGACGGGGCACGCCGACGGTCATCGTCCCGCCCACGAACCGCCCGGCCGGGTCGGGTTTGCCATCGTTGGCCCGCAGGTCCGGGGCCTCGACCGGGAGTTCGGCCCGCACCTGACCGGCTTCGTCAACCAGCCCGATCGGGGTCGATGCCAGAATCTCACCACCCGGCCCAAGGGCAACGGCACCAACCGGCATGGCGTGTTGGCGTACCAGCCGGGTTGTGCCCGCGAGCCCGG
Organism: Candidatus Neomicrothrix sp.; assembly: GCA_017852795.1. GTDB lineage: Bacteria > Actinomycetota > Acidimicrobiia > Acidimicrobiales > Aldehydirespiratoraceae > UBA11606. Next base: position 60,568 of record JAFMKU010000005.1, read on the forward strand.
TGGCAAAAATTTCTCCGTTGGGGATATCCACCCAGACGATTTCCTCAGACTCGGCTCGCCAAACCGGCCCTTCGGCCAACACCGCCCCAACCGACGCCAACCGTTCGGCCCGCATGTCACTCACTCCCGAGTTTGGCGAGGACTCCACCGTCAACGACGAGGACCTGACCGGTGGTGTACGGACTCTGCTCACCATCGGCCAAATGCACAACCGACGGCGCGATCTGTTCCGGGGTGGCGACAAAACCTAACGGCGTGGTTTCGATCAGCCGCCGCAGGTTGCCTTCGGCCCCGTCGAGATGAGGTCGTCGGTCCAGCCCCGCCCGAAGCATCGGGGTGTCCACCGCACCGGGCAGCACTGCGTTGACGCGGATCCCTTGCGGGGCGAGTTCAACCGCAGCCGTGCGGGTCAATGCCACCAGTGCCCCTTTGGAAACCGCGTAGGCCGCCACGTTGGGCGAGGTTGCCACTGCGTGAACCGAGGCAATGTTGACAACCGAACCACCGGTCGCTGCCAGCAGCGCCGCCCCCGCGCGAATCATCTGAAACGACGCTCGAAGGTTGGTGGCCATCACCTGATCCCAGTCCTCATCGCTGGTATCGACCAGAGGCTTGTTGATCTGGGTCGCCGCGTTGTTGATGATGCTGTCGAGGCGACCTCCTTCGGCTACCTGGGCAAGCACCCGATCGACTTCTCCAGAAACCGAAAGGTCGGCGGTGATGAACTCTAGGTCGGTGCCACGATCTGATCGTTCGCCTCGATCAACCCCGACCACATCCCATCCGGCTTGGCTAAACCCGGTTGCGAGCGCGGCGCCGATCGCCCCGTTGCTCCCGGTGATCAGCACCCGACGGCTCATGGAAGCTGGATCTCTCGTCCCAATTCGCGGGCCAAGTTCTCTATCGAACGACGATGGACCCGCGCCGACGCTTCCAACGTGTTGGACCCGTTGTGGCTCCCGAAGATCACCGTCGGGATTCCCCGAATGGGGTTGGTCGGCCCCGGCGGTTCTTCTTCGAGCACATCGAGGGCCGCCCCGACCAGATGGCCGGAACGCAACGCGTCGGCCAGCGCCGCAGTCTCGATCACATCGCCACGCCCGGTGTTCACCACGTAGGAGCCTGCGGGCATGAGGGCGATCCGTTCGGTGTTCAACAGATGATGGGTGTCTGGGGTGAGGGGGCAGTTGACCGACACCACCGAACTGGTAGCCAGCAACTCATCGAGGTCCACCACCGCGGCCCCATCGGCGATCGCGGCCTGCTGGCTTTCCGGCGAAGGATCAGCGCCGACCACATCCATCCCGGCAACCACACCGCGCCGCACCACCGCCCGGCCGATCCCACCGAGACCAATGACCCCCAGCCGTCTTCCGGCCAGAGAACGCCCCGCTGGTTTGGGCCAGGAACCGTCACGAACGCCTTCGTTCACGACGTGAAGCTGACGAAGCAGCATCACGATGTAGGCAAAGGTGACATCGGCGACCTCATCGTCGAACGCCCCCGGGGTGTTCGTCACCGGGATCCCCCGAGACGCGGCGTGCGCCCGGTCGATGCCGTCAACACCGATCCCCCATTTGGAGATCGCCTTCAGGTCAGGTAGCTGATCGAGCACTTCGGCGGTGAACTTGTCGTCTCCGGCGACCACCCCGACACAGCCCGCCAACGCCGACACCAACGCATCGCCTTCAAGGTGCTGCCCCGGGATCTCCGGTAGTACCACTTCGAACCCGGCAGCTTCGAGCGCCGGACGCCAGGCCTCGATGTCTCGGATCAATTGAATGCACGTCACCCCGATCCTCATAACGCACCGTTGCGTTGTAGGCGATACAGGGTTTCGGCGAGGACAAAGTCCGCTTCCTTGTCGATGTCGGTCGCTTCCAGTGGGTCGATCTCGAACAGCAACGGACGTTCACCGAACCGCCGACCGTCAGCGATCTGTTCCCGGGTAAACACATACATACCGGAGTTCTCCTCATAGATCGGCGGTAGGTCCTGGGTCCGCAACAGCACCGCAGGGTCATGGTTGACCGGTTCGCCGTCAGCGTCGTACAAACGGGTCTGCAACCGGGTCACCGAAAACAACGAGTCATAGCGGTCGGATTGCTGGTCGAGCGACCGCAACCCGGCCGAGATCGTTGCTGAGCGAAGCAGCGGACTCGTGGAGTGCACCTGCAAATACCAGTCGCTGTCCACCACCGACGCGTCGTAGCGAAGAATGTCGGTCATCGGTGTCTCCCCTCCCAGCAGGTGCGCTGGGCGGTCAAGCACCAGCACCTCAGGGAAGTGCTCGCCACACTGGTCGGCCACCGTGGGACTGTCCGTGTCGATCACCACTTGGGTGACTTCCGGACATGCCTGCAAGGTCGTAAGCATGTGATGAAACAGCGGAGAACCATCTAGGTCGCGATAGTTCTTTCCTGGTACCCGCTCACTGCTGTGACGCAGTGGCATGAAGGCCACAACCGATGGCATCGGACTCCTTCTACCCGGCTCGGTGAACGACGCGATCAGCGCGGGAACTGAACCCTTTAGGGTAATAGAAACGCCGCTTGAGCGCGGAAGTTGGGTTGCTGTTGATCCGAAAACCCTGCCAGGTCCCGATGAACTGCGCGGCACGGAACTTCGGGATCGAGAGCAGGTTGCGGAGCAGTTTGCGCCGCGGAACCGCAGCCAGATAGTCGCGTCCGCTGTTCAACAACCAGAGCCAGAACGCCTCTAACAACCCCATCTTTTGATGACCGAAGATTCGTTTATGAGCGATCGCTTCTCGTCGATAACGATTGCGAGTCCGGGAAAACCCTTCGCGGTGGAGATGAACGATCCCGGCGGTCGATTCGTACCAGATCCGATGCCCGGCGTTCTGAACCCGGGATGCCCAGTCGAGATCTTCTAAACCGGTGAGTTCCTCGTCGTACGGGAACTCGCTCCAGACCGTCGCCCGCACCGCACAGTTGGCGTTGTTGCAGAACGGATGGTCTTGGTTCTGATCGGACTGGTCCGGGAACCAACGACGAAAGATTTCCAGCTCGGAGAACGCCGACTGGTATTCGTCCCCGGTCTGGCGTCCGTAGACCAACGCCACATCCGGGTGCTCGTCGAACGGGCGGACCATGGCTTCCAACCAGCCGTCGCCGATCGGATAAACGTGGGCTGAGACGAACACAAATACGTCGCCTCGAGCCACGGCACAACCGCGGTTTAACGACCGGCCAAAGCTGAATTCTTCCGGCGTTATGTGCACGATATCCGCACCTGCCTGAGCGGCTAGCGCGACGGTCTGATCGGTTGAACCCGAATCAACCAGCACAATCTGGTCCGGCGGAAGGCTCTGGTTCGCCAAGCCCTCGAGCAGCCGCGGGAGATGCACCGACTCGTTCAGTGCCCTGATCACGATCGACACCGAGGACATGGAGCCGACTTTACCCTCGGCAAGGGACGCTAACGTGCCAGCGATGACCGATATCTCCGTGGTGATCCTCACGATGGGTAACCGCCCGACCGAACTCGAAGCGGCGGTTGCTGCGGTCCGGGCTCAGCAGGTCGAAGCCACCGTGGTGCTGGTTGTCAACGGGGGTGAACCCAACCGGGCGCTGGCCGATGTGGTGGTCGACCCCGGAACCAACCTCGGGATTCCCGCTGGTCGTAATGCTGGCGCGGCGGCAACCCCGAGCGACCTCATCGCTTTCCTTGATGATGACGGGGCGCTAGTCGATGAGGTACTCCAGCCCGCCATGGCGGCCTTCGCAGAAAACCCGGGTCTGGGGGCGTTGGCGCTTCGGATCGTCGACGAGGAAGGCGTCACCGCTCGGCGCCACCTGTCCGGGCTTCGTAAGCGACCCGAGCAAAGTGGCCCGGCCACGTCCTTCCCGGGTGGTGCGGTTCTGGTGCGGCGATCGGCCTTCGCGGCCGTCGGCGGGCTCTGCGACTCGTACTTCTACGGGTTGGAAGAAACTGATCTCGCCTGGCGGCTCATCGATGCCGGTTGGGACATCAACTACCGAGCCGACCTCCGGTTCTCTCATCCCCGGTCGTTGCCCTCGAGGCACGACGAGTTTTTCCATCACACGGCCCGAAACCGGGTCTGGCTCGCCCATCGAACCCTTCCCGCTCCGTTGGCGGCCCTGTACGTCGTCAATTGGACCCTGATCACCGTGGCAAGAAACGTTCGGAATCCACGAGGAATCGTCCAACACGTCCGCGGAACGATCGATGGGTTTCAGAATCTGGTCGGTCCTCGAACGCCGATGAGTTCTGCAACCGTTCGGGAATTGACCCGTCGGGGTCGGCCACCGGTGGTGTAACCAAATCCCCCGCACCAGCAACACCGCTTCTCATGACTAGCATCACGCCTGTGGACAACGTGCCCAACAATCTGTTTCCGCTCGCTGATAGCCGGTCGCTACGCAATTACATCAGCGAACTCTGGGAGCGTCGCGAGTTCGCCTTTGTCGTACCGATCTTTGACGCACGTATCCAAAACATGGACTCGGTCCTCGGTCAGATCTGGCACCTGCTCAATCCATTGCTCATGGTTGGCATCTACTACGTCATCTTCGGGCCGCTGCTGGACATCCAGCGAGGCGAGAACTATCTCGGCTTTCTGGTCGTCGGGGTGCTGCTGTTCCAACTCACCCAACGGATCGTGCAGGAAGCGGCGTTGGTGGTCCGGCGCAACGAAGCACTGATCCGTTCAGTGCAGTTCCCCCGCGGGCTGCTGCCCATCTCGGCAGTTACCGGCCAGACGTTTGCGTTCCTGCCTGCGATCGCCGTGCTCTTTAGTTTCATGCTGATCACCCAAGAATGGCCAACAGCAAAATGGCTACTGTTTCCGTTGGTGTTCATCGCGCAACTTCTGATCAGCGGTGGGCTTGCCTTTGCCGTGGCCCGCATCGGGTTCGCGTTCGCTGACCTGTCTCAGATTCTGCCGCACGCCTTCCGAATGCTGTTCTATCTGTCCGGGATTCTGTTCAGCATCGACGATTTCGTGCACAACCCAACGGTCCGCTCCTTGTTCGCGCTCAACCCGCTCTACGACATCATCACGGCTGCCCGGTGGACGCTTATGGGCACGCCCCTTCATAGTTCGGTCGTGGTGGGTTTGATTGCTTGGGCCATCGTGCTGCCCGTCGTTGGCCTGCTGTTCTTCCGTTCCGGAGAGGCACGGTACGGATCGTGACCGGACCAGTGTCGCTCATCGCTAACGATGTCCACGTCACGTTTCGGGTCTACGAAGACGGCCCGTCGGCACTGAAACAGGCGTTTTCCAACCGAAAGTGGAAGCGAACCCACCGAACAATCCACGCCGTCCGGGGAGTTTCGTTCTCGCTGCACGAAGGCGAAACCCTCGGAATCATCGGTTCTAACGGTTCGGGGAAATCGACGCTGCTCTCCGCGCTGACCGGTCTCACCCCACTGGATCGGGGCACCATCCATGCCGCCGATCGCCCTCGGTTGCTCGGTGTGGGAGCCGCGCTTCGACCGGCGCTCTCCGGGTATCGCAACATCATCATCGGCGGCCTCGCCATGGGGATGCGCAAACAAGAAATTGAGTCCCGGATGGCCGACATTGTGGCGTTCGCCGAGCTTGAAGAGTTCATTGACCTCCCGATGCGTACCTATTCGTCAGGGATGCGGGCCCGTTTGACGTTCGCGATTGCCACCACCGAGATCCCTCGGATTTTGCTGATCGACGAGGCACTCGCGGTGGGCGACGCCCGATTCAAGGAACGAAGCGCTCAACGTCTCGAAACGATCCGCAACGCGGCCGGCAGTGTGATCTTGGTCAGCCACGACGTCAACGAGATCCAGCGTTCCTGCGACCGGGCGCTCTGGCTCGAAAAAGGAACGGTACGAGCCGAAGGTCCGGTCGAAGAAACGATCGAGCAGTACCTTTCGGCTACTTCCCTGCCGTAACGAAACCATCAGGGGTGCGCCCAACGAAGGCCATCAGGCTCCTCGGCGACTCAACGGAGAACTGCGATTAGCTCCAGCTCTCCGGGTTGGCCGGATCGCCAAACAGTTCGATGGACGAGTACGCCGGGTCAGGTTCAACCGACATCCCAGCGGGCCATAGTCCGGCCTCAACCGCCACCGCCTCGTGGCTGCCTCCGGTCCCCCACTGCACAAAGCCGACCAGCGCTGAAGCGTCGCCGTAGTCGCTACCGCCAAACACGGCGATTTCACCGCCAGCCGCCGCCACGCCACCGAGACCTGTGGCCGGCACATCGAACGACCCTCCGGCCGGGATCGACGCCCCGATCAACGCCCCCAAGTCAACCGCCGAATCCTGCTGCACCATCCAGTGGCCGATCAGGTCGGCGGCCTCAGCTCCCACGTTCAGCAGTCGGATGTATCCGTCGCCAGAAAACTCCACTACCGAGATCTGCACCGGTGCCAGTTCCACGGTGTCCGGAGGGTTGGTAACCGTCGTCGGTGGATTGGTTGGCTGGGTAACGGCCGCAGCCGAGTCGTTTCCGTTGGTGTCATCGCCGCCGGAACCGCACGCCCCAACCAGCAGAACAACCATGATCGCCACTACCACTCGCCGCATGCAGGCACCTTTCGGTCAGCGGCCACCGTGGCCGTCTCCCTCAAAGGGTACTGGTCGTGAACGATCGAACTGTCGCGCCCGATGGCTAGGGGCTGGTCAGTCCGGTGACTTGCTCCAGAAGCGCTGCGATTTCGGCAAGGAGCTCCGCGGCTCGCACCTCATTGGGTGGCGAATCACTCAGTGCAGCCAGACGAGCGTCGAACAGCGTTGCGACTTGAGCCAACAACGCCGCCGGGTCCTGGTTCGTCACGTCCGACGGTTGACCGTCGGACGGTTCGGCTGGTTCGTCGGCTGGTTCAGTCGGCTCAGTCGGTTCGATTGGCTCGGTCGGTTCGGTGACCGGACCCGAACCTTCATCGTCGGCCCCAGTCTCCGAGCCCAGAATGTCGGAGAAGTCCTCACCGTTGAACAATTCGGTGAGCGCCTCGCCCAAGCTGCTCGCAATGGCGATCTTCTCGCCTTCACCAACCGTAGCGATCACCCGTTGCAGGGTCGGCACCGACGCTTCACCTTGAGCCGCCACATACAACGGGCGCACCCAAAGGATCGAATCGCCGAGTGGCAGCATCAACAGATCACCGAACGCAACCGTCGAACCGTCCCGGTTGAGCAACGAAAGCTCACTGGAAATCGCTTCGTCCTGAGCGATCGCCGAAGCCACCAGCACCGGGCCGGGCGCGTTTGGCGAGGTGATCTCGTAGGAAACCATCCGAGAAGTTCCGTCGGGCCGGGTTTCAGCCACGATGAACGCTTCGAGTTCGCGCCGGTCATCGTTTTCATCAAAGGGGACGAAGCTTCGGATCGTCACGAAGCTCAAATCGTCTTCACCCGGGAGCCGAAGCAGCGTGTAGTACGGATCAATCCGTTCCTCGCGGCTCACCAAGAGACCCGTGTTTTCGTCGATGGTGTTGACCCGACCCGAAGCAACAATGACTTCTCGACCTGGGTTCTGCGCCACGTCCCAACGTTCCGTGCCGATAATCAGGCTCTGCGGGTTCGATACCTGATAGCGGGCCCACATATTGGTTTGGACCCGGAACAGATCCTGCGGATACCGCAGATGTTCCCGCAACGCTTCGGGCATGTCGGCAAACGGGGTGAACAAATCGGGAAACGCTGAGGCCCAGGCGTCAGCAATGGGATCCTCGATCGGCATCCGGTAGAAGTGCACGTCCCCGTCGTAGGCGTCCACTACCGCTTTCACCGAGTTCCGAACGTAGTTGAACGATTTGCCAGCAAGATCCCCCGCCCCAATCCCGCTGGTGTCGGCATGCTGGCCATACGGGAAACGGTCGGTGGTGGTGTAGGCGTCGATGACGTAATGGATGCGGCCTTCGTAAACGACCGGGTACGCATCGGCGTCGAATTCAAGGAACGGTGCGAGCGATTCGACTCGACCCCGCACGTCACGGTTGTAGATGATCCGGGTCTCGTCGGTCACAAACGATGAGATCAGCGGTTCGATCTGACCGAACCGCATGGCGAACGCCATCCGCCGCACGAACGACCCCATCGCCACGCCGCTTTCACCGTCGTAGCGGGTCGGCACGTCCTGGTTGGTGGCGCTGTCCACATAGTCGAGTTCGTCGGCGTCAGCTGCCACCAGCGCGTAACTCGACAGCCCCTCACCGTGGTAAATCTGCGGTTGTTCCAAGCCGAGGTCAAGGGTGGGGTCAACCTCCACCGGCAATCCACCGGCCAGGAACTTCGGGCTGCCCTCCGGGGTGGTGAGGTTGGCGGTGGCCAAGGCAACGCCGTACCCGTGCGTCAGGCGAACATGCTCACGTTCCCAACTGAGGTCGGTCGAGTCACCAAGTTTCAGTTCTCGAGAACCAAGCACCACCTGGGTGAGTTGTCCGTCGATTAGGTAACGGTCGGTGTCAAGCGCCGGGGGGCCGCCGTCTTCGCTCAGGCCCTCGAATCGGTAGAAGTCACGGAGCGCCTCGAACCGTTCAAAGGTCGGGTGCACCACGAGCGGATCCAGCAGGCGAGCGTTTCGCACCGTTTCAGCGTTCTCTCGAAGCTCCTCGGCACTCAAATCGGTTGAGTAGGCGAACGCTGTCTCGGTGATGTTCACATCCGGTTCCAGCAGGAACCCTTCGCGGGTGGCGTCGATGTTGCGCTGGGTGAAATCAACCTCGCGAGACGTTTCGTTGGGCTCAACTTGGAAACGCTGCACGAACGCCGGATAGATCCCGCCCATCACGATGGCCACGAACGCCCACAACCCCACGGCGATGATCGGCAGCGCCCAACCTCGCTTGCGCAGGTTGATAAGCAGCAGCACCACCGCTGAAAGCGAAATCGCGGTGAGGAGGTACAGGGCCGGAAGCTGCGCGTTCACGTCGGTGTAGAGCGCCCCGTCGACCACCCCTCGTCGTGAGATCGTCAGGCTGTAGCGATCCAACCAGTAATCGGCGGCCTTGACCACCGCCAGCAGCGCCAGCACCGCTGACAGATGCACTTTGACTCCGGATGTGGAGCGCGCCCCCGGACGGGAAAGCAACCGGATCCCACCGTTGAGGTAGTGCTGGGTCACGGTCAGCACGAACACCATCACCAACGACCCGAACACCCAGCTGACAACAAATGTGAGGAAGGGAAGTTCGAACACGTAAAACCCGATGTCGGTTC
>JAFMKU010000006.1 GCA_017852795.1 Candidatus Neomicrothrix sp.
CTCTGGTCCCGATGATCGCGCTGGTAACCGCGTTGGAGCTGATGGTGGTGGTCGCCGACCCGCACCGGCCGTCCCGGTTACCGATCGTCGAACCGGACCGCCGGGGAGACCCGACGCCACGACCGCAGAGTTGGCGTCGATGGCGGGGCCGGCGATCCCGGGGTTCGTTGCCGTTGGTGCTGGAACTGCTGGCCCGCGAACTTCGGGCTGGTAACACTATCCACGGCGCGGTCACCGTGGTTGCCCGCAGCGAACCCGAGGCTGCTTCGCTGAGTTCGGTGGTGGAACGAGTTGCGCACGGTGACCGACTTGGTGACGCGCTTGATGGCTGGGCGGTCGGCCTTTCCGACGACGACGGGCCGCTGGTCCAGGCGGTGTTGCGACTCGGTTTGAGCACCGGGGTGGCGTTGGCTGATGCCCTAGATCGGGCCGCGTCCACGATCCGGGCCCGTGCTGCTTTCGACGGTGAGATCCGGGCCATGACCGCCCAGAGTCGGATGTCGGCGGTGCTGATCGCGGTGGCCCCAATCGGGTTTTTGTTGGTGCTTTCAATGGTGGACCCCTCCGGGTTGGTGTTGTTGTCGAGCACCCCACTGGGATGGTTCTGCTTGGTGACGGGGATTGGATTAGACGCGATCGGTTTCGCCTGGATGCGGAACCTGACTCGGGGAGTAGCGGGCTGATGTGGTTGACGCTGGTGGTGGTGGCGGCGGCGGTTCTGGTGGCGCAACCGCGGCTACGCCCGCGGGCGGTTCGAACTCACTGGTTGATAGGTGGCTGGTTGATAGGTAGCTGGGCGAAAGGTGGTTGGGGCGTGGCGGTCGCCGACTGGGTTGGTCGGACCACCCGAACCCAACTGATCCGGGTGCTGCCGTCGGTAGCCCGATACCGGGAACGCACGGTGGGAGTCGCGTTGATCGTGGTGATCGTGGCAACCGCGGTGATGCCACCGTTGGGGCTGACCCTGGCGATGATGGCGATCTCAACCCCGGTGCTTCGCGCCCGGCGAGCTAGGCGTCGGTGGCGGCGAGATCTAGAGCGGGGTCTTCCCGAAGTGATGGACCAACTGGGGTTGGCGGTGGCGTCCGGGCTTTCGCTACATCAGGCGCTGCGGATCTCGGTCGGCTGGTTTCCTCCGGTGTACCGGGAACTGGTCGGTTCGGTGATCGAACACAACCGGGTGGGGGTACCGCTCGTCGATGCCCTCCGGGAACTGGCTCGGACCATCGAACCGGTTGGGCGCCGACCGCTGGCGGTCATCATCGCGGCAGAGCGAGACGGAACGGCGTTGGCCCCCAGCCTGGCTCGGGCCGCCGACGAGGCCCGCCAACACCGGCAACGCCAAGTCGAACTGCGGGCCCGACGACTCCCGGTGCTGTTGCTCCTCCCGTTGGTCAGCTGCGTGCTTCCGGCCTTCGTGTTGCTCACCATCGTGCCGCTAGTGGCCAGCTCGCTCGACGGTCTCCGACTGGTTGATCTCTGACTTCCCTCACCACAGCACACCACAAGGGAGCAACGATGCATTCGTCTGTTCAACGACTCATCTCAGCCGTACCGACCAGATTGGTCTCTGCCGCACGGATCAGATCGGGCCGATCCGATCACGGGCAAGCCACCGCTGAATATGCGCTGGTCATACTGGGGGCCGCAGCCTTAGCCACTCTGGTGTTGGCGTGGGCATCGAAAACGTCGGCGGTCGGTGACCTGTTCGACGCGGTGCTCAACTCGGTAGCCGACAGAGTTTCGTGACCGGTTGGGTCCGGGTCGGACGGTCCGGGTCGAACCCGGACCGGACCGCGGGCCAAGCCACCGTTGAAGCGGCCATGTTGCTGCCGGCGGTGGTGGTGGTGCTGCTGGCGGTGGTACAGGTCGGCCTAGTGGTTCACGCCCGGATCATGGTTACTCACGCCAGCCGTGAGGGAGTGCGGGTCGCGGCGGTGGGCGGGTCCTTGGCGGAGGTGACCGAGGTCGTTTCGGCTGCGGGCCGGCTCGCCCCGGACCGGGTACGGGTCAGCGTGCACGCCCACGCGGGTCGGGTCACGGTCACGGTGCGTTACGAGGCGCCGACCAACGTTGCGCTGGTGGGCTCGTTGGTGGGTCCGGTCACCATCACTGGCACCGCCGCGATGTTGATGGAGTAGCGCTGCTGTCCAGCATTTGTTCGAGCAGTAACCGCGACCCGGCTTTGTCGAGCGGGTCGTTGCCGTTTCCGCATTTCGGTGACTGAATGCACGACGGGCAACCTTCGCGACAACGGCATCCGGTGATTGCCTCAAGGGTGGCCTGCATGTGTTCGGCGCTGGCCTCCCAACCCAACTCGGCGATCCCAGAACCGCCGGGGTACCCGTCGTAGATGAACACGGTGGCCTGCCCAGTATCGGAGTGGTGAATCGTGGACACCCCTCCGACATCCCACCGGTCGCAGATGGTGAACAACGGCAGCATTCCGATGGCGGCATGTTCGGCCGCGTGAAGCGACCCACCCGGATCTAGCCCGGCCTCAAGCAAGGCGTTGATCACTTCAGGATCGAATTGGTACCAGAAGGCTCGGGTGATCAGGCGTTCCTCAGGAAGATCGAGTTGATGGTTGCTGATCAACGCTCGGGTGTAGGCGTCGCGAAGCTGGTAGCTGCCGACGGTGGTCGCCACCTCAACCTCACCGAGGTGCAACGTGGCCCGGCCGATTCGACGTTCGGCGTCGCGGGAACGAACCCGAAGATCGATGGCGCTCTTGGGTTGGGTGTAGGTCGCCCCATCCGATTCGCCGACCAGCGCAACCCCTTCGGTCAGGTTGAGTTCGCTGACCGTGAAGTGACGGCCCTGATGGAGGTACACCGCACCCTGATGCACGGTGGTGTAGGCCCGGGCCGTGTCCACGGTGCCGATCACTCGTCGGGACTCCTGATCGATGATCGCTACCTGTTCGGTACTTCCCGATCGCAGACCGATCGAGCGCGACGGCCGGCCCGAACCGATCCAGTGGGCCTGCGGAGCTTGTTGTTCCTGGCCGGGGGGTCGGTTCATGCGGAGTTGCCCGGAACTAACCAAGTCACGAACCCCGTTGTGGAGATCTTCTGCTGGCCACCAGCGTTCGTCGGCGACCGAAAGCGGAGACTCGAACGCGGCACAGGCGAGATGGGGGAGCAGGATGAACGGGTTGGATAAGTTGACCACCGACGGTTCCGGTGGTCGGACGAAGACTTCATCGGGGTGCTGCACCAGATAGCGATCGAGTTGGTCGTCGCCGGCGATCAGAACGGCAAGGCTCGGCCCGCGGTCGCGACCAACCCGTCCCGCCTGCTGCCACATCGAGGCGATCGTGCCTGGGAATCCGGTCAGGATGCAGGCGTCAAGTTCGCCAATGTCGATACCCAACTCCAGCGCCGAAGTCGCGACCACACCCCGCAGGGCGCCGGTAGCCAGCAGATGTTCGATCTCGCGTCGTTCCTCAGGGAGGTAGCCAGCCCGGTACGCCATCACCGTGCCCTGCAGATGGTCGGGCAGGTGGCGGGTCATGTCGGCGCTGATGACCTCGGTGCCTTTGCGGCTTCGACCGAAGGTGATCGTGTGATGTCCTCGTTCGATCAGGTCTGCACCAAGACGGGCGGCTTGACGAAGCGGTGAGAGACGCTCGCCGGTCGTCTCGTCGAATACCGGCGGGTCAACAAGCGCAAACGATCGATCGCCGCTGGGTGAGCCGTCGGCGCTGATCGCGGTTACCGGCATGCCGCACAGTGACTTGGCGAGGCGTTCGGGTTGACCGATGGTGGCCGAAGTAAAGATGAACGTCGGGTTCGCTCCGTGCAGGTCGCAGAGTCGGCGCAGGCGCCGTAAGACGTGGGCCACGTGAGTTCCGAACACGCCGCGCAGCACGTGCAGTTCATCGATCACGACGTAACGCAGGCGCCGCAGGAAATGCCCCCACTGGGGGTGTTGGCTCAGCATCCCGTGATGCAGCATTTCGGGATTGGTGAGCAGCACGTTGGCTTGCCGACGCAGCAGACCTCGCAGGTTCGCGGGAGTGTCCCCGTCGTAGGTTCCGGCCACCACGGCGTCGAGGTTCAGGTGCTGAAACGATCGAAGCTGGTCCTGGGCGAGCGCCTTGGTCGGGTAGATCAGCAGCGCGGTGCCCGGTTGGTCTGGGTCGGTGACCGCTTCAGCAATCGGGATCTGGAAACAACGCGACTTGCCCGACGCGGTGCTGGTGGCAATAACCACGTGCTCGCCTTGTCGGATGGCGTTGATGGCGTCGGCCTGATGACTCCAAAGCTTTTCCGCAACGTCATCCATTCCTAACCGGCTGGGAAGGGGAACGTCGAGTTGTCCGTAGCGGGCCGAGCGGGCTGGCAGGTGATGAAAACCGATCAGCTCACCGGTTTCGTTGAGGCGCTCAAGGGTGTCGGCAAACGGTGACATCGGGTCGACGGAGCGCATCGGTGAGATACTACGAGGCGAGGATGACAGAGGCAGGGCTGGCCGTTCCGGTACCGTTCGAGGCGTGGACATCGTCGTGCACTCACATCAGGCTGCGGATTTTTCGGTTCTCACCGTGGCCGGTGAACTGGACGTGGTTGGGGCCCCCGAACTTCGCCAGCAGGTTCTTGGCCGCATCGCGCAAGGCGATCATCGACTGGTGCTCGACCTGTCCGGCGTCGACTACATCGACAGTTTCGGGGTTGGGGTGGTGATCGGCGCGCTCAAGCGGGTACGCCTGCTCGACGGTGAACTTCGGCTGGTGGTTCCAGAACGTCAGGTGCGGAGAGTGTTTGAGCTCTGCGACCTTGACCGGATCTTTAAGCTTCACGAAACGCTGGAGCAAGCTTTGGAGGGCCGGTGACCGAACGGCCGCTTCCGATGACCTTCTCGGTAGAAATCCCGGCCCGAGCCGACTATGTCTCGTTTGTGCGGGTGGTGGTCGCCGCCGCTGCTCTCGACTGGTCCGGTTTCCCAGCCGACCGGGTTGAAGACTTGAAGCTGGCGGTGTCAGAGGCAACCACCAACGCCATCAACGCCCACCATCGAGTGGGGAGAACCGACGGGATTCACCTGCGCTGCACCGCCAGCGCGGACGGCATCGAAGTCACCGTCAGCGACCGAGGATCAGGTTTTCACCCAGCCGATCGACAGACGCTGCCCGATCCGGAGGATCCGGCCCGCCTCATGCACGAATCGGGTCTCGGTTTGGATCTGATCGAAGCCCTCACCGACGAATTCGAACTCACATCCGATAGAGAAGGTACCGACGTCCGCATGGTGGTGTATTCGGACCAACGTCGCCGATCGTAGTTTCTGCACCGCTAACGTCACCTCTCGAAATGGCTCAATCACCGATAGACCTCTCCCCACTGACCTGGCTTGGCGGCGATCGTCGCCTCGCTCGACGCATCGGACGCCCAGTGCGCCGGTTCCTCCGCGTGGAAGCCGCAGGTGGCATCTTGCTCATCGTGGCCACCGTGGTAGCGCTGGCCTGGGCGAACTCACCGTGGAGCGACGGGTACTTCTCGCTGATCCACACCGAGATCACGTTGAAGTTCGGTGATCTCCTGACCATCTCGGAAGATTTCGAGCACTGGGTGAACGACGCCTTGATGGTGCTGTTCTTCTTTGTGGTGGGAATCGAAATCAACCGTGAACTCGTAACCGGTGAACTTCGTGACCGACGAGCGGCGGCGCTACCGGCGATTGCCGCGGTTGGTGGCATGGTTGTTCCGGCCCTCGTCTACGCCCTCATCAACTTTGGTGGCGAAGGAGCCCACGGCTGGGGAGTTCCGATGGCGACCGACATCGCTTTCGCCGTGGGTGTTGTCTCGTTGCTGGGCAACCGGGTTCCGGGAGCAATGAAGGTCTTCCTGTTGACCCTGGCCATCGTCGACGACATCGGCGCCATTTTGGTGATCGCAGTCTTTTACACCGACCAGTTGTCGCTGGGCTGGCTGGCGATCGCCGGGGTGACGGTGGTGGTGGTGATAGTGATGCGCGCGGTTCGTATCTGGTACATCCCGGTGTATGTCGTGGTCGGGTCGTTCCTCTGGCTGGCCGTGTTCGAGTCGGGGGTGCATGCCACGATCGCCGGTGTGGTGCTGGGCCTGATCGCCCCCGCCCGCCCCTTGAAAGACCTTGACGAGCATCCCCCGTTGGATGTTCACCTCGGTTCGGCGATCGGTGGGCAGCCCAACGCGGGCCTGATCCGTCGGGCTCATTTCGAGATCCGAGAGACGGTTTCGGTCGCTGAACGGCTTGATGATGTGCTTCACCCGTTCACGTCGTTCCTGATCGTTCCCTTGTTTGCCTTCGCCAACGCCGGCATCAAAGTGTCGGGCGAGACGATCAGCGAAGCCGCCACCAGCCCGGTCACGCTCGGGGTGGTGTTCGGGTTGGTCGTCGGCAAGCTCGTCGGTATCTCGCTGTTCACCTATCTCGGGGTCAAGCTGGGCATTGCCCGGATGCCGAGAGGCGCGACCTGGACTCATGTGGTTGGGCTCAGCGCAGTGGCCGGTATCGGGTTTACGGTGGCGTTGTTCATCTCGAACCTGGCCTTCACCGATCCGGTGCTCGTCGAGGACGCCAAGATCGGGATTCTGGCGGCGTCGGTTGTGGCTGCGCTGGTAGGTGTAATCATCCTGATGCGGGCATCGAAAGTCGTCGAACTTGAGATGGAACCGGCGGAGAGGGATAGCTGATGGGGAAGTCGTTGGTGATCGTGGAGAGCCCGGCTAAGGCTCGCAAGATCCAGGAGTATCTCGGCGGAGATTTCGTCGTCGAGTCATCGATCGGCCACATCCGAGACCTCCCCAAAAGTGCAGCTGAGGTTCCTGCCGCCTATCGCAACGAGTCGTGGGCTAAAACCGGTGTAGATGTCGACAACGGGTTCAAGCCGCTTTATGTCGAAAGCCCAGACAAGAAAGATCAGATTCGGACGTTGCGCCGGCTGGTCAAAGATGCCGACGAGCTCTATCTCGCGACCGATGAGGATCGTGAAGGTGAAGCAATCGCCTGGCACCTTCTGGAAGTGTTGAACCCGACGGTGCCGGTCCATCGCATGGTGTTTCACGAAATCACCAAGGACGCGATCCAGGCCGCAGTCAACTCGCCTCGAGAACTCGATCGAAAGATGGTTGACGCTCAGGAAGCGCGGCGAATCATGGACCGGCTCTACGGCTATGAGGTCAGTCCGGTGCTCTGGAAAAAGGTCGGCGCGAGTCTTTCGGCTGGCCGGGTGCAGAGCGTCGCTACTCGGGTCGTGGTGCAGCGAGAACGCGAACGCATGGCGTTCGTGCCTGCCGCCTACTGGGATGTCAAAGGTTCCTTCTCGGGAGCAAACGACGCTGAGGGTCGGGTGTTCGTTGCTGCGTTGGCGACGATCGATGGCCAGCGTCTTGCCAGTGGCCGGGACTTTGATGACCGAGGCCAACTCACCCGAGCCGACGCCGTGCTGCTCGATCAGGCCGGGGCTCAGAGTTTGGTGACGTCGCTCGACGGGGTTGCGTTCACGGTTCGGGCCCGCGAAGCAAAGCCGTATCGTCGCCGGCCAGCGGCGCCGTTCACCACATCGACGTTCCAGCAGGAAGCCGGTAACAAGCTCGGGTTGAGCGCGCAGATGGCGATGCGGGCTGCTCAGTCGCTCTACGAAAAGGGCCTGATCACCTACATGCGAACCGACTCCACGACGTTGTCTGGCGCCGCGGTCAACGCCGCCCGGTCCGCGGTCATGGAGCGTTTCGGTTCGTCGTTTCTTCCCGACGCACCCCGCCATTACGCAACGAAATCGAAAAACGCTCAGGAAGCCCACGAGGCCATTCGGCCCTCCGGCGACCAGTTCCGTAGCCCGGATGATGTCGCTCGTGAACTGGGAAGCTCGAAGTTGGAAGCGTCGGTCTATGGCCTGATCTGGCGCCGCACGGTCGCCTCGCAGATGACCGATTGCGTGGGGGAGACGGTCACTTTGCGGCTTGGGGCCAACGCCACCGATGGCCGTGACGTGGAGTTCTCGGCTTCGGGAACGGTCATCACCCATCGAGGGTTCCGCGAGGCCTACGAGACAGGCGCCAGCGACGCTCGCAAGGCCGACAAGACCGACAAATCAAACAAGACCGACAGTGCCGATGACTCCGATGATGACGAGCGACGCTTGCCGCCTCTGAACGAAGGCGACCGGGTTCAGTTGGCGGGGCCGTTGGAGTTCGAGGGGCACGAAACCCAACCTCCATCACGTTTCACCGAGTCTTCGTTGGTGAAACAACTTGAGGAACTCGGTGTAGGTCGGCCGTCAACCTATGCCTCGATCATTGGCACGATCCAAGCGCGGGGTTACGTCTGGAAGAAAGGGTCGGCACTGATCCCGAGCTTCACCGCGTTCTCGGTAGTTGCGCTGATGGAAGGGCATTTCCCGAACCTTGTTGACTACGCCTTCACGGCCCGGATGGAAGACGATCTTGACCGGATCGCCGCTGGTCTCGAAGAAGTTGAACCGTGGCTGGGTCGTTTCTATTTCGGAGAAGGTCCCGAAGGAGAACCGGGTCTGCATGAGAAGGTTTCCACCCGGCTGCCTGACATCGACGCGCGGCTCGTCAACACCTTGCCGCTGGGGGTCACCGAAGATGGTCGCCCGATCGCGGTTCGTTCCGGCAAGTACGGCCCCTATGTCCAGCTTGGCGATGGGGCCGTTCCGGAAGAAACAGAAACCGCGTCGATTCCTGATGACATCCCACCCGCGGATCTGACCGTCGAGCTGGCGCTCGAGTATCTGTCGATGCCCAAAGACGGACGGATCGTCGGGGACGACCCCACGACCGGGCTTCCGATCTTTGCGAAAGCGGGTCGTTTTGGGCCTTACGTGCAGGTGGGGACTCACGAGGATTGGGAACCTTCGGGGGAAAAGCCGCCGACCGCGTCGTTGTTTTCGACGATGACGTTGGAGCGCTTGACTCTCGACGATGCGATGGATTTGTTGTCGTTGCCTCGCACGGTAGGCACTGATCCGGCCGATGGTGAAGCGATTCTGGTCCAGAACGGTCGCTACGGGCCGTACCTCACCAAAGGCAAAGAGACCCGTTCGCTCGAAACTGAGGAACAACTGCTGACCGTCACCCTTGATGAGTGTCTGGCGCTTCTAGCTCAGCCCAAACGACGTCGGGGACAGAAGGTCAGCGCTCCGCTGCGCGAGCTTGGCGATGATCCGGTCACTGGCAAACCAATGGTGATCAAGGACGGGCGGTTCGGGCCGTACGTGACCGACGGCGAGTCCAACGCGTCGCTGCGAACCGGCGACACGGTTGAGGAGATCACCGTGGAGCGGGCTGCGGAACTGTTGGTGATCCGCCGGGCCAAGCAGGGCACTAAGAAGAAGGCCACCAAGAAGAAGGCCACGAAGAAGAAGGCCACGAAGAAGAAAGCGGCCACCAAGAAAGCCGCAGCGAAACGTTCCACCGGCTCAGTGGATCCCTCCCCACAGGGGGAGTGACCGCACCCGGCCCCACCGGCCTCTAGTCTCGTCAACGTGTCCTGGCTCTCCGCCCGTCGCTCCACCACTGCTCGCGGTGAGACGTCCCACTCGGCTGAAGGGGTGGTCGAACGCGTCTTTGGCTCGGTCGGGTTTTTCCGGTTGTGGATCGCCCAAGTCATCTCGGCAACCGGTGACTGGCTGGGCTTGATTGCCATCATCTCGCTGGCCGAACGACTCAATGACGGCTCGGAGGGAACCGCGATCGCTCTGGTGCTCACCGCTCGCATCCTGCCCGGTTTTTTCCTAGCCACCGCAGCCGGAATCATTGTCGACCGGTTCAATCGTCGTCGGGTGATGATGGTCGCCGACGTGGGCCGGGCGTTGGTGTTGATGGCCCTGCCGTTCGTCGATTCGCTGGCTGGTCTGGTGCTGGCGTCGTTCGTGCTGGAACTGCTGACCATGCTCTGGTCTCCGGCCAAAGAAGCGCTGGTACCGAGTTTGGTCCCGGCCGACAAGTTGACGTCGGCGAACTCGCTGAACGTGGCCGCGGCCTACGGCATGTTCCCGGTAGCAGCCGGGCTGGCCGCATTGCTGGCCAAGATCGCCGAGTCGCTAGCGGACACTGGATGGATCGACACGCTGCGTCTCAATCAAGAAGGTCTGGCGTTCTACGTGGACGCGTTGTCGTTCCTCGCCACCGCGCTGATCGTGTCGACCATCGTGATCCCGAAAGCGGCCCGGGAACGCGAAGACACCGGTAACGCCAAGGGATGGGACTTTGGTGGTGCGGTTCGGGACCTGAAAGAAGGGTGGCGAGTTATTGCCATGAACCCGGTGGTTCGCTCGGTCAATGTCGGCCTTGCTACCGGGGTGATCGGCGGTGGAATGCTGGTGCCGCTCGGAGCGATCTTTGTCAGCGAAGTCATCTCCGGCGACGAAGCGGATTTCAACCTTGTTCTGTTCGCGCTGGGGACCGGTATGGCTTTTGGGGTTGGCTCCGCCTCGGTGTTCCAGAACCGGATGAACCGGTCGAAAGCGTTCCCGTTGGCGCTGCTCACCGCGGGGGTTGGGTTGCTGGCGGCGGGTTCATCCTCGGTGCTGTGGCTGGTCGTCCCGGCCATCGGCCTCGTAGGGTTCGCGGCGGGCCCGGTGTATGTCCTCGGGTTCACGCTGCTTCACGAAAATGTTGACGACGAATTCCGGGGGCGAATCTTCGCGGCCCTCCTGGTAGTGGTGCGGTTCTGTGTGCTGCTGGCGTTGGCAGCCGCACCGCTTTTGTCGGAACTCTTCGATCGTTTGAGCGCGGCCTTGTGGGATCGGCAGCTCGACATCGCCGGTATTTCAGTCTTTGTTCCGGGGGTTCGTTTGACCATCTGGTTGGCATCAATCATCGTCTCGTTGGCCGGGTTCCTCGCTCTGGCCAGTCTTCGGGAACACAGCGGCACTCCAAGCTCTGACACTGCGGGCCGGGCAAGCTGACATGGCCGGTCTTCTCATTGCTTTCGAAGGGGCGGATGCGTCGGGGAAATCGACGCAGGCCCGGCGCCTAGCTCAACGAATCGGGGCGACACTAACTTTCGAGTTTGGTGCCACCCCGGTTGGTTCGGCCATTCGATCCATCCTGCTTGACCCAGCCCATACCTCAATGGATGACCGAGCCGAAGCCTTGTTGGTGATTGCAGACAAAGCACAGCACGTGGCCGAACTGGTTGGTCCGGCGTTGGCGCGTGGCGAGACGGTGATCTCTGATCGGTTCACTGCTTCGAGCACCGCCTATCAGGGGTACGGGCGGGGTCTTGACCGGGCCGTGATCGAATCGATCATGGACTTTGCTACCCATGGGTTGCGGCCCGACCTGACCGTGCTGCTCGATGTTGATTTGGCACTGGCCCGTGAACGCCTCGGTGATGACATCGACCGTATCGAAGGAGCGGGCGCCGAATTTCATCGGCGGGTCCGAGACGGTTATCTCGAGTTGGCCGCGGCCGATCCGGATCGCTGGCTGGTGATCGACGCCGGAGGGTCTGTTGAGCAGGTGGCCGCTCGGGTAGATGCCGCGGTCGATTCCTGGCTGGCGGCGAACCGGTGAGCTGGGAACGGCTGATCGGCCAACCCGAAGCCCAACGCCGTCTGGAACTGGCGGTGCAGTCACCGGTTCACGCCTACTTGTTTGTGGGTCCGGCCGGGTCCGGTAAGCGCCGGGCGGCCACGATTTTCGCGGGAGAACTGCTGGCGGGTGCCGACCCGGACCGGGCCGAGCGGCACCGCCGTCTCGCCGGGGACGAACACCACCCTGATGTGCACATCGTTGACCCGGTGGGAAACAACCTTCGGCGTGAGGAGGAGGCAGAACCGCTGATTGTCGAAGCGAGCCGTTCCCCGCTGGAAGGCGCTCGCAAGGTGCTGATCGTGAACCGGTTCCACACCGCGACTCCTGCGGCCGCGGCGGCGCTGCTCAAAACCGTGGAGGAGCCACCGGGGCAGGCGGTGTTCGTGCTGCTCGCCGAGGACGTCCCCGATGAACACATCACCATCGAAAGCCGCTGTACCCGAGTGGATTTTTCGCCGGTTGCCGCCGACGCGATCGCCGAAGCGCTGATCGCTGAAGGGCTTTGTGACGCGGATCGGGCGGAGGTGGTGGCGGCGGCCGCCAACGGCAACGTCGATCGGGCTCGAGTCTTGGCCACCGACGAACGGTTAGCGGCCCGGCGCGATGCCTGGTGGTCGGTTCCCGCTCGGTTGGATGGAACCGGGGCTGCGGTCGCGGTGCTGGTCGAGGAGCTCCGGGGCCTCATCGACGACGCAGGCGACGCCAAAGAACGGCAGCATCGGGCGGAACTCGATGCCCTTGATGAGCGTGAAGAACGGTTAGGGACCCGCGGCTCGGGTCGGCGTGATCTCGAAGCTCGTCAACGACGCGAACTCCGCCAGTTTCGGACCGAAGAACTGCGGTTCGGGTTGTCAACGCTGGCCGGGCGCTATCGACAGCAGATGATGACCGGCGACGAGCGCCCCAGTTTGCTCGGCGCAGTCGACGCCTTACGAGAAACGCAAACGGCGTTGATCCGCAACCCCAGCGAGGCGTTGGCCCTGCAAGCGTTGCTGCTGCAACTCCCACCGTTGTAGAACCAGGTTGGTTCGCCGTTGAGGATTGGCGCGGTGAGGTTGCTACGGTTCTTGGCTGCGCCCGAGTAGCTCAGTTGGTAGAGCGACGCTCTCGTAAAGCGTAGGTCAGGAGTTCAATCCTCCTCTCGGGCTCGGAACAGCATCATCGACATCGGCGGGATCGACCGGTCGGGTCGGGTTGGAAAGCTCGGCGCCCACGTACCCGGTTCGTGGGTTGACCGGCCTACACTTTCGGCCATGAGTCTTGTTGCTGTCGTCTGGCATTTCTGGATTGCTCCCGTTCTGGTGGGGTCTGCGGTGTTGGCCGTGATCGCCTCCATCATCGGGTATCTCCAGCAGGTCACCTACAAGCGGTATCCCCGAGACTGACGTGAGCGGCGCGGTCGACTGGGACGTTGCCCGCGCTATCGCGGCCAAGGTCGGAGGTCGTGAGCCGTTTCAGTCCTCGGAGTACCGGCACGGATTAGAAGCTGATTTCGACCGGTACACGGCTATCGCCGAGGACCTGGTGGCCGAGTGCACCGGGTTGCGGTCGGCCAGCGGCAACGCTCGGGGCCGAGTCACCAGCCGGGCCGGATGGGTGGACGCCAACCTGGCGTCTTTCCAGCGGTTGTTGCGCCCGATCATCGACAAACTCGACGACCGGGCCGATGGTGAAGGCTCAGATTTGAGCCGCAAAGTCGCCGGGGTAGAGATGGGCGCCATGCTGGGCTGGATGTCCACCCGGGTACTCGGCCAGTACGACCTGTTGGTGATCGACGATGAAACCGCCGACGAGCAAGACATCGTCTACTACGTAGCCCCCAACGTGTTGAGCCTTGAGCGTCGCTACGCCTTCCCACCGCAAGAGTTCCGGCTGTGGTTGGCCCTTCACGAGGTAACCCACCGGGCCCAGTTCACCGGGGTTCCGTGGATGCGGGAACATTTCCTTGGTCTGGTGGAAGCCACCATGGGGTCAGTCGATCCTGATCCGAAACGAATCATTGAGGCTGCGCAGCGGTTGCTGGCCGCCCGCCGGGCTGGCGACGACCCGTTGGAACAGGGCGGGATTATGGCGCTGTTCGCGAGCGAAGATCAGCTCGCGGTGATCAACGAGGTAGCTGGGCTGATGAGCCTGCTCGAAGGGCATGGTGATGTCACCATGGACCGGGCGGGCCGTGGTCTCATCCCGAGCCAAGAACGGTTCGCTCGGGTGCTGCGGAACCGCCGGCAGAACGCCAGCGGTTTCACCAAAGTCTTTCAACGACTGGTCGGGCTCGAAGCGAAGATGAAGCAGTACGCCGAAGGAGAGCACTTCATCGCTGCGGTGGAACGCCACGGTGGGTCGGATCTGCTCGACTTGGCTTGGGCCGAACCGGCCAACGTCCCTTCGATCGCGGAGATCCGGGATCCGAGCCTCTGGATTGCCCGAGTCGATCAACCGGTTGCTGCCGGTTGACGTTGATGGACATCCGGGGTCTGCTCACACGGTGTGCGTTTCCCGAGCCGGGAGACCAACCGCTAGCGCTCGGGGTCAGCGGTGGGGCCGACAGCGTGGCGATGGCCGTGCTGGCCGCCGAAGCTAACCTGTGCTTTGAGATCTGGCATGTCGATCATGGTTTGCGGGCCACGTCCCACGCCGATGTTGCCCGGGTGGAAGCGCTCGCCGACCGGTTAGGGGTTGCGTTCATGCTGCGCACCGCCACCCTCGACGATGGCCCTGATCTTGAAGCCCGTGCCCGGGCGGTGCGCTACTCGCTGCTCCCCGAACGGGTGTGCGTGGCTCACACCGCCGATGACCGGGCTGAGACGGTGTTGATGAACCTGCTGCGTGGCGCGGGACCGACCGGGGTGCGCGCCCGCTTCGACCGGGTCAATCGGCCGCTGCTGGGTTTGCGCCGGGCCGAAACCGAAGCGGTCTGTCGCTGGTTTGGAATCGATCCGGTCACTGATGAACACAACCAGGACCCCCGGTTTACCCGGGTGCGGGTGCGCCGTGAGTTGCTGCCGCTGGTCGCTGACATCTTCGACCGCGACCCGGTTCCGATTCTGGGGCGGCACGCGGATCTGGTGGGTGGACTTCTTGACTGGGTTGACCGTCAGGTCATCGACCTCGACCCGGCCGACGTGGATCAGTTGTTGACGGCGGGGCCGACAGTGGCCGGCGAAGCTCTTCGTCGTTGGATCCAGCAGGAGACCAACGCGGACCATCCGGTCGATGCCGCCGCGATCACTCGGGTGTGGTCGGTGGTTACCGGGGCGGTGCGAGCGGCTCAAGTCACCGGCGGCTATCGGGTGTCCCGGTCGCAGGGTCGGTTGTCGATCTCGGTAGCCTCAGACCATGGATAAGCCTGTACCTGACGCCGTGAAGCTCCTCGCCTTCTGGGAAGAATGGGAGCGCGGCGAAACGCCACCAGGAAAGGTGATGAGCAACCTGAAGAAGGCGATGCTCCCCGAGCTGCTCCAGTCGCTCTGCGAGGATCCGTCCTGAACCAAGATTCATCTGCGGTCTTCGGTCCTCCCTTGGGCCGCGGTGGTCCGCAGATCATCCCTCGCCCGGCCCGGGCTCGTATCGGTGGGCCGCCTCCATGGGCTGGGATCGAACAGCACCAGCGAACCCCGACGCTGGGGCGTCTCGTCGACACCTTGGCTCGTCGCCGTTCACCACAGGTGCTTGGCGCCGTCGCCCCAGACGTCCGAAGCTCTGCGGTGCTCTGTTTGCTCTACGAAGAAAACAACGAGCCGCACGTCGTGCTCACCCGGCGTTCGCCAACCATGCGTCAACACGCCCATGAGGTGTCGTTCCCTGGGGGTCGTCACGACGGCGAAGACCTCGACCTCTGGACCACGGCGCTGCGCGAAGCCGAGGAGGAAGTAGCCCTCGACCCGACCACCGTCACCCCGGTCGGGGCCTTGGATCGTTTCGTCACCGTCGGATCTCGCACGCTGATCCACCCGTTTGTTGCCGTTTGCGAACGTCGCCCACAGCTCACGGTTGCCTCACCGGCCGAGGTTGAAGCGATCGTGCACGTTTCGTTCACCGAACTGCTGCGCGACGATGTCTGGCGGGAAGAAATCTGGGAACTCGGCGAACACGGTGACCGGGCGCTGACGTTCTTTGAACTGGTGGGCGACACGGTTTGGGGTGCGACCGGCGCCATGCTGCGTCAGCTGCTGGCGGTTGCAACCGGAACCGATGAAACGATCACCGGTGGCCCGGGCTGAAACGCTAGTCTCTTCTCTTTCCGGTACTGGCCAGTCTGGACACCGGGAAGGCTGAAAGGCAGACCGAGACGGTGCGCAGGCAGACAGTGTTGTCAACGAGAACAGGCAGGTAAGGCACCATGGATATCACCTCCGAAAAAGTCCTGGTGGTTGATTTCGGCGCCCAGTACGCCCAACTCATTGCCCGCCGAGTGCGCGAAGCGAAGGTGTACAGCGAGATCGTTTCCTCGTCGTTGTCAGCGGCAGAGATCGCCGAGCGCAAACCCAGTGCGATCATCTTCAGTGGTGGTCCGGCGTCGGTACATGCCGAAGGTGCGAAGCTGATCGATCCCGCCGTGTACGACCTTGGGGTTCCGATTCTGGGGATCTGTTACGGGGCGCAGTTGATCGCGCAACAAAACGGTGGGCGGGTTGGTCGAAACGACCGCGGAGAGTACGGACGCACCACCCTGAGGCTCAACGAAGGTGGTGGCATGCTGCTGGCTGGCACCCCGGAAGAACAATCGGTTTGGATGAGTCATTTCGATGCGGTCGTCGAAGCCCCGCCCGGAGTGACCGCCACTGCGTCAACCGCCGATGCTCCGGTGGCCGCCTTCGAGGATCACCAACGAGGACTGTTCGGGGTGCAGTTCCATCCGGAAGTCATGCACACCACCCATGGGCAGCAGGTAATCGAACGGTTCCTTCGAGAGGCTTGTGGACTGCATGGCACCTGGACGATGCGTTCGATTATCGACACTGCGGTTGATCAGATCCGGGCTCAGGTAGGGGACGGTACGGCGCTTTGCGGCCTTTCGGGTGGGGTTGATTCGGCGGTGGCGGCCGCGCTGGTGCATCGGGCGATCGGCGATCAACTGACGTGTGTGTTTGTCGACACTGGCCTGATGAGGCTCAACGAAGGCGAGCAGGTGGTCGAGACCTTCGAGCGCAACTTCGGAGTTCGTCTGATCCACGTTGAAGCTGGAGACCGGTTCTTCGCAGCATTGGCCGGGGTGACCGAACCAGAAGCGAAACGGCGGGCGATCGGTGAATTGTTCATCCGGGTGTTTGAAGATGCCGAAGCTCAGGTGGAAGGAGCCCAGTTTCTGGTGCAGGGAACGTTGTATCCCGACGTCATCGAGTCGGGGAGCGAGCACGCCTCAACCATCAAGAGCCATCACAACGTCGGGGGGCTACCCGACGATATGGAGTTTGCCCTCGTTGAGCCCCTTCGAAGCCTGTTCAAAGACGAGGTTCGGGCGGTGGGCCACGAACTCGGGCTACCCGACGAGATCGTTCAGCGGCAGCCGTTCCCAGGCCCCGGACTTGGTGTGCGCATCATCGGCGAGGTGACCCCCGAGAAAGTCGAGACGCTGCAATACGCCGACTTCATCGTGCGCGAGGAACTCGCCAAGGCTGGCCTCGAACGGGAAATCTGGCAATCGTTTGCGGTGCTGCCCGACATCCGCAGCGTCGGGGTGATGGGTGATGAACGCACCTACGGGTATCCGATCATTATCCGAGCGGTTACCAGCGAAGATGCCATGACCGCCGACTGGGCCCGGATCCCCTATGAGGTGCTGGAAACGATGAGCAGTCGGATCATCAATGAGGTCGCGGGAGTAAACCGGGTGGCCTACGACATCACCAGCAAACCGCCGGGAACGATCGAGTGGGAGTAACGCTCAACGTTGACGCGTACCGTCGGGCTGCGGCGCAGTTCGGTGAGACGGTGGCCTCGTTGACCGACGACGAATGGGCCCGGCCGACGTTCCCGAACGACTGGACTGCGGTTACCTCCACCGCGTGGCTGGTCGCCGGCGACGCCCAGTTGGCGTCGGCAGCCCGTGGCGACGGGATTGCGCCGCTGGTCGAGTTTGACTCGGCGGTTCTGGGACCGAACCCGGTGGCGTCGTGGCGGGGAACGGCACTGAGCGTGCTGCGGGCGCTCGACGGGGTTGACCTGACGCAGATGGTTAGCCATCCGCAGGGCACGATTCGTTTGGGTGATGTGGTCGCGCAACGGGTGAGCGAAAACCTGATTCGGGCGTTTGACATTGGGCGGGCGGTTGGTCGCCCCATCGAGTTGCCAGCTGAACTTGCTGAGGCCTGTCTGGATTTCTGGGCCGAGCACGGTGAGGCCATTTTGCGGGGCGGGGTGTTCCCGGACCAGCCTCGAGAACCCGCGGCGGGAGCCGACAGCGTCGAACGGTTCGTGGCGTTGATGGGGCGAGATCCCGAATCGCAGCCCTAAACCGCTCTGGCGACGTTTTCTTTTTGTTCACGGAAACGTTGTTAACGGTCCATGTTGTGGTTGCTCAACGGAAATCTGGACCTTTTACCCTGCGCCGCATGCACAAACCATTGAAGAAGACGTTTCGTACGTTGAGTGTTCTCCTGCTGGCCATGTCGCTGTTGGCGACGGCCTGTGGTGACGATGGCCAGGACGCGTCCCCGGACACGCCGACCACGACCACGGCCGCCAGCACCGATAACTCAACGGTTGATAACGAGACGGTTGATCCTGTTTCCGACCTTGAAGGTGATCTTTTGATCTCCGGATCGTCCACGGTCTTCCCGATCGTGCAACGTCAAGCTGAGGAGTTCTCGGCCGCGAACCCGGGAGTGGCGATCGCAGTTGAAGGGCCTGGCTCGGGAGACGGCGCCGTCAAGTTCTGCAACGGCGAAGTACCGATCGCCAATGCGTCTCGGCTGTACAAGGACTCTGAGATGGAGACCTGTGCCGCCAACGGAATTGAGTTCATCGAGATCCGTCGTGGCATTGACGGCATTACGGTCGTGACCTCGTCGGCCAATGGCGCCATCGAGTGCCTGTCGTTCAACCAGCTGTATGCGCTGATCTCGGAAGACGCCACCGGGTTTGAGTCCTGGGCCGATGCCAACGCGCTGTTGGCCGAGATTGGGAGCACCGCCGAATCCCTGCCCGATGCATCGCTCGACATCTTCGGCCCCGGTGAAGAGTCCGGCACCTTTGACAGCTTCGCCGAGATCGTGATGGAAGCGGTCGCCAAAGGCAAGACCGGTCTCGACCCCGAATCTCGCGAGTTCTCCACCGGCATTCGCCCGGATTACACGTCAAGCCCGGACGACAACATCATCATTGAAGGCATCTCCGATGCGGATTACAGCCTTGGCTGGGTCGGCTTCGCGTTTGGGTCGGCGGCTGCTGACGCCGGCAGTGTGAAGATGATTCCGGTCGCGAAGGAAGATGGAGGCGAGTGCGTGCTGCCGACCCCCGAGACGATCGCGTCGGCCGAGTTCCCGATCGCTCGTTACCTGTACACCTACGTCAGCGTTTCAGCAGCGGCTTCTGATCCGGCGGTTGCGGCCTTTGTTGACTACATGATGAGCGACCAAGGCCTCGAGGCGGTTGCCGGGGTCGGGTACGTCCCGCTGGCCGATGCCGACCAGCAGTTGGCGCAAGCCATTTGGGCTGATCGCGTCACTGGCCGGACCTGGGGCTGATCGCTGCGGCCAACGTTCGGAAGGGGTGAACACCGCGGTTCCCTCCGCCGCGGTGTTCACCGTCCGTTTACCTAAATACCGCTGATCGTTTACCTGGTGCTTTCCAACGTGACAGGTTCCTGCAATACCTTGTGGGAGTGCCGGTGAGGATCAGTCTGTGACCGAAACGATCGGGAGTCGACGCCAGCGTCTGGTGTCAATGGGCTTGGCGTCGCTCGCCGTGGCGGTGCTCGCCGCAGTCACCTACCAACCGGACGACTCGGCCAGTTCGGCGGCTCCGGTCACCGCGGTCGACGAAGGTTCCGAAGCCGTCACCATCCCGATTGCCGAGTTGGCGGGCGAGTTCCTGATCTCTGGCTCGTCAACCGTGTTCCCGATCGTGCAGCTCCAAGCCGAACGTTTCGCACAAGAAGCGAGTTCGGTTGCGATCTCGGTCGAAGGCCCGGGGTCTGGCGACGGTGCACAGAAGTTCTGCAACGGTGAAGCCTTGATCGCGAATGCTTCCCGGCTGTACAAAGATTCCGAGATTGAACTCTGCGAAGCCAACGGGATCGAGTTCATCGAATTGCGGTTGGCAGTGGACGGCATCACGGTCATTACCTCACCGGAAAACGACGTTCTGGAGTGCCTGTCGTTCAACGACCTCTACGCACTCACGTCCGGCGAAGCCCAAGGGTTCCAGACCTGGTCCGACGCCAACGCTTTGACCTCTCTGTGGTCGGGAACCACGTTCGCCGACGGGTTCGAACTCTCGGTGTACGGACCGGGCGAAGAGTCAGGAACCTTCGATAGCTTCGCCGAAGTGGTGATCGATTCGGTGGCCAAAGGCAAGACCGGTCTTGACGTGGACGCCCGCGAATTCAGTCGGGAGATCCGCCCCGATTACATCTCCAGCCCCGACGACAACACCATTTTGAGCGGCATCGGTTCCCAGCAGTATTCGCTCGGATGGGTCGGGTTTGCCTACGCCTCGCAAGCGGCGGCCGCGGGACAAGCCAAGCTGGTCAGCATCTCGTTCGACGACGGCGGCTCCTGCGTGGACCCGACCCCGACGACGATCTCATCGGCGACCTTCCCGATCGCCCGGTTCCTCTACACCTACGTCAATCTCGAAGCGGTCGAGACCAACCCGGCGTTGGCCGCCTTCGTTGATTACATGCTCAGCGAAGAAGGACTGACCGCAGTAGAGGAAGTGGGATACATCCCGCTCAGCGAAGAGGACCTGAGCCGAACCCGGCTGATCTGGAAGGTCGGTTTGAATGGGACCGGTCAGTGGAGCAGCGAATGACCGAAACGCTCACTTCGCCGACCAGCCTTCTGATGGCACCGGCACGCTCACGCTTCGGCCTTCCCCAACGAGCAATGGTGTTCGTTGTCGAGGCGTTGATGTATCTAGTGGTCTGCTTGTTGGTGGCGCTGGTTGAATACTTCGTGGCGGGGCCGATCACCGATTTTGGCGTGTCGAACTTCTGGCTTGGTCTCGTGATCTACGCCGGTATGGACGGGTACTCGTGGCCTTCCAGTCAGTCGTTTGCGCAACGGATGGTTGGCGCCTCGGTCCGTCAGATGAACGGGCGACCAGCCGGTGCCATTCGAACCGCGATCCGACAGGTCACCCGGTTCGGCGGACTGTACGCCATCCCGGTGTTCGTGTTGG
This sequence comes from Candidatus Neomicrothrix sp., assembly GCA_017852795.1. Taxonomy (GTDB): domain Bacteria; phylum Actinomycetota; class Acidimicrobiia; order Acidimicrobiales; family Aldehydirespiratoraceae; genus UBA11606. Next base: position 20,895 of record JAFMKU010000006.1, read on the forward strand.
ATTTCAACGCGGGCTGGGTGGCGCTGTTCGCGGTGCTGGCCGCTGGGCTATGCGCGGTGGCGCCATTCGGGCGCGCTCCTTGGGATTTTCTGGCGTCGACGATGGTGGTCGAAGGCGTCGTGGGTGGCGAGGGAACGGAACCGGGCCCGGTCCGTCAAGCCTCGGACCTCCAGCTCGATCGTGGCCGGGCCAACCGGAACCAACGCGCTCGGCGGCTCATGCTGGGCACGGGCCTGTCTTCGGTGGTCGTTAGTGGCCTCATTGTTTTTTACATCTTCACCGAGGCGTTCTCGTTCGTTGCCGATCAGGAATTTAGCTGGAGTCTCCTGACCGACATTGGTTGGTTCCCGCGGCGTGGCCAGTTCGATCTTTCCACGCTGTTCGTCGGTTCGTTGTGGGTCACGCTGATTTCCATGGTGGTAGCGGCCCCGATCGGTATCGGTGTGGCGTTCTATCTGGCCGAATACGCATCTTCGAAAGTGCAGCGGATCGTCAAACCGATGATCGAGACGCTGGCATCTATCCCATCGGTGGTGCTTGGCCTGTTCGCCATCAGCTTCATTTACCCAAATGTGCTCAAACCGGTATTCCCCGGCATCGGGATCTTCTCGTTGTTAGCGGCCGGGCTCGGGGTCGGGGTGCTGACCGTACCGATCGTGGCATCCATCTCCGAAGACGCGATGCGCGCGGTTCCTCGGGAACTTCGCGAAGCCAGCTACGGACTCGGGGCCCGGAAGGTAACTACCGCGCTGCGGGTGGTCTTCCCGGCCGCGCTGTCGGGGATTTCAGCGGCCATCATCGTGGGGATCTCGCGGGCGATCGGCGAAACCATGGTGGTGTTCATCGCAGCCGGTGGTTCCGGAGGCGCGCTGTTTGAAAGCAACCCGACCGAACCCGGTCAGACCCTGACCGCGGCGATGGCCTCGTTGGGGGCCGGCACCGATTCGGTGGCTGGTTCCGGTATCGCCTTCCAGAGTCTCTATTTCCTTGGAGCCTTGCTGTTCCTGGTCACCTTGTTGCTCAACGTCCTGTCGGATCTGGTGGTCCGACGATTCCGGCAGGTGTACTGATGGCCCCGTCCGAACTGATCCAGAACACGCTGCGGCACCGCAGGCGATCCGACGTCTCCGGGCGGGTGTTTTATGGTCTCCTCATCGCTGCGGTCACCATTGCGTTCCTGCTGGTGCTGGTGGTGATGAGCGATGTGGTTCGAGGATCTCTTGATCTGCTGGGCGAACGGGCCTGGGGGTTCTTAACCTCCCCATCGTCGTCGGATCAAGGCAAGGCCGGGGTGGTTCAGGGCGTTCGCGGCACACTGGTGATCTCGGTGATCGTGGCGTTGACCTTTCCGATCGGGATCGGTGCGGCGGTTTACCTTGAGGAGTACGCCGAGGACAACTGGCTCACCCGGTTGATTCAGGTAGCGGTTCGCAACCTGGCCGGAGTTCCCTCCATCGTCTACGGCCTGCTCGGGTTGGCGGTGTTCGTGCAGAGCCTTCGCGGGTTGACCGGTGGTTCGTCGATTATCGCTGGTGGTTTGACGTTGGCCGTCTTGGTCCTTCCGATTGTGGTGATCACTTCTGCTGAAGCGATTCGGGCGGTACCGGCGGCGTATCGCGACGGTGCTTACGGTCTTGGAGCGACCCAGTGGGAAACCATCCGAACCCAAGTTCTTCCCGCCGCCATGCCCGGGATCTTGACCGGTACGGTGCTCTCAATCGCCCGCGCCGCGGGCGAAGCAGCACCGTTGTTGGTGGTGGGAGCGGCCCCGTATTACACGACCGGCAACAACGACTTTCTCGAACAGTTGCGAGGCGCGTTTACTGCGCTACCCATGAACATCGCCACGTTCGCTCGACTTCCCGCTGAAACTTGGCGAGGGCACGCGGCCTTCGCCAGCCTTGTTCTGCTTGTCCTGGTATTCATGATCAACCTGGTTGCGATTGTGGGACGAGCCCGAATCGCCCGACGCCTCGGGCGCTAACTACCAAGAGGACCGACGACGATGACCGATCTGCCAACCCGGCCCACTATTCCGGCTAACACCGGTGTGCCAGCCAACACCGCTGAACGAACACCGTCGCAACCTTCCTCGGAGGTGTTCAGGACCAGCAACCTCAGCGTCTCCTACGGCGGGGTGCGGGCCATTGCCGACGTCAGCATCGACATTCGCGACCGCGAGATCACCGCGTTTATCGGCCCTTCGGGTTGCGGCAAATCAACGGTGTTGCGCTGCTTCAACCGCATGAACGATCTGATCCCCACGGCAACAGTCGATGGGTCGGTTTGGTACCACGGCGTTGATCTTTATGACCCGCAGGTTGATCCGGTCGCGGTTCGGCGCCGCATCGGGATGGTGTTTCAGAAACCCAACCCGTTTCCCAAGTCGATTTATGACAATGTGGCCTATGGCCCTCGGGTGGGGGGGATGAAGGCCGATCTTGACGAGGTTGTCGAATCTTCACTGATCCGCGCTGGCCTCTGGGACGAAGTCAAAGACCGATTGCAGGAGTCGGCGACGGGAATGTCAGGTGGCCAACAGCAGCGCCTCTGTATTGCCCGAGCGATCGCTGTCAACCCGGATGTGCTGCTGATGGATGAGCCGTGTTCGGCGCTGGACCCGATCGCCACTGGCCGAATCGAGGAGTTGATGAAAGAAATCCAGAACGATTACACGATTGTCATCGTGACCCACAACATGCAGCAGGCGGCACGAGTTTCGGACCGCACCGCGTTTTTCACTGCGGAACTCGACGAGGGAACGGGGCAACGACGTGGACGGCTGGTTGAATACGCTGACACGGTGACGATCTTTTCCGACCCGGAAGATGACCGTACTGAGGCCTACGTGACTGGACGTTTCGGATGAGCGAGAACCGCAGCCAACTCGATGAGCGGCTTCACATCATTGAAGACCACCTTGTGCAGATGATGGAGATGGTCTCCGAACGAATCAGCGACGTCACCTCGGCGATGCTGGAGGGCGATATTGCCAGCGCCGACCGGTTGATTATCGGCGACGATGACATCGATCTGCTCTCCACCCAGGTCGAAGAAGCCTGCGTGGCGACGCTGGTGCGGGAAGCTCCGGTAGCAACCGATCTGCGGTTTGTCGTCGGCGCTTTGCACGCCAACTCCGACATTGAACGCAGCGGCGACCTCGTCGCGAACATCGCCAAAGCGGTTGGTCGTTTGCAGGGAGCGAACCCTGACGACCGCATTCGTGAACTCATCGCGCAGATGTCCGATCAGGCCGGCGAGTTGTTCCGACGGGTGAGCGAGGCGTTTCGGGCCCGCGACACCGCGCTGGCCATTTCGGTGGCTGACATGGATGACGTGCTTGACGACCTTCACTACCGCTACATCCATTACGTGATTCAGGAAGCCCGCCGAGCTGACCTCGACCCGCAACATGCCTTGCAGCTGGCGCTGATCGGTCGCTTCTATGAACGGATCGGCGACCACGCCGAAAACGTTGGGGAACGAATTCGCTACATCGTCGATGGCTGGGTTCCGGAGGCACAAGCTGCGGAACGGGCGAAAGCTCGCCAGTCGGGTGAGTTGGCGACACCCAGTCCCCGAGGGGTAGCGGTGATCGGGGCGCTGGCTGCCGAACGTCGCATTGACGCCATCAGACGAGATTTCGTCGCCAACGTGAGCCACGAGCTAAAGACTCCGGTCGGCGCGATGTCGCTTCTGGCCGACACTCTGGCGGGCGATGTCAGCGGAGCCGATCGGGAACGGCTCGGCGAGATGCTGATGAAGGAAGCCAAACGGGTTGAGGACATTATTGACGACCTGCTGGAGCTCACCCGACTCGAAGAATCCGAGCCGGAAACGGAACTTCTTGACGTCGATGACATCGTGATGCGGTCGGTGGAAAAGGTGCAAGTGTTTGCCCTTACCCGCAGCGTTGAACTGGCCACGGTGGGTCTTCCTAGCGATCGGCAGGTGATGGGAGATCGACGGGCACTGGTTCGAGCTATGGCCAACCTGATCGACAATGCGGTGCGTTACAGCGACCCGAACTCGCAAGTCACGATTTCGGTGGTGGATCTCGGTGGGTCAGTTGAGCTCGGGGTCCGAGATCATGGGGTGGGTATTCCCCGCGCCGAACTGGAGCGGGTCTTTGAGCGCTTCTACCGGGTCGACCGGGCCCGCAGTCGAGAGACCGGAGGCACGGGGCTTGGGCTCGCGATCGTTCGCCACGTCGCCACCAACCACGGGGGGCGGGTTTCGGTTGATTCCAAGCCGGGAGAAGGGTCTGAGTTCGTCGTGACCCTGCCCTGCGTTCCCCGAAACTCACCCACTAGCTGATGAGTGAACTGGTCAGCGTCCTCGTAGTGGACGATGAACCATCGTTTCGCGAGGGTCTTCGCCAAGCGCTGAAAAGCGAAGGCTTCCTTGTACACCTCGCGGCCGACGGGGAAGAAGGATTGGAGGCGTTCCATACCTTTCACCCTGATTTGGTGCTGCTCGACGTGATGCTGCCTCGGATGTCCGGGATTGACGTCTGCCGCGAAATCCGAGCCATCGCTAACACTCCGGTCATCATGGTGTCGGCCCGCAACGAAGAAATCGACGCGGTGGTCGCGCTTGAGGTCGGGGCCGACGATTACATCAGCAAGCCGTACCGGGTCCGCGAACTGGTAGCCCGGATGCGAACCGTGCTGCGGCGGGCTTCAGCAACCGCACCGACGTACACCGATGACCCGGGGCACACCTTGGAAGTCAACGGCATCTCGCTCGACCGTGAGCGGCACATTGTTCGGGTTGACGGAGAACTGGTGCAGCTTCCACTCAAAGAGTTCCAGCTGCTGGGGTTGTTGCTGGAAAACGTAGGGATCGTGGTGACGCGCCAGACACTGATCGACCGAGTCTGGGGTTATGACTATGTCGGTGACACCAAAACCCTTGACGTTCACATCAAGCGGCTTCGGGCCAAGGTGGAACCCAACCCGGACCAGCCGCAACGGATCGTGACGATTCGAGGGCTTGGCTACAAACTCGAAGCGTAAAGGCACCTCCCGGACCGCCGCTGTCCTTGGTGGTCGCTAGGGTGACAACCGATGCCTGAATCGCTACTCCTCGCCGGCCTGAACCCCGCCCAACATGATGCGGTAGTCCACGATTCCGGGCCGTTGCTGGTGGTGGCTGGTGCCGGGTCAGGAAAGACCCGGGTCCTCACCCACCGCATCGCCTACCTGATCGAGACCGGGTTGTCGCCGTACGAGATCCTGGCCATCACCTTCACCAACAAGGCGGCCGGCGAGATGAAGGAACGGGTCAGCAACCTTGTCGGCCCGGTCGCCGAACGGATGTGGGTTTCGACGTTTCACTCGGCCTGCGTTCGGATCCTGCGCCGCGACGCCGAACGGCTTGGTTTTCCGTCGACATTCTCGATCTACGACCAGTCTGATGCGGTCCGGCTCGCCGGTTATGTGATCCGCGACCTCAACCTTGATCCGAAACAATTCCCGCCTCGAAGTGTGCACGCTCAGATTTCGATGGCGAAGAACGAGAACACCAGCGCCCAACGGTTTGCCGAACGGGCCGAGCCGGGGAGAAACCAGCAGGTCGCCGAGGTCTACCTCGAATACCAGAAACGACTTCAGGCCGCTGGAGCAATGGATTTCGACGACCTGTTGGTCCGGACCACTCAGCTCTTTCGCGACCACCCCGATGTGTTGGCGTCATGGCGGCACCGGTTCCGGCATGTGCTGGTCGACGAATATCAAGACACCAACCCGGTGCAGAACGATCTGGTGTTGATGTTGGCTCAAGAACACCGCCAGGTGACCGTTGTTGGCGACAGCGACCAGTCGGTCTATGCGTTCCGAGGGGCCGACATTCGCAACATTCTCGAGTTCGAAAGCGCCTTCCCTGATGCCAGCATCGTGGTGCTCGAACAGAACTATCGCTCCACCCAGTCGATCCTTGATGCCGCCAACGCAGTGATCGCCCAGAACATGGGGCGCAAACCCAAAGAGCTCTGGACCGAACGGGGCGGAGGCGAGAAGCTGGTTCGCCACCACGCCGACGATGAAGCCGACGAAGCTCAGTTCGTGGCGACCGAACTCGCCCGCCTGCACGACAGCGACCACCGGCCCTGGCGAGAGATGGCGGTCTTTTACCGCACCAACTCGATGTCGCGGGTGGTTGAGGAATATCTGGTTCGGGCTGGCATTCCCTATCGGGTGGTTGGCGGTACCCGGTTCTATGACCGCCGCGAAATCAAAGACGCGTTGGCCTATTTGCGGGCCGTGGTCAACCCGACCGACGAAGTCAGCGTCAAGCGGGTGCTCAACGTTCCCAAGCGAGGGGTCGGAGACTCGTCGGTTGCCAAACTCGATCTCTGGGCGATGCGTCACGGCGAAACCTTCGATCAGGCGCTGCTGCATTTCGATCAGGCGGGGGTTAGTGGCCGGGCCGCGACGGGCATCGAAAAGTTTCTGGCGGTGACTACCGAGATTCGATCGCTCGATGCCTCACCGGCAGTGATTCTCGAAGAGGTGCTGGAACGCTCGGGGTATCTCGCCGAATTGCAGGCGGAACGGTCCATCGAGGCCGAAGGTCGCGTCGAAGCGTTGTCAGAACTGGTCGGGAACGCACGCGAATACGAGACGGTCATCGAGTTCTTGGAGCAGGTGAGTCTGGTGAGCGACACCGATGTGCTGACCGACGACGATTCCAGTGTCAGCTTGATGACCTTGCACGCAGCCAAAGGCCTTGAGTTTCCGGTGGTGTTCCTGGTCGGGCTCGAAGATGGTGTGTTCCCGCACGTGCGGGCCCTTGGTGACCCAGCCGAACTCGAAGAGGAGCGGAGATTGGCCTACGTCGGGATTACCCGCGCCATGGAACGCCTGTATCTCAGCAGCGCCTGGAGTCGGTTGGTGCACGGCCAAACCCAGTACAACCCGCCGAGTCGGTTCCTTGACGAGATCCCGGCTGAGCTCCTTGATGAACGAAGAGGCCAGCGCCCAAGTGGAGGATCTCGCACCACTGGTGCTGGGTCGTATGGACGGGGCCGGTCCGCTGGGTTTGAACGCAGCACCGAAACGTTCGGCCGAACCTTTGGCGGGTCGGGCCGCGGCGATTCCAGCGAAACGTCCCGAGAGCCTTCGCGACCCACCCCGACCGGTCCGGTACCTTCGGGAGCCGATGCGTTAGGGCTTCGGGTTGGCGACGACGTTCGGCACGCCCAGTGGGGCGACGGGGTGATTCTTTCCATCAAAGGAGAAGGCGACTCGGCTGAAGCCAGCGTGCATTTCCCGTCGGTGGGGCAGAAGCAGTTGCTGCTGAGTTGGGCACCACTCGAACGGGTCTAGCCGGCTGGATCAACCAACGTGACCGGACCGCGAACCGGATGGCTCGTCGTGCAACCGGATACTCCGTCGAGTAACGACCTCGGCGGTAAGGGCGCTGGACTGAACGGGAACGGTGACCGGCACGGTGGTCATCAGCGGTCCTCGTTGTTGTCGTAGTTGAGATCGACCCGTACCCGGCCGGCTTCGTCAACGCTGACCGGGTAGGTGTCGATCACCGTTCCGTCACTTAGGTTTCCCCGCTCGTCCATCGTGACGTCACGACAGGTGGTGTCGTCGGCGACGGTGATCAGTTCGAACAGGGCACGGTCGGCGTTCCATTCGAAGAAACAGTCCCGGGGTTGCCCGGTTGGGCGAGCATCGAAAGCGAACCATCCACCTTCGGAATCTTCGCCCAGATGCTGCAGGATCAGGTCTCGGCTTCGTCCCGCCACGTCGCTGTACAGGATCGGTCCACGGTCATCGATTTCGGCTGAGATCCGCCCGATCTGCCCGGCATCGAAATCGGTGTCACCCAGTTGGATCTCAACGTTGCTGTTTCGGCTGGCCAGCAGCAGCACGCCACCTCCGAGCACTAACGCGATCATCACCCCGGTGATGCCAACCAGCACCGCTGATCGGGCGTTGATTCGTGGACCTTTCGCAACCGGCATCTTCACTCCAGATAGGGGACGGGGTTCTGTCATGCCTAGTATCTCCCCGTAGCCAATCGGGGAGGCAATGCCGGTGGATTTGTTTGAGCATCAGGGCAAGGAGTTCTTTGCCCAATTCGGTATGCCGGTGAGCCCCGGCGAAGCAGTTTTTTCGGTCGATGAAGCCGTGGCCGCCGCCGAGCGTCTCGGTACGCCGGTGATGGTGAAAGCCCAGGTTCACACCGGTGGACGAGGCAAAGCAGGGGGCGTCAAGTTCGCGGCCGACATCGACGCAGTTCGCGAACACGCCAGCAACATCCTCGGCCTTGACATCCGCGGCCACATCGTGAACCGGTTGTGGATCGAGAAAGCTTCCGACATTGCCGAGGAGTACTACGCCAGCTTCACCTTGGACCGTTCGGCCAAGAAGCATCTGGGCATGTTGTCTAAAGAGGGTGGCGTCGAGATCGAAACGGTGGCTGAAGAAAACCCGGATGCCATCGCCAAGATCTGGGTCGATCCGACGGTTGGGCTCGATGAGGCGACCACCCGAGCCTGGGTGGCAGCCGCGAACCTTCCGGAAGCTGCGGTGGAAGGCACCGTCGACATTCTCCAGAAGCTCTACGTGGCCTACACCGACGGTGATTGCGATCTGGTGGAAATCAACCCGCTGATCCTGACCCCTCAAGGCAACGTGCATGTCCTTGACGCCAAGGTGACCTTGGATGGGAACAGCACCTTCCGCCACCCCGACTACGAGCAGTACGACGAGACCCAGCCGCGTGATGAACGCGAAGCCGCCGCCCACGCCAAAGGCCTGCAATATGTCGGGCTCGAAGGCAGCGTCGGGGTGATCGCCAACGGGGCTGGCCTGGCCATGAGCACCGTGGATGTGGTCAACCAGGTGGGTGGCAAACCCGCCAACTTCCTCGACATCGGTGGCGGGGCCAATGCCGACGTGATGGCCGGAGCACTCGAAGTCATCAACAATGACCCGGCCGTGAAGTCGATCCTCATCAACATCTTCGGGGGGATTACCCGTGGCGAAGAAGTCGCCAACGGCATCCTGGAGGCGATGCGTCGGGTCAAGATCGATGCCCCCATCGTTATTCGACTCGACGGAACCAACGCCGACGAAGGCCGGGCAATCCTGGCGCCTAACATCAACGAGATGTTGCAGATGGAAGACACCATGCTCGACGCGGCTCGCCGTGCGGTTGAGCTGGCTGGCTGATCGTTAGCGAAGACAAAGCAGAGCAGGAGCATCGAACATGGCAATCTTCGTAGACGAAACCACCAAGGTCATCTATCAGGGTCTGACTGGCTCGCAGGGCAGTTACTACGGCCGCCTCAATCGCGAGTACGGCACCCAAGTGGTGGCCGGTACCCACCCGACCAAAGCCGGAACCGATGTCGATGGGGTTCCCATCTTCGCTTCGGTAGCCGAAGCGAAAGAAGCAACCGGTGCTACCGCGTCGTGCATCTTTATTCCCGCCCCCGGAGTTCAAGGTGCGATCCTTGAAGCGGCCGAGGCGGGGATCGAGTTCATCGTGGCTATCACCGAAGGCGTACCCGCCCACGACGAGGCCAACTTCTACAACCGGTTGGTGAACGACTTCCCGAATACTCGACTGCTGGGCCCGAACTGCCCGGGGATCATCAGCCCCGGCCGCTGCAACATCGGCATTACCGCAGGCCACATCGCCAAGGAAGGCGGCCCGGTGGGGATCGTCAGCCGGTCCGGAACGCTCACCTATCAAGCGCTCTACGAACTCAAGCAGAAAGACATCGGGGTCACGACCTGTGTCGGGATTGGTGGCGACCCGGTGCCGGGCACGTCGTTCATTGATTGTCTCAAAGCGTTCGAAGCGGACCCGGAAACCAAAGCGGTCATGATGATCGGCGAGATCGGTGGCTCAGCCGAAGAAGAAGCAGCCGAGTTCATCAAGAACCACATGACCAAGCCGGTTTCCAGCTACATCGCTGGGGTTACCGCACCGCCCGGGAAAAAGATGGGCCATGCCGGTGCTATCGTCTCGGGCGGCAAAGGCACAGCAGCAGCCAAGATGGAAGCGCTTGCCGATGCCGGAGTTAGAGTCGGACAGAATCCAACCGAGGCTGGTGATTTGATGGCGGAGATAGTCGCCGGCCTCGCTTCAAGTAGCCCGGGGGTCCCTGGCTGAAATGACCAAACGGCGGGATCGACAATCAACGGCGGGCAAGGTCACCTTGACGGTGCTCGTCCTTGTTGCATTGGTGGGTGCGGCAGCCTGCCGTGATTCCACTTCAACGACGCTGGCCACGGATGCATCTGGCGACCAGACATCGGAAGATGCGGGCGCGGTTGAAGCGCAGGAGTCGGGTGAGGAACCGGCTCCAACGTCAACCCCGACCACGCTGCCTGCGACGACGATCCCGGCGGTGCTTCCCCAACTGGCCTTCGACCCCACCGGCAGTCCGGTCAACGGCCAAACCCGTGGAGTTCTGGTTTTCGATGAAGGCTGGGTCAGTCCGGTGCTCAGTGCCGTTCAGGGCGGTCATCGAATCTGGACCCCATGCGGGGTACAGGCCGATGCGTCGGGGGGAACGTTTGTCGAAACGGTCGACGTGGTGATTGACCCGGGGCACGGCGGGGAGATCGAGACTGGCGCAGTTGGGGTCGGTGGGCTGCGAGAAGCCGACCTGAACCTTGGGGTTGCTCGCCGGGTTGCGGACGAACTTCGAGACGCCGGGTTGACGGTGGTCCTGACCAGAGACAGCGACATTCGACTGCCGATCGTGACTCGCGCCGAAATCGCTCGTGCCCTGCAACCCAAGTTGTTTCTCAGCATTCATTTCAACGGGGGATCGACCACGTTCAGCCGAACCCCAGGCACCGAGATGTTCTTTCAATACGGGAACTCCGAGTCTCGGCGGCTGGCTGGTCTGATCTACGAAGAGGTGTTCGCCAAACTCTCCACTTACGACACCCAGTGGGTGGCGTTGAGTGACTCGGGGGTGATCTATCGCCTGAACCGAGAGAATGAAGATTTCTATGGGGTGCTTCGGCGCACGGGTGATGTGACCACCGTGCTGATCGAGTACCTCTACCTTTCCAACCCGTCGGAGGAACGCCTCGTTTCGGATTACGCCGTGCAACACGAACTGGCGATCGCAACCCGCAAAGCGGTCGTTCGGTTCCTCGAGACCGACGATCCTGGTTCCGGGTTCAAGGAGCCGATGTTTCGAGGGTACGGGTCGTCGGGGACCGGCGGATTGGGGGGTTGTGACGATCCGCTAGTGCAGGCGCCGTAGGGGCCGAGCCGACCCTGCTAGGTTCCCCACGGTGACCGAACCACGCCGTGCTCTTCTCTCCGTCTTCGACAAATCCGGGATCGCCGAATTGGCGGCCGGGTTAGTGGACTTGGGCTGGGAGTTGATCTCCAGCGGAGGTACCGCGGCGGTGATCGCCAACGCCGGTCTGCCGGTTATCGATGTGGCCGATCACACCGGATCACCGATCATGTTGGGGCATCGAGTGGTGACCCTGCACCCCAAAATTCATGGCGGGATCCTCGCTGACCGTTCCGATCCAGAACATCAGGCTGATCTCGAAGCCAACGGCATCGTGCCGATCGATCTGGTGGTGGTGAACCTCTACCCATTCCGGGAATCTCCAGGGATCGAAACGATCGACATCGGCGGTCCGACCATGGTCCGGGCCGCGGCGAAAAACCACGCCCATGTCGGGATCGTGGTTGATCCAGCGAGCTACGGCGATGTGATCAGCGAGTTGCGAGCCGAAGGATGGCTCGCCGAACAAACCCGCCGCCGACTGGCGCGGGCGGCTTTTGCCCATACCGCGGCGTACGACGCCGCCATTGTCGAATGGTTCGACGAGACCGGTTCCGACCCTGACCCGCTTCCGCCCACCTTGCATCTGGCGTTAGAACGGGTCGAGTCGCTGCGTTACGGCGAGAACCCGCATCAGGCCGGGGCCCGCTACCGGCGAGCCCATCAGCCCGGGATCTGGGACCGGTTGGTGCAACACAGCGGCATGGCGCTCAGCTACCTCAACTTCTTCGATGCTGAAGCGGCGTGGCGACTCGCGCACGACCTCGGTGAACGACCGACGGTGGCCATCATCAAACACGCCAACCCGTGCGGGGTGGCGGTCGGAGCCTCGCTTGCTGATGCCTACGAAAAGGCCTTTGCCGGCGATCCCCGCTCCGCGTTCGGTGGGGTTGTGGCCTGCAACCAATGGGTTGATTTGGACACCGTGGAGGCCATGGAAACCGCGGCGCAAGCCGACGTGATCTGTGCCCCGGGCTTTGCCGAGGGAGTAGTTGAGCGGCTGATTGCCAAACGCAAAAACACCCGCCTGTTGACCTTGGAGCCGCCGACCCCACCTCCGGCATTGTCGCTCCGTGCGATCGATGACGGCTTTCTGGTGCAGCAACGACACCACTTCGCATCAACCCCCGACCAGTGGCAGGTTGTCAGCGAACGGCAACCAACCGAGGCAGAACTCGACGATGCCTGGTTCGCCTGGCGGGTCTGTGGCCACGTGAACTCCAACGCCATCGTGCTGGCTCGCGATCAGGTGGCGTGGGGGATTGGTGCCGGCCAGCAGAACCGGGTCGAGTCGGGACAGATCGCGGCCGCGAAAGCGGACGGTCGGGCGGAAGGGGGAGCGTGTGCCAGCGACGCGTTCTACCCGTTCCCTGATGGTGTTCACGCCGCGGCGGATGCCGGAGTAGCCATCGTTGTCCAACCGGGTGGTTCGGTAGGCGACGAAGCCACGATCGCAGCAGCCAACGAACGGGGGCTCGCCATGGTCTTTACCGGTGAACGCCAGTTCCTGCACTGAAAACGCCAGCAGCAGAAGGGTTGTGGACTCGATGGGAACAGCGAAAGATCAGGAATGGGCGGCTGCGGTTCACCGAACCCGCCGCGCTCGAATCGCGTACGGTCTGACCCGGCGGATCGTCCGGAGCCTGCTGGTGCCGTGGCTACGAGTGCAGCATCGAGGGATCGAGAAGCTCGGCACTCCGGGCCCGGTGATCGTGGCTCCCGTCCACCGGTCAAACCTCGACGGGCCGCTGGTGGCGTCGCTGACCCCCCGCCGGATCCGAGCGTTGGGGAAGCATTCGCTGTTTCGTAACCCGGTGGCAGCCTGGGTGATGGCTGCGCTCGGCACCATCCCGGTGCACCGGGGCGAAGCGGACCGTGAAGCGATGCGGGTAGCCCGAGACATCGTCGGTGGTGGCGAGCTGATGATCGTCTTTCCTGAAGGGACTCGGCAGTCGGGACGCACCGTTGACGGCATGTTTGACGGGGTGGCGTATCTGGCGTCCAAGACCGGGGCTCAAATCATTCCGGTGGGTCTCGCCGGTACCGAACAGGCGATGGGTTCAGGTTCTCGGGGGATCCGTCGAGTCCGTTGCGCGGTGGTTGTTGGCGATCCGATCCCAGCTCCGGAGGGGCGCTTGAGCCGACCGGCGCTGACCGCGTTCAGCGAACGGGTGCGTGCCGACCTGCAACAGGCCTTCGACGAAGCGAACGCGCTACTCGACGATTGAGAAAGCGGATCGGGGAGGAATGTTCCACGGTCTGAGGCGACTAGTCTCATCGGCATGGCTGACAAGATCACGATGCAGGAAAACGGCTCGCTTCACGTTCCGGATAACCCGATCATTCCGTTTATCGAAGGCGACGGCACCGGGGTCGACATCTGGCCGGCGGCCAAGTTGGTGCTTGACGCCGCGGCCGCCAAGTACGGCAAGCAGATCGAGTGGATGGAAGTTCTCGCCGGCGAGAAGGCGTTCAACGAGACCGGTGACTGGCTGCCGCAGCAGACCATCGACACTTTCGAGGAATACCTGATCGGGATCAAAGGCCCGTTGACCACGCCGATCGGCGGTGGTTTCCGCAGCTTGAACGTGGCCATCCGTCAGATCATGGACCTCTACGTTTGTCTGCGCCCGGTCCGCTGGTTCACCGGTGTCCCGTCGCCGGTGAAAGAACCGCAGCTGGTCGACATGGTGATCTTCCGTGAAAACACCGAAGACATTTACGCCGGTCTCGAAGTGGAATCGGGAACCCCTGAAGCGAAGCGCATGATCGAACTGTTGCACGACGCCTACGGCTGGGAAATTCGCGAAGACTCCGGTATCGGGATCAAACCGGTATCGAAGTTTGGTTCGCAGCGCCTGCAACGAGCGGCGCTGGACTACGCAGTGCGCCGGAACCGCAAACGGGTTCACTGGGTACACAAGGGCAACATCATGAAGTTCACCGAAGGGGCCTTCCAGAAGTGGGGCTACGAGTTGGTGCGCTCCGAATATGCCGATGTGGCGGTCGGATGGGAAGACTGTGGTGGTGACGCTGGGGACAAGATCCTGGTGCAAGACGCCATCGCCGACATCGCGCTTCAGCAGGTGTTGACCCGCCCGTCTGAATTCGACGTGATCGCCACGATGAACCTCAACGGCGACTATCTCTCCGACGCACTCGCCGCTCAGGTCGGTGGCATCGGGATCGCCCCGGGGGCCAACATCAACTATCTGACCGGGCATGGCGTGTTCGAAGCCACCCACGGCACCGCCCCCAAGTACGCCGGTCAGGACAAAGTCAACCCGTCGTCGGTGCTGCTGTCCGGGGTGATGATGTTTGAGCATCTCGGCTGGCAGGAAGCGGCCGACGACATCATCGGTGCCGTTGAGGCGGCGATCGCCGAAAAGATCGTGACCTACGATTTTGCGCGGTTGATGGATGGGGCCACCGAGGTCAAGTGCTCCGAGTTCGCAAGCGCGGTCGTTGACCGACTCTGATCATCTCTGGCGCCGCGGGGCGCGTCTGATCGTCCGCTCGCTCCGGGCCTACCCGGGGCTTCATGCGTTGGCTATGGCCGGGGCGATGGGTTTTGTTGCGGCGTCGATCGGTGGTGCGTGGGTGCTTCGCGCGGCCACCGACAACCTGGTGGTGCCGGCGTTTGACGATGGCGTTGTCGATGGTGGCGAGGTGCTCGTGATCGTCGTACTGGTCGTTGCCGTGTCCGTTGGTCGCGGAGTTGGCGTGATCTTTCGCCGCTGGTTCTTGTCGATGGCGGAGAATCGAACCCAACGAGACTGGCGTCGAAATCTCGTCCACCACTACCTCGACGTTCCCCTGCGTTTTCATCGGGAGCGCGCGGCGGGGACGTTGCTTGCCCACGCCGACATCGACCTGACCACCGCCACCATGGTGCTCAAACCGTTGGCGTTTTCGGTCAGCGTGCTGGTGTTGGTGCTGCTGGCGGTGGTGACGCTGTTGATGATCCATCCGCTAATCGCCACGCTCGGCATCGTGCTCTTTCCTTTGCTGGTCGGGCTAAGCCGGAACTACACGAGTCGGGTCGAGCAGCCATCGGCTCGAGCCCAGGCCGCGGTTGGTGAAGTTTCGTCGGTGGCGCACGAAAGCTTCGAAGGGGCGTTGGTTGTCAAGACGTTGGGGCTCGAAGACGCCGAGGTGGCTCGTCTGAAAGGAGCGTCGGAACGGCTCCGCCAGGAACGTCTGGTGGTGGGACGTATTCGAGCCGTGTTCGAACCGACGATCGACGCGTTGCCCAACCTCGGGGTGGTTCTGCTGTTGTTGATCGGTAGTTGGCTGGTTTCGGAAGGTTCGGCCACTCCGGGCGATCTGGTCCTCGCCGCGGTCGTGTTCGGACTGTTAGCCACCCCGTTGCGGGTATTTGGGTTCTTCCTCGAAGAGCTGCCCCGTTCGGTGGTGGCGCTGGATCGGGTTGATGAGGTGATGGCCGCTCCGATCGAGGATCGTGATGGTGAGCAAACTCTCCCCGAAGGCCCACTTGATGTTCGCGTTCGAGGGTTGGTGGTCCATTACGAGGGCTACGAGGTGTTGCACGGGATCGACGCGGACGTCGCCGCGGGACAGACGGTGGCGGTCGTGGGATCGACCGGGGCGGGAAAGACGACGTTGCTGGAAGCGGTCGCCGGCCTGCTAGATCCGGTGGCTGGGAGCATTCAGGTCGGCGGGCGGGATGTCAACGAGGTTTCGGCGGCGGATTGGAGCAGGGACGTCTCGATCGTGTTTCAGGAATCGTTTCTGTTCACCGACTCGATCGCAGAGAACGTTGGTTTGGGGCGGGCAACAGCGGCCGACATTGCCTGGGCACTGCAGGTGGCGGGCGCAAAACGTTTCGTGAACGCGCTTCCCCACGGGGTGGACACGGTGGTTGGCGAACGGGGAGCGACGCTTTCGGGCGGGCAACGCCAGCGAGTCGCGTTGGCTCGGGCCTTGGCCCAACGGCCACGGTTGCTGCTACTTGATGATGCCACCAGCGCGGTGGATCCTCGGGTCGAAGCCGAGATTCTCGGCGCGCTCCATCAGGCGCTGGACATGACAGTGCTGATCGTGGCCCATCGTCTGTCCACCATTGCTCTCGCCGACGCAGTGGTCTACGTCGACGACGGACGGGTCGTGGCCGTCGGGCCCCACGAGGACCTGCTGGGGCGCGAGGACTATCGGGCATTGGTGACCGCCTATGAGCAAGGGTCGAACCTGTGAGTGAACCCTCAGCGTTCCCGGGGCTCGACGAGGTGGCGTCGTTGATCGACGAGGACGTGCCAACCGTTAGCGCCACCGCAGTGTTCCGGCGTGGTGTTGCAGTCTCACCCGAGCTTCGGGCCGGGCTCGGGGTAACCGCAGCCATGGCGTTGACGGCGGCGGTTGGACGCCTGATCGTCCCGATTCTGGTCCAACAGGTGCTCGATCACGGCATCCTCGGCGAGAGTGGTTATCGGGCCGGGTATGTCTGGACGGTGAGCCTGATCGCGTTAGCGGTAGTGCTCGCCATCGCCGGATTGAGCCGGGTGGCACTGCTCCGGCTGGTGTGGATGGCCGAGACGGTCCTGATGAATCTGCGAGTCACGGTGTTTTCCCATCTGCACCGGCTGAGTCTCGCTGACCACACCGAGAGTCGCCGCGGGGTGCTGGTGGCTCGGGTCACTTCCGATGTCGAAACGTTGGCCCGGTTCACCCAATGGGGTCTGATTAGTTGGATTACCGACACCGCGATCATTGTCGGAACGCTGGCGGTGATGACGATTTACAGCTGGCAACTCACGGTGATGGTGATCCTGGTTCACCTCCCGCTCGTTCCCTTCCTTCGCTGGGTCCAGCGGCAACAGTTCGTCTCGTATGGCCTGGTACGGACCCGGGTCGCGGAAACGCTCGGGCAGGTGTCGGAAACGGTGACTGGAGCATCAGTGATCCGGGCCTACGGTTACGACGGGCCGGTCGGGGAACGCCTCGACGAGTCGATCGAACGGCAGTACCGGCAGCAACAGCGAAGCCAGATCTGGTTTGCCTGCATGCTCCCGGTGGTGGATCTGGTGTCGTCGGTGTCGTTGGCGGTGTCGTTGGGCGTTGGTCTGTGGTGGCGAGATGACCTTGGGCTTGAAGCCGGGCAGCTGGTTGCCTTCCTGTTTCTGGTAAACCTCGTGCTGCAACCAATTTCGCAGCTTGGCGAAGTACTGGATCAGACCCAGACCGCGTTGGCGGGCTGGTGGAAAGTGCTCCGGGTGCTTGATGTGCCGGTTGACGTGACCGAACCCGAAGAGGGGACGGTGCTGGCCAGTGGGCCGCTCAGCATCGAGTTCTCCGCGGTGTGTTTCTCTTACCGGATTGGCGGTCTGGTGCTTGACGATGTCACCGTTCGAATCGAACCGGAAACGGTGGTGGCGGTGGTGGGCGAAACCGGGGCCGGCAAATCGACCTTTGCCCAGTTGGTGACCCGGTTGGCCGACCCGGTGGAGGGGGTGGTCCGAATCGGAGGTGTTGATCTTCGAACGGTGAGCCCCGAATCGAGACGCGCGGCGATCCGTATGGTGCCCCAAGACGGGTTTCTCTTCGACTGTTCGATAGCGGACAACATCGGTTTCGGGCGGGCCGGTTCGAGTCGGGCCGATGCCGAACGGGCGATCGACGAACTGGGGTTGGGTAGCTGGGTTGCCGGTTTACCAGCCGGGTTGGACACGACGGTCGGGGAGCGAGGTAGTCGGCTTTCGGTCGGTGAGCGCCAACTGGTGGCTCTGGCTCGGGCCCAAGTGGCCGATCCAGGCTTGTTGCTGCTTGATGAAGCAACGTCTTCGGTTGATCCCGAAACCGAAGAGGCGTTGGCGTCGGCGCTGGAGCGACTGGCTAGCGGCCGGACCATGATCTCGATCGCTCATCGCCTGTCAACCGCGGAGCGAGCCGACCTGGTGCTGGTATTTGACCAAGGTCGGATTGTTCAATCCGGAAGCCACGAAACGTTGGCCGCAACCCCGGGGGTTTACCAAAATCTGTACCGGTCCTGGTTGGGCAACACCCGCAGCGGGCAGCCTCCGGCAACGTGACGAACTTCTCATAGCCGCTTCATCGGGCACGGTGGAGCGCTGGTAGCGTTCTTCGGGTTCACCCCTGTCTGTCTTCGGAGATAACGCAATGACCACCCCCGTTCGAGTAGCAGTCACCGGCGCCGCCGGCCAGATCGGTTACAGCCTTCTGTTTCGTATCGCCAGCGGCTCCATGCTGGGCCCCGACCAACCGGTGATCCTTCAGCTTCTGGAGATCCCTCCGGCGATGGGGGCGCTTGAGGGGGTTGCGATGGAACTCGACGACGGCGCCTTCCCGCTGCTGGCCGGGATGACGCTCAGCGACGACCCAAACCAGGCTTTCGAAGGGGCCAATGTTGCCATGCTGGTCGGGTCGCGACCCCGCTCGAAGGGGATGGAGCGCAAAGATCTGTTGGAAGCCAACGGGGCGATCTTCACCGCCCAAGGTGCAGCGCTCAACGGCCACGCCGCCGACGACATCAAGGTGCTGGTGGTCGGAAACCCGGCCAACACCAACGCGCTGATCGCCATGAACAACGCCCCCGATATTGCCTCGGAGCGGTTCACCGCTATGACCCGCCTCGATCACAATCGGGCCAAAGCTCAACTCGCGCAGAAGGTAGGGGTGACGGTCAACGACATCACCCGCATGACCATTTGGGGAAACCATTCGGCGACTCAATACCCCGACCTGTTTCATTGCGAAGTCAACGGTCAGAACGCGGCGGCGATGGTTGGCGATCAGGCCTGGCTCGAAGGTTCGTTCATCCCCACGGTGCAGCAGCGGGGAGCCGCGATCATTGAAGCCCGAGGATTGTCCTCAGCGGCGTCAGCAGCCTCGGCGGCGGTTGACCACGTCCACGATTGGGTGCAGGGAACCCCAGCCGGTGATTGGGTGTCGATGGCGATCCCGTCAGATGGCAGCTACGGCGTGCCCGAAGGTTTGATGTCTTCGTTCCCGGTGACCTGCAGCGACGGAAGCTATTCGATCGTGCAGGGACTCGAGATTGACGAATTCAGCCAGTCCCGTATCGACGCCACCGTTGCCGAACTCTCCGAGGAACGTGACACGGTCCGGGACCTTGGTCTGATCTGATCCGCCCCCGGCTGGTCAGGTGTGGCCGGGGTGCAGATGGCTCAGTGAGAGGCGCTGGTCAATCAGCAATTGAAGGTCGCCACCGATCCGGAGGTTGCCGTCCAGAAATGCCCGTTGGGCCGAGATTTCGCCACCAACAATGCTGAACGCGGTTTGATAATCGGCTCGGATAGTTACGTCCGGTTGCCGACCACAGGCCGGATCAACGACCATCGTTCCCTCACTGATCTGGACCTGCCAGCGGATCGGTTGATCGTCCTTGCCGTTGACCGTTTCCGGGTGGTGGTCGACGATCTGTTCAATGGTCAACGTCAACGTCGGGTCGGGTTGGGCCCGCTGCGCGTCGTCAGCGAGCCGTTCGAACCAGGCGGGGGTTAAGAAATCGCTCACCTCGTCAGGCTAGGAGCAAGCCGCCTAGCATCGCCTAGGTGGACGATCTGGTTTCCTCGCCGACAACCGTTCGGTCAAGCTTCGGCGGCTCACGATGATCGACACGGAGAAGTTTGATCCTGGGTTCCCGCATCCGGGGACCAACGACACCATCGAGTTTGACTGGGTAGCCCGAGACCGCTTGCTCGCTGGCTTCCTGAGGATCTCGGTCCGACCCGCCGACCAGTGTTCTTGGTGCAGCGTGGTGGTTCACCCTGTGGGGTCGCAACCGGTCGTGGTTCTTGATTGGAGCCTGCCGACCGCGTCGGGCGGCTTTGCGTTTCGAGCACCCGGGATCTGGGCCGATCTGGTTTGCGAAACTCCGATCGAGCAGTGGACGGTAGGACTTGAGGCGTTCGGTGTGGCGGTCGAACCGGGGGAGGTACTGACCCCGGATAGTTTCGGAGAGCGCACCCCGGTCGGTCTTGATCTCGATGTGGAAGCGATCTCGGCTCCCGACGAGTTGGTGTCAGGGTTCGAGCATCAGGTCAGCGTCCGCGGTGAAGTGTTGGTCGGCCCCGACGCTTACGAGATCGACGGGCGTGGAACTCGGCGGCGCTGGTGGGGACCATACGAACCGTTGCTCGAACGGCAGCCGCCGGACCTGGAGATCCAAACTCAGATCGCGATCCAATGGCCTGACCGCCCGACGCCGCATCGCCGCGGCTGGGTGCTCGGCAGCCGTCCCGGTTGGGTTGAACTCTCGTCCTAGTGGGTGAGGCGTTCGCTGATCCGAGCGAAACCGAGCACCACGAGCAGGCCAAGCACCGCCAGCAACGTGGGACCCAGCCAGGTGTCGGCGGTGGGCCAGTCAAGACCGGCCCCGTTCACGATCTCGGTGTCGATGTCGCTGATCACCCCAACTCCGTTCGGCCACGGCCACAGCACCCGCAACGAACCGAGCATGAGCCCCATCAGAACGGCACTGACCGGTTGCTGGTGGCGTTCGAGTAGCCAACCCAGCAGCGAAGAGAACAACGCCAGACCCAGCACGGCTCCGAAAGCCACGAACACCAGATCGCCGAGCGCCCGGTCGTGAACCGCACCGATCACCGCTCCATACATGCCGATCATGAGCAGTAGAAACGAACCGGAAATGCCTGGAAGGATCATGGCGCAGATCGCCACGGCGCCGGCCCCGATCAGTACCGGAATGCTGGGATCGGTGACCGGACCGCTGCGAAAGCCCAACAGAACGAACAAGACCGCACCGGTACCGATCGCAACCAGAAGGTAGCTCCGGCCCGAAGTCGGGAACATCTTCCAGGCAATGATGATCGAGCCGATCACCAAGCCAAGGAACAGGCCGGCCATTTCCTCCGGGTTCTGGTTCAGCTGGTGTTCGATTACCCCAGCCAAGGTGCCGATGGCCACCAGAATGCCGGCCAGAAGTGGCAACAGGAACGACAGGTCAAGGCGTTGCACTTCGGCCCAACTTCCCCGAGGGTTGGCTTTACCCAGCGCAACGAGGGCGCGGGTCCCGGTGCGGAGCGTTTCGATGAGTCGGTCGTAGATCCCGAGCACGAGAGCGACCGTCCCACCCGACACCCCCGGGACAACGTCGGCTGATCCCATCAGGAAGCCGCGAACGAATTGGGTTAGGACCTTGGGGAACATACCCGGTGACGTTACTGTTCGCAGACATGACCGGAGCGCTTCATCCAGAACTTCACGGCCGGTTCGTCACCGCGGGACCAGGTGAGCTCTGGGTCGAAGTTGCGGGCGCCCACGGTCCGTTGGTGGTGCTCCTGGCCGGTTCCGACGCTCCGGGTTTCTTCTGGCCTGATTCGTTTGTTGC
This sequence comes from Candidatus Neomicrothrix sp., assembly GCA_017852795.1. GTDB lineage: Bacteria > Actinomycetota > Acidimicrobiia > Acidimicrobiales > Aldehydirespiratoraceae > UBA11606. Next base: position 42,533 of record JAFMKU010000006.1, read on the forward strand.
GGCGCTGGTGGCCGACGGCTTTCGCGTCGCCCGTCCCGACTACCGAGACTGCGGTCGCTCGGTTCGCATCACGGATCCTCAGGGGTATCGCTTAGCGGATCTTGCCGATGACGTGGTCGCGATACTGGACGATCTCGGGGCGGCTCAAGCTCACCTGGTGGGGTTCTCGCTTGGGGCGATGGTGAGTCAAGTGTTGGCCCTTGATCACCCGACGCGGGTGGCCTCGCTGGTGCTGGTGGGTGGTACCCCGGGGGCGGGAGACGACCGGCTCTCAGACCCGGACGAGGCGTTTGTGGAACGGATCGTGACCCGTCATCTGGATGGTCCACCGACTGACAAGGCGGGCGCAGTCAGGTGGCAGGTTGAACTGGCCGAGTTGCTGGCCGGTCGGGCGTATGCATTCGATCGACAAGCAGCCCACCGGAACGCTGAACGCATCGTTGCCGGTGGTTGGACGGCGGCGTCAGGTCACGGAGCGGCAATTCACGAATCGCCTTCCCGCGTTGATCGACTCGGGGAGATTCACCATCCGACGTTGATCGTGCATGGCACCGAAGATCCGGTGTACCCGGTCGATCATGCCCGAGCGCTCGCGGCCGGGATCGAAGGTTCGATACTCCTCGAGTTTGACGGGCTCGGGCATGAACTACCCGAACCGCTTCTGGCTGTGCTTCGGCCGGCGTTCAGCGAACACCTCAGCGCTGAGAGGCCAGACTCCGGTTCTTGATCTTGGACTTCACGTAGTCCCGGTTCATCATGGCGATGAAATCAAGCGGGATTTCCTTCGGGCAGGCTTCGTGGCATTCGCCGTGGTTGGTGCACGAACCGAAGAACGATTCCATCGTTTCAACCATGGCCTCGGTGCGCCGGTAGCGCTCGGGCTGACCCTGAGGGAGCACGTTGAGGTGGGCCAGCTTGGCTGAGGTGAAGAGCTGAGCCGCCGAGTTCGGACAGGCGGCCACGCAGGCCCCACAGCCGATGCAGGCCGCGGCGTCCATCGCGGTGTCCGCGACTTCCTTCGGGATCGGGATCTCGTTGGCGTCGGGGGCGGTACCGGTTGGGACGGAGATGAACCCCCCGGCTTCAACGATTCGGTCAAAGGCGCGACGATCGACCATCAGGTCTTTGAGGATCGGGAACGAAGCGGCCTGCCATGGTTCGACGACGATCTTGTCGCCGTCGTTGAACTTGCGCATGTGGAGCTGGCAAGTGGCGGTGGCTTTTTCGGGGCCGTGGGCTTGGCCGTTGATCATCACACCGCAGCTACCGCAGATTCCTTCACGGCAGTCATGGCCGAAGGCAACCGGTTCGATGTCGTCGGCGATCAGGCGTTCGTTGACGATGTCGAGCATCTCCAAAAACGAGGCGTCCTCGGGGATCTCTTTGGCGTCCACATCGAGGAACGATCCGGCATCATTGGGTCCGGCTTGACGCCAGATCTTCAGCTTCAGGTTCAGCATCTTGCTCATGAGCAGTCCTTACTTGTAGCTGCGCTGGGTCAGCTTGACGTTTTCGAAATGCAGGTCCTCTTTGTGGAGGGTCTGCGGGGTGTCGGGGCCGTTCCATTCCCAGGCACCGACATAGGCGAAGTTCTCGTCGTCACGAAGGGCTTCACCTTCGGGGGTCTGAGACTCTTCGCGGAAGTGACCGCCGCAGCTTTCGTTGCGGTGAAGCGCGTCACGAGCTTTGAGCTCGGCGAACTCCATGAAGTCGTCAACCCGGTTGACTTTCTCCAAGGTGGTGTTCACCCCGTCGGGCGAACCAAGCACCTTGACGTTTTTGCGGAATTCCTCGCGCAGGGCCGGGATCTCCGAGAGCGCCTTTTCGAGGCCGGTTTCGTTGCGGGCCATGCCGCAGTACTCCCAGACGATCTTGCCGAGTTCACGGTGGTAGTACTCAACCGAGTGAGTGCCACCGGTCTTGGACGTCCACTGACGGGTGCGGTCATCGACTTCCTTGATGGCCTGCTGGAACACCGGATCGTCGGTCGGGACCGGCTTCTCGCCGAGTTTCGGTGCCAGATAATCACCGATCGTGTACGGCAGCACGAAGTAACCATCGGCGAGCCCCTGCATCAGTGCCGAAGCACCGAGACGGTTGGCTCCGTGGTCCGAGAAGTTGCATTCGCCCAGCGCGTAAAGCCCGGGGATGGTGGTCATCAGGTTGTAGTCAACCCAGAGGCCACCCATCGTGTAGTGGATGGCCGGGTAGATGCGCATCGGAACCTGATACGGGTTCTCGCCGGTGATCCGCTCGTACATGTCGAACAGGTTTCCGTAACGCTCCCGAACGACCTGCTCGCCGTCGCGGGCGATGGCGGCCGCGAAATCAAGGTAGACACCGTTCTTGAGCGGGCCGACCCCGCGACCTTCGTCGACGACGGTTTTGGAGTTGCGGCTGGCCACGTCGCGGGGGACAAGGTTGCCGAAGCTCGGATACTTCTCTTCGAGGTAGTAGTAACGCTCCTCGTCAGGGATCTGGCCGGGGGAGCGAAGCTCGTCACGATCCCGAGGAACCCAGATGCGGCCATCGTTACGAAGCGACTCGGACATCAAGGTCAGCTTTGACTGGAACTCGTCGCTGGCCGGAATGCAGGTCGGGTGGATCTGGCTGTAGCAGGGGTTGGCAAAGAGGGCCCCCCGGCGATGCGCCCGCCAGGCCGCGGTGACGTTGGAAGCCATGGCGTTGGTCGACAGGTAGTACACGTTTCCGTAACCGCCGGTGGCGAGCACCACGGCGTGAGCACTGTGGGCTTCGACCTGCCCGGTGAGCATGTCGCGCACGACGATGCCCTTCGCTTCGCCGTCTTTGACGACCACATCGAGCACGTCCGACTGGTTGTACAGGGTCACCTTGCCAGCGGCGATCTGCCCGGCCAAAGCCTGATAGGCACCGAGCAGCAACTGCTGGCCGGTCTGGCCTCGGGCATAGAACGTGCGGCTGACCTGAGCCCCACCAAAGGAACGGTTGGCGAGCAGGCCACCGTATTCGCGGGCGAACGGGACACCTTGTGCGGCGCACTGGTCGATGATGTCAACCGAAACCTGAGCGAGACGGTGCACGTTGGCTTCGCGGCTTCGGTAGTCACCGCCCTTGACGGTGTCGTAGAACAGTCGGTACACCGAGTCGCCGTCGTTGCGGTAGTTCTTGGCGGCGTTGATGCCGCCCTGCGCCGCGATCGAATGAGCCCGGCGAGGCGAGTCATGGAAGGTGAACACCTTCACCTGATAGCCAAGCTCGGCGAGCGAAGCGGCAGCCGACGCACCGGCCAAGCCAGTGCCGACCACGATCACTTCAAAGCGGCGTTTGTTGGCCGGGTTGACCAACTTGACCGAGAACTTGTGGTTGTCCCATTTCTCGGCGATGGGACCTTCCGGAATTTTTGCGTCGAGCGTGACCATCAGTTCGCCTCCTCGGCGTGTTCAAAATCTCCAACCGGAACAGATCGGTTGTCCTCGTTGATGAGCCCGGTCTGCACGGCGATCGGGAAGCTGAGGTTCCCGATCAGGATCAGACCGGCGAGTCCGGTCGCGAAGTGGCGGCGAGCCGCGTTGTAACGGGGGTTGTTGATCCCCAGCGTCTGGAACATCGACCAGGCGCCGTGAAAGATGTGCACGGCGAGAGCGACGTTGGCCACGATGTAGATCAGTGCCACCGGCAGCGAACTCATCGACTCGGCGACGTTGTGGTAGACGTCGCCGCGGACGTAATCGTCACCCAGCCAGGTGCCCCAGGTCAGGTCGGCTAGGTGGAACAGGATGTACAGCAGCACGATCGGCCCTGTCCAGCGCATGGTCCGGCTAGCGAAGTTGGCCGCGATGTAGTCGCGGGGGCTGGCGTAACGCTGGTTGGCTTTCTGGTTGAGCCGGCTCAACGACCAGGCCGCGTGAATGTGGCCGCCAAACATCACGATCAAACCGATCCGCAGGACCCAGAGCAGCAGGGTGCGCGGTACGAGGTGCCCACCGAGGTCACGGAGCGCCTCCGCGTATTCGTGGATCTGCACCGGGCCTTCGTAAATGTGGAGGTTGCCGATCATGTGAACAACGACGAACCCGAGAAGACCGATGCCGGTGACCGCCATCACCCACTTCTTGCCTACCGCGGTTTGGTAGACGTTGAGGGGCCAGGGGCGTTCTGGTGACCGGCTTTGGATGGGCGGCACCGAGTGGTCGGTACCGCCAGACATGGTTTGAGCCATTAGTAGTGGTCCTTGCTAAACGAACTTCCTAGGAAAAGTACTGCCCCGGAGGGGTTTCGGCCTACTTCAGCGAACAGTTGTCTGATACCGGTTGACCGATGTCACAGGACCGTCCGGACTGCTTCCGGTCACCCGCAGTTCCAAAACGGCGTCGCCGCGGGGGCCGATCTCGGCTTCGAACCTGCCGATCCGTTCAACACGGTCGGCGGGAATCGATCCAGCCCAGGCTTGCGTGGCGGTGGTTCCGTCGGCTCGCAGCAGCGTCGCGACCACCTTGCCTTCGGTGAGGGGATGGCGAAGGTCGGAGATGAGTTGGATCGTCACCGTCAACGGCTGGCCGCTGGTGAACTCGACCGGTACCGGGTCGGCTACGGCCAGCACCGGTTGGCAGGCGGTGGCCGCGGCGCCCAGCGCAGGTTTGGGTTGGCGGTCGCTGGTGAGCAGCCCAAACCCTCCGGCCGGTCCCGGGTCGGCCCAGTAAAACGCGAAGAACCCGTTAGTTGGTTGGTATTTGAGCTGGCGAAAGGTCTCGATTGTGGTCCGCAGAAGTTGGGCCTGCTCGGCGAAACCAGCCGCAGCCCAAGTGGGTCCGTCGGGGTACTGCTCGGGGGGAACGAAATGGCGCAGCGACGGCGGACGGGCACCGATGCTGGCTCCGATCGCGGCCCAGTCGGCCGCCGGCCAGATCGCATCGACCACCGCGGGGTGCTCCGGGTTGACGGTGGCCGCACCGAACGCGGTGACCAGGCGAGCCATGCGCGGCAACCGTCGGATGCTTTTCGAAAGATCCCCGGGTCGACGGTCGTGCCAGCCGAACCAGAGGTGGCTGGTGGTTCCGTCTAACTGCGGAAGGTGCGGGGGAACCGCGGTGTGAAGGACGACGGGTCGGGTGCCGTCGGTGCGTTGCAGCACTCGGCGAACCGACGTGTCGAGCACGGAACGGTTCCACGAAGGACGTTGTTGGCCGACAATCGGTGGGGTGGTGGTCGGCTTGGCCTGACGTTTGAACGGTTCGTCGTGGACACACCAGACGGCAACGCTGGGGTGATGGCCGAGCAGATCCACCATCTCGCGGGTTTGCCGGACGGCTTGCGTGCGAACTCCGCGAGCCATCACCCCCCGAAGGGGCATCTCCTGCCAGAGCAGCAGGCCGACTTCGTCGGCAGCCCGGTACAGCTCGGGATGAGCGACGTGGGCGGCCAATCGGATCATGGTGAAACCGGTGTCGCGAGCCAACGCCACGTCGTGGCGAACCTGGTGAGGTTCAGCCAACCCCGGCTGAGGGTTGGTCGGGAGCATGACCACACCGTTCATGAAGGTGCGTTCACCGTTGACAAACAACGTCCAGTTCCGCATCGACACCCGCCGGAGCCCGATCCGGCGGGTTCGGTAATCCTGCACGTCACCGTCGACGATGAGCTCGCAGCGAAGGTCGTGGAGCACGGCCTGGTCCGGTTTGAGCGCGTGTGGCCACCAGAGTTCCGGGTTCTCAACCTCCACGGTCCATTCGACTCGGTTCTGTCCGACAGCGGACGGGTGCCGGTAGTCGTGTTCGTGGTCACCGATCCGGGTGCGGAGCACGACCGTCGTGTTAGCCGGACTGTCAAAGACGCAGCGGAGGGTGACCTGAGCGCGGTTGGGGTTGGCGTCGCTGCATACGGCCCGGAAATGGTGGATCGCCCAGAGGCCGGTTTCTTCCAAGCCGACCGGCTGCCAGATCCCTCCCGGGTTCTGCTGGGCCGCCCCACTGAGTTGGGGATCTATCAGAGCGCCAAGCAGGTCAGTTCGTTCGTCGGTGTCACCAACCGCCCCACAGGTGACGTCGATGGCCAGCGTGTGTTCGGCGCTGTCCTGCATCAGGTCGGTGACTTCAAAGCGGTGGGGTACGAAGTACCCGTCGGTGTCGCCCACATACGAGCCGTTCAGCCAGACGTCACCTTGCTGAGCGAGCCCGCCGAGGGTTAACCAGCGGCGCCGATTCTCCGCGGGCGGTTCGGCCTGGAACCGATGACGAAACAGGACCGCCCGTTCCTCGGACAGTGCAGGGGTTTGCGCCCAGTGGCCGGGAACGGTGACGGGGTGCCATTGGCGATCGTCGAGCGCGGGTTCGTGAAAGGTCCGACGGAGCTCTTCGCGGGCGGGTGCCGCATACCACTGGCCGGACAGGTCCATGCCATGACGCTAGCGGCCGGTGGGTTAGGCACGGGGTGGGCTGGGTTGGAGTGCAGCGGGCCGTGTAGGGTCCGGCTCATGTCAAGTGCGGAAACTTCGTCAGAGGCGACCTTGGGGTCGCGACCAGAAACGCTCGGAGCGCTGCGGGCCAGCGGCTGGACGTCGGTGCCGATTCGTCACGAGTTGCGGCGCAACGCGATCGACCGGATTCGGGCGGGGGAACCGTTGTTCCCGCAGGTTCTTGGCTACGAACAAACGGTTACCCCCCAGCTCGAAAACGCGCTGATCGCCGGTCACGACATCATCTTTCTGGGCGAGCGGGGGCAGGCCAAGACCCGCATGATCCGTGGTTTGACCGGGCTGCTCGACGAGTGGATGCCGGTGATCGCCGGTTCGGAAATCAACGACGATCCTTTCAACCCAATCTCGCGTTACGCCCGCGAGTTGGTGGCCGAGCACGGTGACGACACGCCGATCGCGTGGGTGCACCGCGATGACCGGTTTGGCGAAAAGCTCGCGACCCCCGACACGTCGATTGCCGACCTGATCGGTGAAGTTGACCCGATCAAGGTGGCCGAAGGTCGCTACCTGTCCGACGAGTTGACACTGCATTACGGACTGGTTCCCCGAACCAACCGCGGGATTTTCGCCATGAACGAACTTCCTGATCTTTCCGAGCGCATTCAGGTTGGTCTGCTCAACGTCTTGGAGGAACGAGACGTGCAGATCCGAGGCCACAAGATCCGGCTTCCGTTGGACATCATTTTGGTGGCGTCGGCCAACCCGGAGGATTACACCAACCGGGGGCGGTTGATCACCCCGCTCAAGGATCGGTTCGGTTCCCAGATCCGCACTCACTATCCCCTCGATGTGGACACCGAAGTCGCGATCGTCGAACAAGAAGCCGACCTGTCGGTCGGAGACGGGTTCGACCTGACCGTTCCGTCGTTCATGACCGAAGTGGTTGCTTCGTTTACCCACGCGGCCCGACGCAGCCAGCAGATTTCCCAACGGTCTGGGGTTTCGGTCCGGCTATCGATCGCCAACTTTGAGATCATGGTGGCCAATGCGGTGCGCCGAAGCCTCCGCTCGGGGAGCACCGCGGCGGTGCCTCGGATCGTAGATCTTGATGCCTTACCGGCTTCGACCAGTGGAAAGGTCGAGATCGAAACCCTTGACGAGGGTCGCGATGCGGTCATCCTTGGCGATCTGGTCCGCACCGCGGTGCTGACGGTGTTCCAGGACCGCGTCCCGAGCGAAACGCTTCCCGAAGTGGTGGCGGCGTTCAGCGGGGATCTGGTGGTTGACACCGGTGAAGATGTCACCGATGCGGCCTATGTCGCGCTGCTGGAAACGGTGCCGGCCTTGGCGGTGCCGGTCAACGCCCTTCTGGCTGATGAAGACGCCGCGGACTCTCCCGCCATGATCGCCAGCGCCTGTGAATTGGTGCTGGAAGGCCTGCACCTTTCGAAACGACTGAACAAAGATTCAGTCGGTGGTCGTTCCCAGTTCCGCAGCCGCGGCTGAACGACGCTCGGCAAACCGACGAAACGTTTCGGCTGCGGGTTTCCGCCGTCGATCGCGGTCGAGAAGCCCGCGGGGACGAGCGAAACCGAGCTTCCAGTCATATCCGTCAATCCCGCTGTCGTGAAAGTAACCAGCCAACCCGACGTCGTGAACGGCAGTGTCAACGTGACGCAGCGAACGGGCGAGCAGGTCATCACGCCAAGCTTCGTCATCGGTGGCTACCCCATGACCGGCAACGATCAGCCGATGGTCGGGGAGTGCCTCCCGAGTGCGGTAGATGGCCTGCGCGAGCTCTTCTGGTTCGGGAGCCAAGCCAGCGCTTCGCCGGGCCGTTTCGGGCCAGGGCCGGATCTCGCCTTGATGGTTGATCCCCATCGGATGGTCATGGACCAACCCCACATAGTCAACGTCGCTGACGAACCGGGGCACCTGGATCGTTGCCCGTCCCGGTAGGCCGATCACCCCGTCGGCATGGCCGCGAAGCCAACCCCACCAGAGATCGTCCCAACGTTGGGTCGCAGTTTTTGTTTCGGTGAGGACGCGGTGATCGGACTCGGCCAAGGCATGGATGGGCTCGGCTCGCCATGTGGTCATCACCGGTTGGCGGCCGGTGGCTAGCAGGCCGAGGCTGTCGTGAACGGCCAGGATCGCTCCTTCTGCCGCTTCCCGCATCACCTTCGGATCGCTTCGTCCCGGCGGTCGACTTCCGAGGCCGTAGCCGCGAACCGCCCAACCGATGGGGTCGTCGACGGGAACGAAACCGTCGGCGAGAGCATCGAAGGTTTCGGCTACCCGATCGACATGGGGAAGCCAGAATCGTTGTCGGGCGGTTTGATCGCGGTGGCCACCTTCATCGTCGAGGTACCAACCGGGCAGCGAGGTGCTTTGGAAGGTCAGCCAGCTGGCAAGCCCGCAGGCTCGAGCTTCGTTCAAGATGTCGAGGTACCGGTCGATCGCTTCGTGGTTGATGCGGCCGGGGGCTGGTTCGATCCGAGCCCATTCGATCGTCAGGCGCCAAGCGTTGCAGCCGAGTTGGACGAATTGTTGGAGATCGTCGCGGTAATCGCTGGCCAACCCGGATCCGTCACCGGAAGTGGGAGCTTGACCGTTGTGTTCCCATTCAACCCAGTCGGCGGCGGGCGCGACCCCTTCGGTGGAAACCGAGGATGCGCTTACGCCGACAAGGAAATCAGCGGTGGGTGAAGACACCGGCGTCAAAAACCACGCGATCCCCGACCCGAGTCTGGAACAAGACCGTGCCGTCGTCGTCCCAAAGGTGAACGTCGAGTTGTTCGCCGGGGGTGACCGGCGACCGGAACCGGCCGCTCAAGGAACCGAAACGGTCAGGGTCGCTGTCACAGAGTGCGTGAAGCAGCAGGCGTCCGGTAACCCCGTAGGTGCAGAGGCCGTGCAGGATGGGGGTATCAAACCCGGCGAGTTTGGAAAACGACGGGTCGGAATGAAGCGGGTTGCGGTCGCCGTTGAGCCGGTACAGCAGAGCCTGATCGGTGCGGGTGATGAAACTCGTGATCTGATCAGCGGGGCGGTCGGGTTGCTGCCAGTCACTGCTGGGGCCTCGATCGCCACCCCAGCCGCCCTCACCGGAGATGAAAAGGCCGGTGCGAGTAGACCACATCGGTTGGCCAGCCAGATCGCGCACGTTGGTTTCGAGCACCACCAGCGCGGCCTTGCCTTTGTCGTAGATCGCCGCGACTCGGCCCTGCCCAATCGCCGTGCCTTCCGGGGGAAGGGTCTGATGCAGGGTGATGGCCTGTTCTCCGTGAAGAAGCGCGGCGAGGTTGAACTCACCAAAGTCAACGCCGCTACCCCCACCGATCACCACCACCTGCGTGGGCAGGGCGCGCTGTTGGGTGTTCTGCGTGTTTTCGGTGGTGAACTCCAGTTCCGCCCCGGTGGGGTCGGCAACACCCGCGCCGACTCCGAGCGCATACAGCAGGCTTTCTTTGCTGGACCAGGTCACTTCGGTTTCGGGCCCGGTGCTTCCGACGGCTTCAGGGTTGATCGGCATGGGAACTCCTTGGTGGCGGCACGGCTCGCCTCTCAAGCTAGCGAAGTCTGAAGATTCGCGTTACCGGTGCGGTCTCGGTCTGTACCGGCGCGGCCGTTGGCGCTACCCTCCGCAGATGGTCTTCTCGCGCCGCCGGCCCCGCCGCCACCAACCGGCGCGTTTCTCCTACAGCCGATGGGACGGGACCCAGACCGGGTTCGAGATCAGCGCCGACGAACTGTTCGACGAGATGGCCGATGAGTTGCTGTACCACGGAGACGTCAACAGTGCGCTGCGGCGAATGATGCAGAGCGGAATGCGGGGACCTGACGGCCAGCAAAGCGAAGGGATCCGCGACATGCTCCAGAAGTTGCGGGAGCGACGCCGAGACATTCTGGACAACCACAACCTTGGTGGGGTGTTCGACGACATCGCCGACGCCCTCCGGGAACTCGTCGAAACTGAACGGGCCGCCCTCAACGAACTAGCCCAGCGTTCCGAAACGGCGGATGGGGCAGATTCTCAGGATCGCCAAAACGAACTCCGTTCCGATTCGGCAGCGATGAAGAACCTGGAACTGGATTTGCTTCCTCCGGACCTTGCGGGCCAGGTAAAGGCCCTCCAGGCCTACGACTTCGAGAGCCCGGAAGCCCAACGCCGGTTTGACGAGCTACTTGAGCAGCTACGGGAACAACTCATGCAGCAGTTCCTTGACCAGGTGGGCGACGGCATCAACAACATGTCCGAGCAGGATCATCAACGGCTCAAGGACATGATGGCTGAACTCAACCACATGCTGGAGCAGCGGGCGCAGGGGATCCCCCCCGACTTCGAAGGGTTCATGGAGCGCTTTGGTGACTTCTTCCCAGAGAACCCGCAAACGTTGGATGAGTTGCTGGAGGTGATGGCCCAACGCATGGCCCAGATGCAGCAGATGCTCAACTCGATGACCCCGGAGCAGCGCCGACAACTTGAGGAGCTCAGCAACCAGCTGCTCGAAGACATGGACCTGCAATGGCAGATGGATCAGCTCGCCGAGAACCTTCGCCAGCAGTTCCCGGAGATGGGGTGGGGCCAGTCGTACGATTTCGAAGGGTTCGACCCGCTGGATTTCCCCGACGCCATGGACATGATGGGGGAGTTGGGCGACATCGACCAGCTCGACAATCTGCTCCGCGGGGCCACCAACCCGGGGGCGTTGGCTGAAGTTGACCTGGACCGGGCCCGCGAGTTGCTCGGCGACGAGGCGGCGGCCTCGTTGGAGCAAATGGCTGACATGGCCAAACGGCTTGAAGAGCAGGGTCTCATTGAAAACCGTGATGGTCGTTATGAGATGACGCCTCGGGCCATCCGAAGGATCGGAAACGGGGCGCTCCGAGAGCTGTTCAAACGGATGTCGGCCGACACCCTAGGCAAGCACGCCCGGGAGCAGTCAGGACATGGGCATGAACGGGATTTCGACACGAAACCGTATGAGTACGGCGACCGGTTCAACCTAGATCTCGAAAAGACGCTACGAAATGCCGTCGCCCGCAACGGTGGTGGGGTCCCGATTCGGCTCCAACCGGACGATTTCGAAGTGGAACGCACCGAACAGTTGGTCCGCTCCAGCACCGTGCTGATGCTCGATGTGTCGATGTCGATGGCTATGCGGGACAACTTTCTGCCCGCCAAGAAGGTGACGATGGCGTTGCAGTCGTTGATTTCGAGCCAGTACCCCCGGGATTTCCTTGGGATGGTGTCGTTCAGCGAGATTGCGCGGGAGTTCGATGCTGCCTCGCTACCGGAGGTCAGCTGGGATTACGTCTACGGCACCAACATGCAGCACGCCTTTCAGTTGGCCCGCCGAATGCTGGGCCGCGAGAGCGGAACCAAGCAGATCATTATGATCACCGACGGGGAACCGACCGCGCACCTGACGCCTTCCGGCCAACCGTTCTTTTCGTATCCGCCTTCGCAGGAGACAGTGGACCTCACGTTGGCCGAAGTTGCCCGCTGCACTCGTGAAGACATCCGAATCAACACCTTTGTGCTTGATGAAACCCCGTATCTGCGTAATTTCGTGGAGCAGATCTCTCGGATGAACGGCGGTCGAGCGTTTTTCGCGACGAACGAGAATTTAGGGGACTATGTGCTGATGGATTTCGTCGATCACAAGCATCAGTTGATCCGGGGCCGCTGACCAATCAGGTCAACTTGGGCCAAATATCCGGGTTTTCTGGGCAACGGGCTTTACAAGTCCGTGGTTACAGTGATGTAATTACACGGATGACAGCAGCGAGGGGGCCGTTGGGGTCCGCTCTCCTATCTGCTGGAGGGACGTATGGCTTTTTCGAGCGAGAGATCGACAGCAGAAAACGAGTGGCAAGATCTCGCCAACTGCCTAGGCGTTGATCCCGATCTGTTCTTTCCTGAACGCGGGGCGTCAACCAAAGAAGCCAAAGAGGTCTGTCGGGGCTGTGTGGTCCGAGGCGACTGTCTGGAATACGCGCTAGGCAACGGTGAGAAATTTGGGATCTGGGGTGGCATGAGCGAACGCGAACGTCGCCGGATCCGCCGTCAACGCGCCTTGGCGCGTGCTGCGGTCAGTTCCGCCGATGCCACAAGCGCCTAGCCGGAACTGATCGGTCGCGGCCTCGTTGGTTAAGCCTCGGCCCTGATCGGGTTGGGCTCAACCACCCGAGGTAGGCTTCGGACATGAACTTCAGCGCTCCGGAACTTCTGATCATTCTGATCATCGTCTTGGTTGTCTTTGGGGGCGCGAAGCTTCCGAAGCTGGCCCGTTCGTTGGGTCAGGCACAAAAGGAATTCAAAGACGGGTTGACTGAAGGCGTGAAGTCTGAGTCGGTTCAGCCGGACGCTGAGTCGGTTCAGCCGGACGCTGACGAATCCGGAAACTGAGTCGGTTCCGTCCTCTTTCGACCGGACCGGGTTCGCCCGGGTCAATCCAACCCGGGCGAACCGGCCAAGCCATCTCGAGCGACCCGCCGTGACCCAGAGGGTCAGGCTGCGCTCGAAATCCTTCGAGCCCGCAGCAGGCGCCGCCGTTGACGCTCGCTGCAACCTCCCCAAACCCCGTGGTCAATCCGGAGGTTCAACGCATAGTCGAGGCATCGCTCGCTGACTGCGCATTCCGCACAGATCCGCTTTGCGATCTCAACGCCAACGCCGTCGGACGGAAAGAACACATCCGACGACTCCTCATTGCAACGGCCATCGGCCATCCATTTCGTGTCCATGATGGACCTCCTTGGCTGGGCCGCCGCCCAACCTCCCGCACGGTGATCAATGCCGAAACCTGATCACCTGAAGCCTCTCTCGCCGAGACTCTCCGCCAATGAGCCTCACCGTAGCGCGAGGTTTTGGCCGCTTGCAACCACCGGGGCAAGCACTCGGTAAACAAGCACTGGGAAATTCAGCAGAGCGATCGCTGGCCGTAGGAACACTCGGGGAAACGCACGAGTACACTTCAGGCCATGAGCGATACCGCCGACATTGACGTTGAACAAGAACCAATCGGGCAGGCCACCGTGGTGTATCTCGGGCCGACGGCGCCCCACTGGGAGATTCGCACCGTGTTCGGCGACCGTGAAGTCATGGATTCGTTTCGCAATCGGGTGAACGCACGGTTGATGCTGCTACCTCCCCACGATCCGCAGTTCCGCCGGAATCGTGAACGGGTGAACCGCGACGGCGAACGTGAACTGATCTTGGTCGAGTGGGACCTCGGGTATCCCGAGGACGAACCTGTAGGTAGTTGATCGCAGAGATGAGCGGCGGGCACCGAACCATTGGCATTGATCTCGGCGGAACCAAAGTGCTGGCTGTTCTCGTAGAAGACGGCCAGATCATCGCTCGCGAAAAGCGGGCAACCCCACGAACCGGAACTCCAGAAAATGTGCTGGACACGCTGGTGACCGCAGTGCAGCGAATCGACCCTGACGGGTCGGTTGAACGGATCGGTATCGGTGTACCTGGGCCGGTTGTGCCAGGGACCGGGGTGCTTCCGGCGGCACCGAACCTGCCTAACTGGGACCATGACGTTCCTGTTGCGCAGTTGATGAGCGAACGGCTCGATGGACGCAACGTGGTGGTCGGCAACGACGTGAACCTTGGCACCTTGGCCGAGCATCGTCTGGGGGCTGGTCGCGGGGTTGATGATCTGCTTGGTGTGTTTGTTGGCACCGGGGTTGGAGCCGGCCTGGTGCTTGACGGCCGGCTTCGCCAAGGGCACCGGGGGTTGGCGGGCGAGATCGGCCACACCTTCGTGGCGTTCGCCGACTTCGTTCACGGTGGAGGAAGTGGCCGCGGCGAACTTGAGGACTACGCCGGCCGTGCCGCGCTGGAACGACGGGTGCTCACCGCGAACCCGGATCGGGCCGAAACCCTGCTCGGATTTCGCCGGGGTGGTCGCCTGAAATCCAAAGGTTGGGTCGACGCGCTCGAACGTGAAGACCCGCTGGCCCGCGACCTTGTTGATCAGGCCGCTTCGGCGTTGGCCGCTTCGATCGCCAGCGCGGTGGCCCTGCTGGACTTGGAGCTTGTGGTGCTCGGCGGAGGTTTCGCGGGTCGCCTCGGAGAACCATTCCGCCGCCAGGTTGAAGGCGAAGTTCACAAGCGGGCGTTTGCCGGGGCTTCGGCGGCGGTGGTCCATGCCCAACTCGGAGATGTGGCCGGTGCGCTCGGTGCTGCCTTGATGGTGGATGAACCATGACGAGCGAAGCCGAGTTTTGTGAACAACGGGGCGGGGTTGCTCGGGTAGCCGGCTGGGACGACAACGACACCAACATCTTGAATCGGGAACTCAGTTGGTTGGCGTTCAACGCGAGGGTGCTGGCGTTGGCCGACGATCCGACGGTGCCGTTGCTGGAACGCACTCGTTTCTTGTCGATCTTTTCGAGCAATCTTGACGAGTTCTACCAAGTACGAGTCTCGGGGTTGTGGGATCAGAAAGCAGCCGGTTTGGTCACCGCGGCTGCCGACGGGCGCTCGCCATCAGAACAGCTTGAGCTCGTTCGGAGCACGGTCACAGCGTTGATCGCCGAGCAGGAACGGCTGTTTTCCGAAGGCATTCGGCCCGAACTGGCAGCAGAAGGTATCTGGCTGCTCGACTGGCCCGAACTCACCGTGGATGAACAAGAAACGATCTCGGTTCATTTCCGCGAACGGATCTTTCCGGTGCTTACCCCGCTGGCGGTTGATCCTGGACATCCGTTCCCCTACGTCTCGGACCTTTCGCTCAACCTCGCCGTGGTGGTGCGGTCACCGACCGATGGCCGTGAACTGTTCGCCAGGGTGAAGGTGCCCGACGCGCTGCCTCGTTGGCAGATCGTCAATCAGGGGCGGTACGTGCCAATCGAACAGGTCATCTCGCAGCATCTCGATCAGCTGTTCCCTGGCATGGAGATCGTCGATCACCACCCGTTCCGGGTCACCCGCAACGCCGACCTCTCCGACTCGCTCGATGAAGCCGAAGACTTGCTTTCCGCGGTGGAGTTCGAGCTTCGCCGTCGACGGTTCGGACGGGCCATCCGCCTTGAGGTCGGATCTTCGATTTCTGAATCGGCGCTTCAGTTGCTCCTGCGAGAGTTCGTGTTGGACGAATCCGCGGTGTACACCATGTCGACCCCGTTGGACCCGACCTCGCTCGGTGAGATTGCGGGGTTGGAACGCCCCGAACACTGCTGGCCGGAGTGGACCGGTGTGGTGCCGCCCCGACTGCAAGCCGACGAAGAACCGGTGGATGTCTTTGCCGCGATCCGGGCTGGCGACATATTGGTGCACCACCCCTATGACTCGTTCAGCCAGTCGGTGGTCGAGTTCATTCATCAGGCCGCGATCGACCCTGATGTGCTGGCCCTCAAACTCACGCTGTACCGAACGGCGGGCGAAAGCCCGATTGTCGACGCGTTGATTACTGCGGCTGAACGAGGCAAGCAGGTTGCGGTGCTGGTTGAGCTCAAAGCTCGCTTTGATGAGGCGGCCAACATCGGTTGGGCTCGTCGCCTAGAACAGGCCGGCGCTCACGTCGCCTATGGCCTGCTGGGGTTGAAGATTCATTCCAAGACCTGCATGGTGGTTCGATCCGATCCGGACGGGATCCGGCGCTACTGCCACATCGGGACCGGCAACTACAACCATCGGACCGCTCGGCTCTACGAGGACATCGGGATCCTCACCTGCGACCCCGAGATCGGTGATGATCTGGCGTCGCTGTTTAATCGCCTCACCGGCTACGGACGCAACATCAGCTACCGCCGTCTGCTGGTTGCCCCCGATCATCTGCGGTCCGGGATCGAGAAACTCATCGAGCAGGAAATGGCCAGCGAGCAGGGACAGATCATCTTGAAGATGAACAGCCTTGTCGATGTAACGATGATCGAAAAGCTCTACGCCGCCTCGCAGGCCGGTGTGCAGATCGATCTGATTGTGCGCGGGAGTTGCAGCCTTCGGCCCGGCGTTCCAGGGCTCAGCGACAACATTCGGGTTCGTTCGATTGTGGGCCGCTACCTCGAACATTCCCGGATCTACTGGTTTGCCAACGGATCAGGTCCCGGTACCGCGTCGGTTTACATCGGCTCGGCTGATCTGATGCAGCGCAACCTTGAACGGCGCATTGAGGTGCTGGTTCGGATAACGAACCCGCAGTCTCAACAGCGGGTATTGGAGATTCTCGATGCGGGACTAGCCGACGAGGAGTTGGCCTGGGTTCTCAACGGCGACGGTTCTTGGGTGAAACCGCTTGGAGGAAGTGGTGGAGGGATCCATCAGGCGCTTCAAGGGGCGGCTCTGGAACGGGTCCAACGGGAACGCGACGATGGGTAAGACGACCGATCGGTTATTTGCCCTCTACCCGAAGGTGTCGATTTGGGCGGCGGGAGGGATCGTCATCCGAAAACCCAAACGTCACCCTGAGCTGTTGTTGGTCTACCGTTCCGATCGAAACGATTGGACCTTTCCGAAAGGAAAGATTGACCCGGGCGAAACGTTGCGTCGGTGCGCGCTGCGGGAGGTGCGTGAGGAAACCGGGATCGAATGTCGGACGTTGGACTACGCAGGTGTGGTCACCTACCGCAGCGGACGGCGTCAGCGAAAAGCGGTGGCGTACTGGCTCATGCGGATCGAGTCGGGCACGTTCGAACCCAACGACGAGGTCGATGCCATCGGCTGGTTTGATCCGCTCTCGGCGCGGGCCGCGCTGACCTATTCACGGGATCGTGAGCTCCTCGACAGAATCCTTCCCGCCGTCCTTTCGTCTACGATCACGACGTGAACGATCATGACGACGCCTCCCCGTCGGAGCCGTCTCGAGAGACACGGGCGGGCGCGGAGGGATCTTCAGCGTCACGTCGGGCTCGCGAACAAGCAAGCAAACCGGTGCGATCACCGTTTCAACGGTATGCCAGAGTCCATGCCATCGGCGCGGCCTCCGATGCCGCGATCGCGGTAACCCTTGCCGGTTCGATCTTCTTTTCGATCAGCCCCGATGACTCTCGGGGGCGGGTGGCGCTGTACCTGGCGTTGACCATGGCACCGTTTGCCATCGTGGCCCCGCTCCTAGGCCCGGTCATTGACCGCGCCCGGGGAGGTAGGCGGTTCATGGTGGTTGCCTCGGCGGCGGGACGTTCAGTGCTGGCCTTTCTGATGATCGATTCGCTTGGGTCGCTCTGGTTGTTCCCGTTGGCGTTCGCCATCTTGGTTCTGCAAAAGACCTATTCGGTAGCGAAGAGCGCCGTGGTCCCTTCGCTGGTTAGCCGCCACGACGATTTGGTGAGCGCCAACAGCCGACTGGCGTTGATTAGCGCGGTGTCGAGCATGGTCGGTGGTTCGGTTGCCGGGCTGCTCTCCCTGATTGGGGGGCCACCAATGGCGGCCGGGGTTGCCATGTTTGGGTTTACCGGGATGACGATGATGGCGTTGCGGATCGCGCCGGTAGCGGTGACGAGCAACGCATCGGAAGCCGAAGACCGAGCGGCACTTCGGGACGCGTCGGTGCTGCTCGCGGCGTATGCCATCGCGATTCTTCGGGGGATCGTCGGGTTCGTCACGTTCATGCTGGCGTTCGAGTTCCGCGGCGGTGCTGATGGTCTTGACGTGAGCAGCCCGGGATCGGCGGCGGGAGCAATGACCGCTACCGTTCGCGGAATCGACATCACCGGTGATCCTGCTGCCCCGGTGTGGCACTTCGGGCTGGTGCTGGTCATGGCTGGCCTCGGCGCGTTCCTCGGAGCCCGGATCGCCCCGCTGCTGCGGGCCCGGATCAGCGAAGTGCACATGTTGCAGGCCGCGTTGGCTGTGGTGGCGTTGGCGGCCGTGTTCGCGGCGATCTCGTTTGATCTGTTTGGCGCCATGGTGTTGTCGTTCTCGGTGGCGATCGGTGCGTCAACCGGAAAGCTGGCGTTCGACTCACAGGTGCAACGGTCAGCTCCCGATGCCAACTACGGCCGGTCGTTCGCTCGGTTCGAGACCCGATTCCAGGGGGCCTGGGTGGTTGGGGCGTTCATCCCGGTGGTTATCCCGTTGAATCTGGCGGTCGGAGGAACCGGTGTCGCCATCGCAGCGGCGGTGGCGCTGGGATCCTTCGTGATTGGTCGTCCGTTCCATTCGCTGGTTGCCGTGCCGTTTGGGCGGCGTTGGCCGAGACGGATCGTTGGCAAACGGAATCGAGCCCGAGCCGTCGCACCAACCCCCACCCCGCAGGAGAGCCAGCTCACCAGCGACGATCTTCGGCCGAGCCAACCCGAGGCTCCGGCGGGGACCACCGAACTCGCTCACGGTTGGGAAACCCCGATGGGTCCGACGTTTTCCTCAGCCGAAGGGGTGGAGTCTGGATTGCCCGACGACGAGTCGACCGAGGACGGTGGCCGGTCAGCCCGGTAGGTCGATCCGAGCCAACCAGAGCCCGGGGGCATCAATCTCAGCGGGGGTGGGCAGATGAGCTACGTCGGTGAAGAGACGATGCAACCCTTCGCTTCCCGCTCGTTCAACCACGCCATCAGCGAAGGCGGTTCCGCGGTCGTAGTGCGCGGCGTCAAGTTCCAGCCCGAGGATGCGTTCCACGAAGCGGTCGTTGGAGTTGGCTTCGACCCGTTGCCGTCGCAGCGCTTCGGTCACCATCGGGTAGGAGCCGATCAGGTTGGATCCGACGCGATCCATAACCCAGTCGACGTAGCCGGTGATGGCCGCAACCACCGCGGTCAGTTCGGGTTGGAGTTGTTGTTGAGCCGGCGAGCGAACCGCTCCCAGAATCAGGTCGGGATCGCCGATCATCGACTGCAAGTTGAGCAGCGCTTCGGGACCGGCTTCAAGGTCGAAGTCGCTGAGCTGTTCAAGCAGACGCTCATGGTTGGGGGAGAAACCCGCAGCGTGCTGGAGTAGCAGTCCATTGAGGTGGGCGTGCACGTGCGGGATGGACAGGACCGCAGCGTGGGCGACTTCGTGGAGACAAACCCAGAGACGCAGGTCGTCGCGGTCAAGCGACCAGTCGTGGCCGAATTCGTCAACGTTGCGCAACAAGATGAGGATGGGGCCACCGATCGGCCGAGGAACGGGGAGGCTGTATCCACCGAGTGAGCGACGGGCCAGGTTCCCAATCACTGAACCCATGGTCATGCCGAGTGTCATCGGCCCCATCAAGTCGGTGAGGCCCGTAAACAACCCGGGCGGTAGGTCGTTGTCGGTGAGATCGTCAGGGAACTCCATCGAACTGGCCATGGCGTCGGCCAGCGTCTCGACCAGTGGCCGATAATCGTCGATCGTTTGGTCGGCCCACTGGGTTCGGTTACCGACGTCGACGGTTACTGCGGTGGTTGGGGATGGAAGGTCAGTGACCGCAGCCACTTGCAGCTCAGCCACCCGAACCAGCTGTTCAACCGCGATACGGTCGGTCGGGTCAATGTTGGGTTCCGAGGCGCCATCGTTGGCGATGGTGTGGGCCAACTTTCGAGCAGAATCGCTGACGCCAGCCGTTGAACCGCTCAACATCTTGAGAAGCTCGGTGAGGAACTCCGTACCTTCGAAAGGCCCATCACCGCCAAAAGGATTCTGGGGTGGAAGACCGTCGCTCATAGGGGCATCGTAGAGGGATGGCCTTGGAAACTGTTGGCAACACCACTGCCCCTGCTGGGGCTGTCGTCGCTGTCACCGGCGCCGCGGGGGCGATCGGGACCCGGTTGGTTGAACTGCTGTTGACGGCCAATGGTCCAGCGACGGTGCGGGCCATCGATCGGGTGGAAATCTCCGAACGGCCAGGGCTCAAAGTGGTGCAGTTAGATCTCGCCACCGACGAACTCGATTCAGCCTTCATGGGGGTGTCCACGGTCGTGCATCTCGCGACGGCATCAACTCCCCGAGTCGACGAAATGGCGAACGCTCAGGGCGAGCTTGAAATTCTTGACCGGGTGCTTGCAGCTTCAGCGGCGGCTGAGGTGACGCATCT
This sequence comes from Candidatus Neomicrothrix sp., assembly GCA_017852795.1. Classification (GTDB taxonomy): domain Bacteria; phylum Actinomycetota; class Acidimicrobiia; order Acidimicrobiales; family Aldehydirespiratoraceae; genus UBA11606. Next base: position 62,879 of record JAFMKU010000006.1, read on the forward strand.
TGTGGTGCTGTCGACTGCGATGGTCTACGGCGCATGGCCGGGCAACCCGGTACCGCTCACCGAGTCGGCGCCAATCCGACCCAACCCGGATTTCCCATGGGCCGCGACCCGAGCGCGGGTTGAACGGCGATGCCAGGAGTGGGGTCGTGAACATGGTGTCTCGGTAGCGGTGTTGCGCCCAACCGCCGTGGTCGCTGACGGCTTGCTGGGGGATCTCGCCCGGGCACTCGATTCGGCCCGTCAGGGAATCGCCGCCGATGGCGACCCTCCGGTTCAGTACCTGCACATCGACGACCTTGTTTCGGCGGTGGCCACGGTGGTTGGCGCCGCGTTTTCCGGTGTTGCCAACATCGCCCCGGACGGTTGGATCCCGCCTGGTGCGCTGGCTGAACTCGAAGGGCCACGGCAGCGGTTACGAGCCCCGATGTGGGTGGTGGGCCAGTTGGCCGAGGTGCGATCTCGTTACGGTTTGGCTCCGATCTCGGCCGGGGTGCTGCCTTACACCGCGAGTTCGTGGGTGGTGGCCAACGACCAGATTCGTTCTTTGGGTTGGGACGCCAGCTACAGCAACGAGGAGGCGTGGGTGGTCTCGCATGAACCGCACGCGTTGGAACGCCTGCCAGCCCGTAAACGCCAAGAGTTGGCTCTGGCCGCGATGGTGGTAGCGGGACTGGGTGCCGGGTCGGCGTTGATCGCGGCGATCAGGCGATGGAGCCGACGTCTGACCTGAGCAGCTTCCGGTTCGCAGGGCCGGTGAGGGGCATTGATGTCGACGGTCTACGATGTGGCGGATGCTGAACCCCCCAAACGACACGGATGACTGGTTGGCGCTGACCAACGAACCACTACCGGTTGGCCCCGCGGTCGATTGGGTGGTTCGCCCGGACTGTGGTGCATCGGTGGTTTTTAGCGGGACGGCGCGTGACCATGCCCCGGGCCGCAACGGCGTTGATCGGTTGGAGTACGAGGCTTACGAAGAACAGGTTCTGGTTCGGTTGGCTGCCATCGCAGTGGAGATGCGAACCCGTTGGCCGGAACTCGGCCGGGTTGCGTTGCTGCACCGGATCGGTCCGCTGGAGATCGGCGAATCGGCAGTGGTAGTGGCGGCATCGTCACCCCATCGGCCGGAGGCGTTCGAAGCAGCCCGTTTTGGTATCGACACGCTCAAGGGAACGGTTCCGATCTGGAAACGGGAACGGTGGGATGCGGGGGAGTCGTGGGGGCTGGAAGCCCAGCACATCGCCGACGTTCCTTCGCTGAGTGAGACGCCGCGATGAGCAACGCCCTGCTCTTTCTCGTCATACCGGTGCTGGTTGCTGTCATCGGTTCGCTAGTGCTTTCGGTGGCTTCGAAACAACGCCAGATCGTTGATCCTCCGTTCACTGAGCAGCTCCGGGCGTTGGCTCCGCAGGCCGACTCCCGCACGGGCGGCCAACCGAGCGGTATTGTCCCCCTTGACGAACCTCTAGCCGAGGAGGACTGACCCTGGCACGCGACCTCGCGATCGATCTCGGCACCGCCAATACGTTGGTCTATGCGCGAGGAGAGGGCATCGTCTTGAACGAGCCGTCGGTTATCGCGCTCAACAGTCGGAGCGGCGAAGTGTTGGCGATGGGCGATGAAGCCTGGCAGATGATCGGCCGCACACCGTCCTACATCGTGGCCGTTCGGCCGCTGCGCAAAGGCGCGATCACCGACTTTGATGTCACGCAGCGAATGATTCGGTTGCTGCTTCGACGGGTCGGGGTGAGCCGGTTCAACCGTCCGCGGGTCGTGATCTGCGTACCGTCTGCCATTACCGCTGTTGAGCGGCGGGCGGTTACCGAAGCGGCGAAACGGGCCGGGGCTGCCGATGCTCGGCTGATTGAACAACCCGTAGCCGCGGCGATCGGTGCCGACATGCCAATCAACGAACCGATCGGGAACATGGTGATCGACATCGGTGGTGGCACCACTGAGACGGCGCTGATCTCGCTAGGTGGAGTGGTGGCGCTTGAAGCGGTCCGAGTTGGTTCGTTCGATATTGACAATGCCATTCAGTCGTTTGTGCGACGCGAATACGGGATCGCGGTTGGTGAACGAACTGCGGAAGACATCAAAATCGCTATCGGTTCGGCTCATCCGAGCGCGGATGGTAACAACGCCGAGGTTCGCGGTCGGGAACTCATGAGCGGCCTTCCCAAGACGATTGTGCTGAGTCCTGAAACGGTTCGAATGGCGATCGAAGAACCGATATCGGCCATGGTTGATTCGGTTTTGAGCTGTCTGGCTCAGGCCCCACCGGAGCTTGCTCAAGACCTGATTGTGCAGGGAATCCATCTGGTGGGCGGGGGAGGCATGCTGCGCGGCATGGACCTGCGCCTGTCCGAAGCATCCGAAGTGCCAGTTCGCTTGGTCAACGCCCCGTTGGAGTCGGTGGTTCTCGGCGCAGGGAAAGTCATCGAACACTTCGAATCGTTGCAGGCGATGTTCATGGACAACCCGGCGACTCGCCGGCGTTAGCCAGCGTTAGTCGGCGTCAACCGGTCCGAGAAGCTCTTCTACCGCGTCGCGGACCTGCCGGTCTCGGTCGGATCGGGCCCGCTGCCAGGCCTCGTCGACCTCCGGCCCGTCGAAACTGGCGAGCGCCAGCACCGCCCGGCGGCGAATGGCGGGCTTGTCGGTGGTGGCGGACAGGATGGCACTCAGCCCTCGGTCGTGGCCCAGCGCCCCCAACGCGGCCACCGCCGCTTCCCGAACCAGCGGGTCGTCGTGGTCGCGGGCTAGCTGGGAGAGGCGGTCGATTGGTGGGTCCTCGGTTTCGGTTCGTTCGCCACAAGCCCAGGCGGCCATTTCGACAACGGTTGGGTCGGTGTCGTCGAGTAGTTGGGTGATCTCGGGTTCGGCCCGGGGAGCGGCCAGTTCCAACGCAGTGATACGAACCCGCCGGTCTGGATCGCAGAGAGCCTGTTGGACAATGGCAGAGTCGAGCACACCCAGACGGTCCAGACTTCTGAGTGCCGCCATCCTCACGGCCGGTTCCCGGTCGGAAAGACCTTCGGTGGCGGTCGAAGGATCACCGATGTAACCCGCCCGGAGCACCGCTAGGCGGCGTACTCGGGAACTCGCTGCGTTCTCTTGGTGCATAGCGGCTCGTTCGGTGCTGGCCCAGTGGCTTAGCCGAAGCCCTGTTCAAGCAGGTAGAGGAACCCGAACAAGGCGATACCGGTAGCGACGGCGAGGACAATCCCAAGGATGGTAACCAGCACGATCAAACCGATCACGGCTCGGAGTCGTTCCCACCAGCGGGTGTAAGCCTTCGGTCCGGAGACGGGACGTTCGACGCTGCGGCGGGCCAGACCGAGGACGCGTAAGGTGTCCAGCACGATGCTGTCCTCACGGTTTCCAAAGTTGAGCAGGTGCGACACCAGCGGGTTGCCAGTGGAAGCAAGCTGGTGAGTCCGGCGACGGAATCTCCGGTCGAGCGTGGCAGGCTGCAATCGATGGTGCGGCGGTTCAACGCTGTAGATCAGAACCGCAAGAACGAAAAGGAAGGTGAGAGTCATGAGTGAGGAGGCCACGCCTGACGCGACTCTACCTTCCTCGGATGTCTCTCCGGTTGTCATAGGCTCCGAGCCTCGTCGGCTTCTCGGGGGCCGTCCGGCCCGGCTGCTGGTCGTCGCAGTTGTGGCGGTGCTGACGTTGGCCACGGGGTTCTTTACCATCCCGGCGCAGTGGGTGGGCAGGGTTCTGCCCGGTGACTCGGTGATCGACGATGGTGCGGTGGCGCTGAAACCTGGTTCGGCGATTGATACGGCACCACGGGTGGCGGTGGCCGATCTTGAGGTGTTTGAACCCGAAGGCGAAATCCTGTTCACGACCGTGGTGGTTGACGATCAGGTATCGCTCGCCGATTGGGTGTTCGGCACGGTTCGTGACGGCACCCGTTTTCTGCCCCGAGATCAGGTTTTCGGCACCCGCAGCACCTCCGAGGAGCGGGCCTACAACCTCGAAATGATGCAGGTAGCGAAGAACACTGCCGTGGTCGCGGCTCTCGAATTCCTCGGGGTGGACGCCGTGGTCGAGACCGGGGTCGGGTTCGGTGAAGTTGCTGCGGACGGCCCAGCCCGAGACTTGCTTGAACCGGGTGAAGTGATTGTCGCGCTTGATGGAGAACCGGTAACGACGCTTGCATCGTTGCTTGAGCTGCTAGCGGTGCGACCGGGAGGGACCAAGACGGTTCTCACGGTTGAAGGTCGTGATGGTGTCGTTCGCGACGAGCGTGTGACGCTGGGAGATCACCCGGATAGATCCGGTTCGGGTTTTATTGGGATCGCGGCGGTTATGGAGCGGATCGAGGAAGTCCCGTTGCCGTTCGTTATCGATATTGACTCTGGCGCGATCGGTGGACCGTCAGCCGGGTTGGCGTTCGCGTTGGCCATCGTTGATTTGGTGACCGACGGGGAACTGACCGGGGGTCGGCGAATCGCGGTGACCGGTACCATCTCGGTGGATGCAATGGTGGGTCCGGTAGGGGGAGTAACTCAGAAAGCAAAAGCAGCGGAACGGTCGGGGGCCGACTATTTCGTGGTGCCGATCGCCAACCTCGACGACGCCCGACAGGGGGCCGACCAGATGGAGGTTGTCGGGGTGAGCACGCTCAGTGACGCCATCGACGCGCTGACGGCTCGAGGTGGCGAAACCGAGGCGTTGCGGTTAAACCTCACGGTCTAGCCGCGGCAGGCGAGCCGTTCAGGGCGAAGCCTTGGAGGGTATGACGCACCGGAGGCCGCGACACTTCTAGCATCGAGGCATGGGTGACAGCGCGCCGCTTGACGCATTTCAATTGGAGCAACAGACGTTCGAATTGGTCCGCCGAGGGTTTGACCCGGGGGCGGTTCGGGAGCGCTTGAAACAGGCCGCAGCTCAGTTGAGGAGTCTGCAAGCCGAACGGGACGCTTTGCTGAGTCGCTTGAGTGAGATGGAAGGCTCGTCTTCGGTCCCGCTCGAAGCGCACCGGATTGCCGAAGCGTTGGGGATCGAAGCGACCAAGGTGTTGGAGTCGGCGCACGCCGCCGCGGCAGAGCGAGCCGACCGTGCTGAACGGGAAGCGGGAGCGGTTCGGGAAGCAGCGCTGGAGGCCGCCGAAGCGATCCGGGCCGAGGTGGATTCGGAACGCGAAGCTGCGTTGGCCCAAGCCCACGAAGAAGCGGAACGTATCGTCGAAGAAGGGCGAGTTCGTGGTCTGGAACTGGTCGCTGAGGCGCGCATCGTTCGAGAGCGGATGCTCGATGATCTCGCTCGCAAACGTAAGTCTGGCCGTACGCAAGTTGAGCAGCTCCGGGCGGCCCGCGACCGGCTATTGGAGGCGTTGTCGGTGGCCCAAGGTGGTGTCGACGCCGCGGTTCGTGATCTCGTCGATTCGGTTCCGGAGGCCCGAGCGGCTGCGGAACGGGTGGGGTTGCGGATGGAAAGCGAAGAGGTGCCGTCGGCCGAAATTCTCGAAGGTGAGATCGAGTCGGCACGGGTGGTTGGGCACCCACTGTTGGAGGGGATAGACGAAGCGGTGAAAGCCGAGGCGGAGGCGAGCGTTTCCACCGAAGGGTTGTTCACCACCGGTGAGACGGCGGCGTTGACCCATTTGGACGCGGCCTTGCAGGGTGGGCTGTCCAGCGGGGCCGACGCCCCTTTTGATCAGGCGGCAGACGAGCAGCCGGCCGTACCGGAGCCGGAACCCGAATCCGAACCGGAGACCCCGGCCGCGTCGGCCGATGTTGACGGGCTGTTTGCTCGGCTGCGTGAAGCGGTTCCGGAAAACGACGGGGCGGCCAACGACGCCTCGGCGGCAGAACCGGTACCCGCCAACGGTGCAGAGGCGCCCGCTGACTCGGGTCCGGAACAACCCGTAGACGAACCCGAACCGGTGGAGGACGAACCCGAACCTGGTCCGTCAGAACCGTTCGAGGCCGAACAAGCGGCTGCCGAAGAAGCTCTGGCCAAGGCGCTCAAGAAAGTGCTGGTTGACGAACAGAGCACGTTGCTGGACGGGATCCGTCAAAACGGGGCCAAGGCCGTGTTCGCGGTGGCGTCCAACGCCGGGGAGCACGCCAAACCCTACGAACAGGCCGGTTCAGCCGCGCTTGGTGATCTAGCCAAGGCGCTGGGTGGGAAAGTCGGGCAACGCAAGGCCGGACTGTCTCAGGTACGGACGGTCGCCCTTGATCCGCTGCGTACCCGGCTGGTGGAGATTGCCGAAACCGTCGACGACAAGCGGGAGCTTTCCGATGCGGTACGGGCGCTCTATCGCGAGGTCCGGTCGCAGGGGATTGCTGACGCCGCAAGTGCTGCGGTGAGCGCAGTGTTTGCCGAGGTAGTGGGGGCATCCGCCCGCTAGCCGCGGCCAGCTGACTACAAACCGCCCAGCACAGACTGGGTGTTCTGGGCCGACTAGGCTCCTGCTGACATGCGCCGTATGGAAGATCTCCCCAACCGTCGTCCCTCTCGCCTTTCTGGAAAGCGGCGGGTGGTGTTGGCCGCAGTGGCCGGAGCCTTGTTTGTCGGTTTGCTCTCGCTGCGAGGGGTCGCCGGGTTCTACACCGACTATCTCTGGTTCGATTCCTTGGGACGGACCGATGTTTGGGGTCGGGTGCTCGGGGCCAAGGTGGTGCTCTGGTTCATTTTCTTCGCCGTGTTGTTTGCGCTGGTGTGGGTCAACCTTTTGGTTGCGGACCGGCTTGCGCCCAGCGTTCGAGTTCCTGGACCCG
>JAFMKU010000097.1 GCA_017852795.1 Candidatus Neomicrothrix sp.
GGCGGACTGCGGGTGAGCGTGCTTGAGGAGGAGTACCGTGATCGTTGACTCCGCCTTGGCGTCGCTAGCGGCGAAATTGTGTTCTCGTGTAACAAATGTTGGTGAACTGGACATTGCTATGAACTCAATGACCGCATGCAGCCCTGCAGAGAACACCTGCATAGCCACTAAGCGGAGAGTCGCCTTCAAACAGCTAAATGTGATTCGAATCACTTGGGTTGGCCAACCTAAATGTCAAGGCTGGGACAGGCGTTGACCGTTACCAAACCCCCGATGCGTACCGCGATCTCTTGGCCGTCTACCGGAGTGGGACGAGATTTTGCAGTCTACGGTCGAATGATTCAAGACGTAGTCGTCTTATGCATTGTCCAGTCGTGTCTTGAGGCGCTTCAGGAAGAGGAGAACCTTGAGGCCGAGTTTGTCTGGTCCTTCCAATGAGGGACGAGAATTACCGCGAGGTCGACTTTGGTGGGAATGCATCTTTGTCGAGGATCTGGAGGCTGCTGAGGGGAAGGCGCTGGCTCGCGCTGGTCCAGTCGGTCTTGTCGCTTGGTGAGGGAGTGCTGGAAGCAGCGATCCTCACGCTGTTCGCTCGTATTGCGCTAGTGACCGTCAATGGTCAGTCCAACACACTGGTGATTCCAATCATTGGGGAAAGAGGTATAAAATTCGCATTTCTCAGCCTCGCTCTGCTGATCGTGACCCGGTTGGCGCTTGGCTTGTCGGTCGCCACCTCGAAGGGACGCCTCCAGTTCTGGATGGTAAGAAACATCCGACTGGAGGTCCTTCATTCCTACACGAGGGCGTCGTGGCGTTCTCAGGCAGAACTTGACGATGGCGGCCTGCAACAACTGCTTGTCAACCTCCCTAATCAAGCAAGTTCCTCTCTCGCAGGCCTTCTCACGCATGTAGGAAACCTCCTCATCATGGTCGCGATGCTTAGTTATGCCTTATTCGCTGATGCGGTGCTTACGGTTGCGCTAATCGCATCGATCGTTGCGGCGAGTTTCTTTTTTCTGCCGCTTCGTCGTTGGATTAGATCCCGTTCAGCAGAGGTTCTTGAGAGACAGCGACTTCTCTCTACTTCAACCGTTGAGCTATCCGCGATGAAGTTTGAGGTGCAGGCATGCGGAATTGGTCACCGGATCGCTGAGCCAATTCGAATTCTGATGGCTCAGGAGAGTGACCTCGGTCTTCGTTTGAATGTCGTCAAGTCGACCGTGGTTCCGATCTACACCACGATCACGTACTTGGCTGTCGCGGCAGGACTTGCGTTGTTGCAGGGTTCTTCGGGGGATGGGCTGGATCAGGTGGGACCGATTCTTCTTGTTGTGCTTCGGTCACTCTCTTATGGCCAAGGCGTTCAGCATGCAGCAATTGCTATCTCGACCTTGACCCCAGTCCTGGATTTTTTGAGGGATCACCTCGCCTCCTTTGCCCAGCGACGCGTTGCTTGGGGCTCCAAGCCACTAACGGCTATCGATCGACTCGAATTAGTTGACGTTTCATATTCGTATGAGGAGGGAGAAACCGTTCTTCAAGGCGCAAGCGTCACGGTTATGAAAGGCGCACGAGTAGGAATAATCGGGCCGTCTGGAAGTGGCAAGTCGACCGTTGTTCGGCTGCTACTTGGTCTTGTCCAAGCAGACTCCGGCAGGGTGCTGGTAAACGGCTTAGAAATCCACGACCACGATAGAGATGGATGGAGCCAACGGATCGGCGTGGTGCCTCAATCGGCGCAAGTCTTACGAGGAACACTTGCTGACAACCTGCGGATGTGTCGGGAAGGGATTACCGAAGACGACCTGTGGTGGGCGCTAGAGGTCGCTGACCTCGCGAGTGATGTTCGGTCCTTGCCCGATCAACTACAAACGCAGATTGGTGCCGGCGCTCGATCGTTATCAGGTGGCCAGCAGCAGCGTCTTGCGATCGCGCGAGCGTTCGCAACCCGTCCAGATCTCGTTGTGATGGACGAGCCGACCTCCTCGATCGACATAGTTTCCGAGGCAGCAGTGTCGGCCGCCCTTGAGCGCCTTCCAATTGGCGTGACGGTTATTATCGTGAGCCATCGGATGCGTATACTGCAAAATTGCGATCAACTCATCGTGGTCGAGGGGGGCAAGATCACTGCGAACGGTCCATCCGCAGACGTGCTGATGACGAGTTCCTATATAGCGAATGCTTTGGATGCTTGATCGCTGAGACTGATCAATATCGTTCAATCAATGAACGTGCGTGGTCAAGATCCTCTGGGGTGTCCACGGCGATACCACTTGCCGGCACTTCGACCATCTGAACGCTCAGGCCAGCTTCGAGAAGTCGAAGGATCTCAATGTCCTCAATTTCCTCGAGAGTCGACTTGGTTGCCCCAGGTTGATAGAGGCTTAGGGCTCTTGACCTGAATGCGTAGAGGCCCACCTGGCGGAATGCCGACCGGAAGCGGAGCTCCTTGTCCGTTGGGATTGCTGCACGAGACATGTACATGAGTCTTCCAGAGATGTCAGTTACAGGTTTGGGGACTGTTTCGGAGCGAAAACTGGCCTCGTCGGTAATTACACTCATTGCATTGATGGCAACGATGTCAGGATTCGTGGCTTGGGCCCTACGGATCACGGTTCTGATTGCGACCGGATCAACGAAAGGCTCGTCACCCTGAACATTGACGTACCAGTCGGCGCAACGCCGGGCTGCGACCTCGGCCACTCGGTCCGTTCCCGTGAGGCAGGCGGATGAGGTCATCTCAACAACCGCTCCGAAGACGGATGCCACCGCAGCAATCCGGTCATCGTCTGTCGCAATCACGACGTCTCTAGCATCAACCGCTTCGCAGCATCGCCTCCAGA